>CAYODB010000104.1:0-13093 GCA_964402495.1 uncultured Bordetella sp.
GATGAAACCACAGGTATTGACCACCACCAGATCGGCGTCGGCGTACGTGGGCGAGATCAGGTAACCCTCGGCGCGCAACTGCGTGAGGATGCGTTCTGAATCCACCAGCGCTTTCGGACAGCCGAGCGAGACGAAGCCCACTCTCGGGGCGGCGGTCGCGGCTTTGCGGGGTTTGGCGGTTTTGACGGTGCTCATTCGGGTTGGGGATGAAAAACGGCGCGGGGCTGGTAGCCCGGCGCCGTCTGATGAAATGGGTAAGGTCGCGTCAGGATCCGGTTTTCTTCTGCGGCTGCTTAAGGGCTTCATCCGCAGCGGCGGGCTCGGCATCCTTGTCCTGCGGGCCACCGGGGAAGCCGAACGGGAAGCTGCCGAAAATGGAGCGGGCCTGCTTCTGCAACTGCTGCTGCATGTCGAGGAACGTCGTGGCGCTCTGTTCCAGGTAGCTCGACATCATTCCCTGGATCGTCGGGCCCTGCATTTTCACGAACTGGCTCCAGGCTTCGGCGTTCAGCATCGGGTTGTCCCCGAACTTCGGCACGCTCTGCTCCTGCAAGCGGCGCTGGATTTCGACGAAGGTCTGGATGTTCTTGTCGAGGTAGCTGCCCATCATGCCCTGCATGGCGTTGCCGTAGAAGCGGATGATCTGCGAGAGCATGTCGGAGGAGAACATCGGCGCGCCGGCGCTTTCTTCCTCCAGGATGATCTGCAGCAGGATTGCGCGCGTGAGGTCTTCCTCGCTTTTTGCATCGACGACTTTGAAGCTGACTTGGTCGAGTACCAACTGCTTCACGTCAGCGAGCGTGATGTAACTACTCGTTGCGGTGTCGTAGAGACGGCGGTTGGGGTACTTCTTGATCAGGCGAAGCTCTTCACTCATTTTTGTGCAGTCCGGAAAGTTGTCCGAGGCGGTTATGACGCGGCGCGCGAGGGGCGGATTATAACCATCTGATAATTAGGTTATACCAAAGTTTATGCGATGCGACAAAAGATGCGATAAAAATTGTTGACTTCGAATATTGCGATGCCTAGTATTGCACTGCTGCGATGCAGCAATCGCAATGCAGCAATCTGGGCCAGGTAATGTATTGCTCGTTCGGAATTGTCCCCGAGGAAACATCAAATTGAAAGTGGTTCGCGCACGTGCACGGGCTCCTGCGCGGAACTAAAAGCGGTCGGTCGTCAGAGTTCGGAAAAGCCGCCGACCTGAGTATTGCCTGCAAACGGGGGCAAAACTGGGGCTGGAACGGGAGCGAAGGCGCTGGCATGCAGATTGCCTTTGGTTAGGCAAGGTAGTGAAGGTGAAGGGGCGGCAGGCGGAGGCTTGGCCGCTGTAAGGCGGGGTGAAGATAACCGGATCAAGGCACTAACCGGAACAAATTGATGTGGGTTGCAGGGTGGCAACCCGGCGCGAAATGCCCGCCCGGAGCGGGATTGACAGCAAGTAAAAGTATGAATAGGCCGGCGGAAGTAACGGATTCGTAAGGCTCCTCCCCCTTTATCTAAAGGTTTTCCTTTGGTAAAGGTTCAACCCCGGTGGGTTTCCCACCGGGGTTTTTTTTGCCCCAATTTGGGGCCAATAATGTCAGGAATTGTCCAAAGCGCGACCCTGGAACGGGTCGCGCGGTGACGGGTTGAAGGGTTAGGGGTAACGAGTCTGGCAGTCCCTCGCGCCTCGTGCCTCGTACCTCGCGCCTGCTTTCAAGACATGTGCTGACCGCCGTTGATCGAAATATTGGCGCCGGTGACGAAAGCGGCTTCATCCGAGGCCAGGTAGATGATCAGGCCGGCGACTTCTTCGGGCATGCCGAGGCGCCCCAAGGGAATCTGCGGCAGGATCTTGGAGTCGAGGATGTCTTGGGGAATGGCGGTCACCATCTTGGTGCCGATGTAGCCGGGCGAGATGGTGTTGACGGTGACGCCCTTTTTTGCCACCTCGTAGGCCAGCGCCTTGGTGAAGCCGTGCATCCCCGCCTTGGCGGCAGAGTAGTTCGTCTGGCCGAACGCGCCTTTCTGCCCATTCACCGAGGATACGTTGATGATCCGGCCCCAGTTACGCTCGACCATGCCGTTGAGCACCTGCTTCGTCATATTGAACACGCTGTCCAGATTGGTGCCGATCACCACGTCCCAGTCGGCCTTGGTCATTTTCTTGAATGTCATGTCGCGGGTGATGCCGGCGTTGTTGACCAGCACGTCCACGGGGCCGACTTCCGCGGCGATCTTGGCGATGCATGCGGTGCAGGAATCGAAGTCCGCTACGTCCGCGGCATAAGCGCGAAACTTGTAGCCGCGTGCCTGCATGGCCTTGAGCCACTCCTCCGCCTTCTTGTTGCCGGGCGAATAGGTGGTCAGCACGGTATACCCCTGGTCCGCCATCTTGGTGCAGATGGATTCTCCGAGACCGCCCATACCGCCGGTTACCAGCACATTTCGTTTTGCCATGAAACATCTTCTCCCGGAATTGTGTTTGTTATGGACCTTCGCACTGCCCGCTGCTCAGCCGGACTTTTCCTTCACGTAGCGCCCCGGCGCCGGTTCGATTGCCGGGTAGCTGGCGTTGCCCGTCGCCGCGGGGGCCGCCATCCTTTCGCCGGATTTGCCCCGCAACCAGTCCGTCCAGTGCGTCCACCAGCTTCCCGCATGTTGCGTTGCGTTGTCGAGCCATTCTTCCGCATCCGTAATTGCAGCGCCGCCACTCCAGAAATTCCTGCGGTTCCTGCTCGCGGGATTGACGATGCCGGCAACGTGGCCACTGGCGCCGAGCACGAATTCGGTGCGCGGCCCCAGGAGTCCGGCACTTGCGAACGCGGTCTTCCAGGGAACGATGTGGTCCTCGCGCGTCGCCAACACATAGGCCGGAAGATCGATGCTGCCGAGATCCACCGGCACATCGCATGAAACGAGTTTACCGGGAATCCTCAGGTTGTTCTCCAGGTACATGTTGCGAAGGTAGTACGCATACAGGCGGCCCGGAACGTTGGCGCCGTCGGCATTCCAGTAAAGGAGATCGAAGGCGCGCGGTTCGCGGCCCTTGAGGTAATTGTTGATGACGAAATGCCAGACCAGGTCGTTGGCGCGCAGCGTGGCGAAGGTTGCTGCGAGGCGGCTGCCGTGCATCACGCCGGTCTCGCGGTAGTCTTTTTCCGCCTGCTCGACGAAATCGCGGTCGATGAAAACGCTGATGTCGCCGGTCTCGGAAAAATCCAGCATTGCGGCGAGCAGCGTCATCGAACTCACGGATTTGTCCTGGCGATGCGCCAGGACTGCGAGCGCGGTGGCAAGCAGGGTGCCGCCGACGCAGAAGCCCAGGGTGTTCGCCTGGTCGCTGCCCGAGATGGAGCGTATGGCCTTGAGCGGCTCGAGTACGCCCTGGCGCACATAGTCATCCCAGTTGAGGTGGCCGAGTTCGGGCGGCATGTTGCGCCAGGAGACGATGAAGGTCGTGAAGCCCTGCTCGACGCAGAAGCGCACGAAGGAATTGTCCGGCTGCAGGTCGAGGATGTAGAACTTGTTGATGAACGGCGGCAGGATCAGCAGCGGGCGCTCATGGACCTCGCTCGTCGAGGGCGAATACTGGATCAACTGCATCACGTCATTTTCCAGCACCACCGAGCCCGGCGTTACGGCGACGTTGCGGCCGATCTCGAAGGCGCGTTCGTCGGTCATCGAGATCCGCCCCTGCGCAAGGTCGCCGGCCAGCAGCTTCATTCCCTGGGCGATGCTCTCGCCGCCGCTTTCCGCGGCAAGCCTGATCACTTCTGGATTGGTTGCGGCGTAGTTGGTGGGTGCGATGGCATCTGCGAACTGGCGCAGGACGAATTGCAGCCGTCGTTTCGAATGCGGCTCGAGTTCCGCCATATCGCCCAGTTGCATGAGGAATTGCGTATTCAGCTTATAGGCCTGCCGCAGATAGCGAAAGAACGGCAGTTCGCGCCATTCCGGTGCAGCGAAGCGATGATCGCCGTCATCTGCTTCATCGGCAGCTTGTGCGCCTTCGACGATGCGTGACCACAATCTCTGGTGCCCGCGGTAGAAATCCTCTTCAAGTCTGAGTAATTTCTCGCGTTGCGGGGCAGAACCCTGGACGAACTGCTTCGCAAATGCGGCAAAATCGAAGCTTCCGGAAATGGGCAGCCGGGCAAGGAAATCCCTGATGAGCGCCTCGTTGGCGCCGGCAAGTTCTTCGACGGCGCTGGTCGGGGGCTTTTTTGCTGGGGAGCTCATGCTTCGGTTCGAGCCGGCAGGAAGGACGGACAATCCGGTTAGAATTCTTGACTGCGGACCTTTGCGAGTCAAGCCGGATGTACATTGTTGCGATTGGCTGGATCTACGTCATCCTGATGATGGCGACGACGGAAAAGACCTTCATCTCAGGCGCCCTGACATTCCTGCTCTATGGCGTGCTGCCGCTGGCAATTGTCGCCTTCCTGTTCGGCCGCCGGCGGCGGACGGCGCCACCCTCAGACGAAGCTGCCTACCGCGACATCGACCAGCACGATCGAACCGATGCCGAGCGAGATCAATAGGACCTGTTCCACGGTGGCGCGGAGTTCGGGTCGTTTGTGCAAACCCGGGATCAGGTCGGCGACGGAGACGTAGAGCATGCTCGCCGCGGCGATGCCAAGCAGGTAGGGAACCCACTCCTGCAGCGACTGCAGGGCGGCATAGGCCAGCAGTCCGCCCAGCAAAGTCGCCAGGCTGGACACGAGGTTGAACGCGAAGGCGCGGGCCTTGCTATACCCCGAGTGCAGCAGGATCAGGAAATCGCCGATCTCCTGCGGAATCTCGTGGGCGATGATGGCGAGTGCGGTAACCAGGCCCAGCGTGGTATCCGCCAGGAATGCCGCCGCGATGATCACGCCGTCGACGAAATTGTGGATGGTGTCGCCGACCATGATCATGGTGCCGCTGCGCCCGTGGTCGCCGGCATCGGCATGCTGGTCGTGCGCCTCGCATTCCTCGGTATGGCAGTGGCGCCACAGCACCAGTTTCTCGAGTACGAAGAACACCAGGATGCCGGCCAGGATCACGCCGGTGAGGGCATGAACGTTGCCCGCCTGCTCGAGGGCGTGGGGGAGGATCTCGAGGAATACCGCGCCCAGCAAGGCGCCGATCGCGTAGCTGATCAGCATGGGGATGCGGGCGGGGGAAACGCGCAAGGCAAACGCGGCGGCGCCGGCAACGCTCAGCACGGCGCCCGCGATGCTGGCGGTAATGATCCAGGCTAGTGTGGACATGACAACTGCGACAGGGAAAGCAACGGCGGGGAGTATATACGCCCTGTCAAGTCCTCAAGCGGAAAGCCGGACTGCCAGGCCTTCAGGCGGATAACCAGACTGCCAAGCCCTCAGGCGGATAACCAGATTAGCGCCGCCATGCGGCCGGTGATCCTGTCGCGGCGGTGCGAGTAGAAGCGCCCGGGATCCGCTACCGTGCACAGGCCTCCGCCATGGACGTCGTTGACGCCGATCGCGTGCAATCGCCGCCGTGCGAGGGTGAACAGGTCCGCAAGCCATTTGCCGGGCTTGTGGTCGACGAATGCGCAGGCAGCGCCCGCGTCCTGCACGACGAAGGCATCGCGCACATCAGCGCCGACTTCGAATGCGGCCGGTCCGATCGCGGGGCCGAGCCAGGCAACCAGGTCCGCCGGCGGGACCGCCATCGCCTGCACCGTATGCTCGACCACGCCCGCTGCCAGACCGCGCCAGCCCGCGTGGGCTGCGCCCACCACGGTGCCCGCGCGGTCGGTAAGCAGCACCGGCATGCAGTCGGCGATCATCACCGCGCATACCGCGCCAGTGGTGCGGCTGACCGCGGCATCGGCTTCGATGGGCCTGTGCAGCTCGCCGGCATCCACCACCCGGTTTCCATGCACCTGTATCAGCCAGCGGGGCTCCTCCGGCAGGTGGCTGCTCAAGCGGGCGCGATTGCGTTCCACCACGGCCGGATCGTCGTTCACGCGCATTCCCAGATTGAGGCTGGTGTACGGACCGGTGCTGACACCGCCGCTGCGCGTGGTCACCAGCGCCCTGACCCGCGGCGGCGCCGGCCAGTCGGGGACGATCCAGTCGGCCGGGACTTCACGCATTGAGCACCTCTATCAGCGCATCGATATCGGCGGGAAGCGGCGCTTTCCAGGACAGCGGACGGCCGCTATCGGGATGGGACAGCGCGAGGCGTGCGGCATGCAGGGCCTGGCGCGGGAAATCCAGCGCTTCCTGCGGCAGGTTGATGTGCATGCGGCTGGTGGTGTAGACGGGGTCGCCGATAAGCGGATGGCCTATGGAATGCAGGTGCACGCGGATCTGGTGAGTGCGCCCGGTTTCCAGTTTGCAGTCGAGCAGCGACCAGCCGCCGCCGCTGGCGCGCACGGTGTAGTGCGTTATCGCGGGTTTGCCTGTGGCGACCACCGCCATTTTCGTGCGACTGACCGGATGGCGGCCAATGGGGGCTTCCACCATGCCGTCCGCGGTCACCACGCCGTGCGTCACAGCAATATACTCGCGCGACACGGTGTGCGCCTGCAACTGGCGCACCAGGTCGGTCTGCGCCTGCAGCGTCTTCGCTACCACCAGAAGGCCGCTGGTGTCCTTGTCCAGCCGGTGCACGATGCCCGCCCGGGGAATGTCCGCCAGCCTTGGCGCATGCTGCAGCAGTGCGTTGAGCATGGTGCCGCTCCAGTTGCCGCTGCCCGGGTGCACGACCAGGCCAGCCCGCTTGTCGATCACCAGGATGTGTTCGTCCTCGAACACGATATCGAGCGGAATGTCCTCCGCTTCATGGACGACGTCGCCGGGGGCGGCCTGGGGTCTTACCAGGAGGATCTCCCCGCCCCATACCTTCGATTTCGCCGCCGCCGCTGCGCCATCCACTGTGACATGGCCGCCGCGTATCCAGTCCTGCAAGCGGTTGCGGGAGTACTCCGGCAACAGGCGCGTGAGGGCCTGATCCAGGCGCAGGCCAGCGCATTCTTCGGGAACGGCCAGCCTGCGGTCGCGGTCAGAGCAGGGGTTTTCTATATAATTCGGCAACTTTTTCGCGGATTCCGTCATGAAACGCAGTGATGTCCTCAGGCAGGGGCTTCTCAACAGGCTAAGTGTAGCGATTCTTCCCCTGATACTGATCGCCGGGTGCGCGATCGACCCGATCGACGAGACCAAGAACTGGACCCCCGAGCGGATTTACAGCGCCGCGCAGGAAGAACTGGAGAGCAAGAACTACCAGAAGGCGGTCGGCTATTACGAAAAGCTTGAGTCGCGCTATCCGTACGGGCGCTATGCGCAGATGGCGCAGATCGAGACCGCGTACGCGCAGTGGAAGGACGGCAATCACGAACAGGCACTGGCCGCAGTGGATCGGTTCATCAAACTGCATCCGGAAAGCCCGAATGTCGATTACGCCTACTACTTGAAGGGCCGCATCAACTTCAACGAGGAATTGGGCATCATGGGCTATATTGCGCCCAAGGACATGACCGAGCGCGATCCAAAGGCGGCCCAGGAAGCCTTCGACGCCTTCAAGGAACTGGTGACGCGTTACCCCGACAGCAAATATGCGCCCGATGCGCGGCTGCGCATGAATTACCTGGTGAACGTGCTGGCTGCGGCCGAGGTGAACGTTGCCGAGTACTACCTGCGGCGCGGCGCCTATGTCGCGGCCGTGAACCGGGCCCAGTACGCCGTGGTCAACTACCCCAAGGCGCCCGCGATAGAGCGCGCACTCAAGGTCCTGGTGAAGGCCTACGACGAGATGGGAATTACCGACCTGCGCGACGATGCCCGCCGCACGCTGGATGCAAGCTATCCCGGCACCAAGGTCGTGCTGGGGAATAAATCCTGGTGGCAGTTCTGGAAGTGACAGGATCCGGTACGCCGCCGGCGCAGCGAAGGAAAAAAGGCGAAGGGAAAGTCGGTGCCGGGTGCTGCGTACCGAGAGAAAGTCAGCCGGTCCTGTACAAGCTGAACCCGTGTTCTTGCCCCGCCTCCGTTCACCGGCTACCAATCTGACTACTATTCCCTGAGTTCAGGGCGATTCCTGAAATGCTCCAGCGCCTCGGGATTCGCCAGTGCTTCGCTGTTCTTGACCGGCCGTCCGTGGACGATGTTGCGTACGGCAAGCTCGACGATCTTGCCGCTCTTGGTACGCGGGATGTCGGCGACCTGGACGATTTTCGCGGGCACGTGCCGCGGCGTGGTATTGCCGCGGATCTGGTCGCGGATTCTTTTTGATAGCGCTTCCTCGAGCCTCGCCCCATCGCGCAGCCGCACGAACAGGACCACGCGCACGTCGTTGTCCCAGTCCTGGCCGATGACCAGGCTTTCCAAAACCTCGTTCAGTTGCTCGACCTGACGATAGATTTCCGCGGTGCCGATGCGCACGCCACCGGGATTGAGGGTGGCGTCCGAACGTCCATAAATAATGGCGGTGCCTCGCGTGGTGAGCTCCATGTAGTCGCCATGGCACCAGATGCCGGGGAAGCGATCGAAGTAGGCGGCGCGATACTTGGCACCGTCGGCATCGTTCCAGAACCGCACCGGCATGGAAGGGAAGGGCGCGGTGCACACCAGTTCGCCTTTTTCCCCAACCACCGTCTTGCCGTCATCGTCGAACACCTGGACGTTCAGGCCGAGGCCGCGGCACTGGATCTCGCCACGGTAGACGGGCAACGTCGGATTGCCGAGCACGAAACAGGAAACGATGTCGGTGCCACCGGAAATGGAGGACAGCAGCAGGTCTTTCTTGATGGCGCGATATACGTAGTCGAAACCTTCGGGCACGAGTGGGGAACCGGTCGAAGTCATGGTCCGGAGCGACGTCAGCTTGTGGGTCTCGATCGGTTTCGCCCCTACCTTGTTGAGCGAGTCGATGTACTTGGCCGAGGTGCCGAACACGGTCATGGACTCCTCATCGGCAAGATCGAACAGGATTCGCGGGCCCGGGTAGAACGGCGAACCGTCGTAGAGGAGCAACGTCGCTTCCGACGCAAGGCCGGTCGCCAGCCAGTTCCACATCATCCAGCCGCAGGTGGTGAAATAGAACAGCCGGTCACCGCGCTTGAGGTCGGTGTGCAGGCGGTGTTCCTTGAGGTGCTGCAGCAGCGTGCCGCCGGCGCCATGGACGATGCACTTGGGCACTCCGGTGGTTCCGGAAGAATAAAGAATATAAAGCGGATGGTTGAACGGCAGCCGCCTGAATGCGATGGCCTTGCTGCGATAAGGCGCCACGAATGCGGCAAGGTGAACGGCTCGCGGTATCGCCGAGATGTCCGGTTGCTCGCGCGTGTACGAAACGATGATCGTGCGTTCGACCGACGGCAGCCGGGCGACGATGTCCGCGACACGGGGCAGGGTGTCGTGCGGCTTGCCGTTGTAGTGATAACCCTCGACCGCGAACAGCAGCTTCGGTTCGATCTGGCCGAAGCGGTCGATCACGCCCTGGACGCCGAAATCCGGCGAGCAGGATGACCAAACTGCGCCCAGGCTCGAGGCCGCCATCATGAAGATTATGGTTTCGGGCATGTTGGGCATGAAGGCCGCGACGCGATCGCCTTCCTTCACGCCGGCAGTGGACATGGCCTGGGCTGTGCGCGATACCGCGTCGTAAACCGCCGCATGGCTCATGCGACGCTTTACCTTGTCTTCGCCCCAGAACACCATCGCGGCGGCATCGTCGCGCCGGCGCAGCAGGTTCTCCGCGAAATTCAGTTTCGCATCCGGAAACCATTGCGCGCCCGGCATTTTGTCGCCGTCAGCCAGCACGCGCTTGCCCCGGGTTTCCGCAATGACGCCGCAGAAATCCCAGACCGCCGTCCAGAATTTCTCCGGCTCGGCGACGGACCAGCCAAAAAGCGCAGCCGAATCCGTCAGGCCGGCTTTGTATTCCATGTTGACGAGCTTGATGAAGGCCGTGATGTTGGATCGCGCGATGCGATCTTTGGAAGGCTGCCAGAGGATCAGGGGAATGGTCTGGGTCATGGCTTATCTCACAACTCTAGATCTGGAACCACGGAGGACACGGAGCGCACGGAGGAAAACCAATACGAGAAAGAGTTATGTGGAAACTGCAAAAGCGGGCTCGGTGCGAAAATTGACCGCCGATGCGGGCTATCCAATTCACAATATTCTTGGTCTTGTCCTTCCTCCGTGCTCTCCTTGCCCTCCGTGGTTCAAGGTTCGGCTTCAAAGTCTAATCCCGAAACCTATTCAGGGCGCATCTGGGGAAACAGGATGACGTCGCGGATCGACGGACTGTCTGTAAACAGCATGATCAGGCGGTCGATGCCAATGCCTTCGCCTGCCGTCGGCGGCAGCCCGTATTCAAGAGCCCGGATGTAGTCCGCGTCGTAGTACATGGCTTCCTCGTCGCCCGCTTCCTTGGCCTTCGCCTGCTGCAGGAAACGGGCCGCCTGATCCTCCGGATCGTTCAGCTCCGAGAAGCCATTGGCCAGTTCGCGGCCGGTGATGAAAAGCTCGAAGCGGTCGGTGACGGCCGGATTCGCGTCGTTGCTGCGCGCCAGCGGCGAGACATCGGTGGGATGGGCTACGATGAAGGTCGGCTGGATCAGCTTGGCCTCGGCGATCTGCTCGAACAGCTTCAATTGCAGCAGGCCCAGGCCATCGGTGGGAAAAACCTCTACCTGGAACGCGGCAAGCACTTTGCGCAGGTAGTCCAGGTTCGACAGGTCGGCCAGCGAATGTTTCGGGTTGTATTTCGCTATTGCCTCGGCCATGGTCAGCCGGTCGAACGGCTTGCCGAGATCGATTTCCTGGCCCTGATAGGTCAGGGTTGTGTTGCCGTGAATCTGCTGCGCCAGCCCGCGCAACAGCTCCTCGGTCAGGTCCATGAGGTAGTTGTAGTCCTGATAGGCCTCATAAAATTCGAGCATGGTGAACTCGGGGTTGTGCCGGGTCGAGATGCCTTCGTTGCGGAAGTTGCGGTTGATCTCGAACACCTTCTCCATGCCTCCCACCACCAGGCGTTTGAGGTACAACTCCGGCGCGATGCGCAGGAACAGCGTCATGTCGAGCGCGTTATGGTGGGTAACGAACGGGCGGGCGGCGGCGCCGCCGGGAATGGGCTGCATCATCGGCGTTTCGACTTCGAGGTAGCCGCGTCCACTGAAGAATTCGCGCATCGCCTGGATCAGGCGGGAGCGGGTTCGGAATACGTGCAGCGATTGCGGGTTGGAAATCAGGTCGAGGTGCCGCTGCCGGTATGTCTGTTCCTGGTCGGCAAGGCCGTGAAATTTTTCCGGAAGCGGACGCAAGGACTTGGAAAGCAGGCGGAGGGATTGCACCTTGACCGTGAGTTCGCCGGTCTTGGTCTTGAACAGGGTGCCCTCCGCGCCAAGGATGTCGCCGAGGTCCCAATGCTTGAAGGCCCCATGCACTGTTTCGCCCGTGATGTCGTTGCTGACGTAAAGCTGGATCCGTCCCGACATGTCCTGCAAGGTGGCGAAACTGGCTTTGCCCATCACGCGCTTGAGCATCATCCGTCCGCCAATCGATACTTTTATGTTAAGCGGTTCCAGTTCTTCATTGCCCTTGGCGTCGTATCCGGCATGCAGGTCGGCCGCAAGATGGCTGCGGCGATAGTCGTTGGGGAACGCGTTGCCGTGCGTGCGCAGTTCGCGCAACTTGGCCCGTCGTTCCTCGACGATCTGGTTGCTGTCCTGCGGCGTCGGCTGTTCTTTTTCTGTCATGTCGTATTTGACAATTAGTCCGGTCGATGATTGCTAGAGTCGGTGGTCCGCATAGACTCCGGTGCCCGGAACCTGGACGAACTCCAGGATTCCGTTGGTGACCTTCTGTGGCGAGCCGCCGCGATGTTTGCGGAACACGGTGTCATTGAGGATTTCGGAGAGGTTCAGGGACACTCCGACGTAAAGTAGCCGGCGAGGATCGACGGGCGCGCCGTCGTTTGGCTCGTAACCCCGTGTCCCATAGCCGACCGCGAGCTCGAGGTAGCGCGTCCACGGCGACCGGCGCAGTGCCGGGAAGCCGGACGCCTTGGCAACCATGAAAAACGTCTGGCCGGAATAGTCGGATACGGGGTCATATTCCCCCAGCCGCTTCGCATCGTCGGAGCGCTGATAGCGGACGCGGAAATCCAGGACCTCGTCGAGTCCGGGATAGCGCTCCTGCGCGTACCCCAGGGCGATGCCGGCGACACTGACCAGCGCGTCCTCGGGACTGAAGCCGTATTGTTCCGTGAAGCCGTCAAAGGCCTCGATGGCCATGAAGGTGCCCAGGGAAAGCAGGCTTGCCGTACGGATCGAAGCACCGTGGTCGTTCCCGGCCCAGTCGAGCGCCCAGGTCGCGACTCTCATGCCCAGATAGGCGGAAAAGCCGTGCCCCAGTTTGTCCGCGCCACCCGAGTACGTATCCTGGCCGAACCAGCCTTCGCTGACGGTGTGAAAGTTGCCGACTTCGCCACCCCACCAGTTGGCGGCGCCGTAGGCGGCCACGCCGGCGGGCGCTCCCCAGAGCACCAGCCGGGTGCGGAATCGGCGTGTGTCCTCGGAAAGTGCTGCGCTTGCTGCCGGCGCATTCGGAAGGTCGGGTGGCTCCAGATTCGCTGCGGAGCGTGCCGGAGTCTCGCTTTCGACTTTGCGATCCTGCGCCATGGCTTCGGGCAGGACGCAAAGGACCGCCAGCGCCGCGCCGATCATGGTCTCGCGCCAGAGCGGATGGCGCGAACGGCGATGGCGGGCATGGCAACTGTTCATGGGCGTCATCCTAGACGCCTTGCTTGAGCGAAGCGCTGATGAAATCGTCGAGGGCGCCATCCAGCACGGACTGGGTATCGCCTTTCTCCACGTTGGTTCGCAGGTCCTTGATGCGCGACTGGTCGAGCACGTAGGAGCGGATCTGGTGTCCCCAGGCGATGTCGGTCTTGGCGTCCTCCATGGCCTGCTTTTCCTCGTAGCGCTTGCGAAGTTCGAGCTCGTACAGGCGGGCCTTGAGCATGGACATGGCCTCGGCGCGGTTGCGATGCTGAGAGCGGTCGCTCTGGCATTGAACGACGATGTTCGTAGGAATGTGGGTGATGCGCACCGCGGAGTCGGTCTTGTTGATGTGCTGGCCGCCGGCGC
>CAYODB010000105.1:0-13088 GCA_964402495.1 uncultured Bordetella sp.
CGAAAACCGATGGGTATTCGCCCGAGCATCTTCGCTTCCGAAGAAAACGTGCACGGCGTAGTCATCCTCCCGAGAAAACCGACGCTCGGTCGTTCTGCGCAAACGGGCAAAATCTGGACGCAGCAGGGCGTAAGACGGACCTAGAAGGCATCTGCAATGTTCCGGCAGCAGGCCCATGTACCTGGCGGCACCCCCACTGAATGTCTGATCCAGAAGGATACTGCATTCATGGCAGCGATCAGCCAGATCATCAATGACGAAAACGCAATCGACATGAGGGGCGACGGCAGCTTCCCAGCGACAATCGATGCGATAGTGGTCGACGACGAGAACCTTCTTCCTGGCAACGCTCGTCGAAATGATTCCTATCACAGCCTCGGAATCGGCGTCAAACCAGGAGATATCGTCTGTCCCGTGCAGGGGCGCGGAACGGACTGCATCCAGGCGCCGCACCTGGTAGCCGCGCTGCGCGGCTAGCTGGGCGTAGGATTCATCGATGTCTCCGCAAAGAATCCTGACTATACAGTCCGTTTCCCTGAAGGCATCGGCAAGCGCCAGGCATCGGCTGAGATGCCCGCCCCCGGTACGTGCAGATGCATCGACCCTGATGAACACGGTCGTGTCCTTCATTGCCCGAGTACCTTCTGGCGGACTTCCGCATTGATCCGCGCAACCTCCGGGTGATGGTCGAGATAGGCAAACACATCCGCCGTGGCCGGCGAAGGCAGATGTCGGAGTCCTGCGAAGATCTTTTCGAGCATCTCCAGGTCCGAGTCCGTATCGAGAGTCCATCTAAGATGCGACAGATCTACGCTTCCCTCGTAGGAGTAGATGCGGAACTGTTCGGGATGTTCGTAGACGTAGGGCGTGACATGTTCCCGCTCATAGGGCCGCCGGGCTTCGCGATGCGCCCTTTCCAGCACCTGGCTCAGGAATATCTCCGCATCCAGGCCGCGCGGAAAAGTGCGCCGAAGCCCGTTGCTCATGTAATCCAGCTGATCGGCTGATCCCACGCGTGCCAGGAATTCCTCGAGCATTTTCGACACCAGCTCGGGATCCAACAACGGACAGTCCGAGGTGATTCGGACCACCACGTCGGCTCCCGAACTGGCGGCGGCCCGCTGGTACCGATCCAGCACGTCAGTTTCGCTTCCGCGATAGACCGTCGCACCATGGCGCCGGGACTCGGATTCTATGGCGTCATCGGCCGCATGATCGGTGGTCGCCACCACGACTTCGTCGACCCCCGCAATTCGGCGCACGCGGGCGATAACGTGTCCCAGCACCGTACGGTCGCCCAAGATTCGCATCACCTTTCCGGGCAATCTGCTGGAGCCCATCCGCGCCTGGACAATGGCGGTCACCTTCATGCGAGCACACATCGTAGCACGTCCACGACGCGCATCTGATCGGCCTCTCCCATCCGCGGATACAGCGGAATGGATATAGCATCCGCGTAGTACGCCTCCGCGCGCGGAAAATCTCCTGCGTTGAATCCAAGCGCGCGGAAATAAGGCTGGGTATGAACGGGAATATAGTGCACGTTCACGCCGATTCCATTCTCGCGCAGTGCGGCGAAGGCTGCCGATCTTGACGACGAGGTGTGCTCGCGGTCGATGCGAATCGGATAAAGATGGTATGCGGAGCGCGAAGCGGGATGCTGCCATGGTAGGACCACGGGCAGGCTCGAGAGAAACTCGTCGTAGCGGCCCGCGATCTGGTGCCGCTTCGCCACGAACTCGTCAATCCTCTTCATCTGGCTGGCCCCAAGCGCCGCCTGCATGTCGGTCATGCGATAGTTGTAGCCGAGTTCGACCTGCTGGTAGTACCAGGGACCGTGCGCCTCACCGATCATGCATTCCGGGTTCCGGGTGACGCCATGGCTGCGCAACAGGCGCATTCGATCCGACAACTCGGCATCGTTGGTGACGGCCATCCCGCCTTCGCCGGTCGTGATGATCTTCACGGGATGAAAGCTGAATACCGTGATCGATGAGTATGCGCAGTTTCCGACGGGCTCGTCGTCACGCTGGCCGCCGATCGCGTGGGACGCGTCTTCGATGATGGAGAATCCATAGCGCACAGCCAGCCTCCCGATCTCCGCCATGTCGCAAGACTGTCCCGCGAAGTGAACCGGCATCACCACCTTCGGCAGCTTGCCGGTCTTTTCCCGCTCCTCCAGCTTTTGCACAAGCGCTTCCACCGACATGTTGTAGGTTCGTGGGTCGATGTCGACGAAATCGATCCCGGCGCCGCAGTACAGGGCTGCGTTTGCGGAGGCCACGAATGTATTGGGAGAGGTCCAGAGTATGTCGCCAGGTCCGAGATCCAGCGCCCTGCAGGCCAAGTGCAGCGCCGAGGTCGCGCTGTTCACCGCAACCGCGTGCGCGGCGCCGCAGTAGTGCTTGACGGCTTCCTCGAACCTTTCCACTGCGGGTCCTTGTGTAAGCCAGTCTGACCGGAGGACGGCGTCTACTGCGGCGATGTCCTCTTCGTTAATGTCCTGGCGTCCGTACGGGATGCTGGTCATCCGGCGTTGAGGTTGCGAAGCTCGCCTACGCTGAGAAAGTGGGAATTGGTGCCGGAGTTGTACTCGAAGCCTTCCGCGACCGCCGCAGCTTTCTCGCCAAGGGCGTTCGTCGCGTAGTCGCTGGGACGGTTGAACTGGATCGTGGGACGGATTACGAAATGCTCGGCGAACTGCAGTGTCAGATGTGAGTCGTCGGCGGGGCACATCACCTCGTGCAGTTTTTCACCTGGCCGGATTCCGACTATGTTCATTTTCATTCCAGGGGCAATTGCCTCGACCAGATCTGTAATTCGCATGGATGGGATCTTCGGCACGAAGATTTCGCCGCCGTGCATCCTTTCGAAGTTCCTGATCACGAAATCCACGCCCTGCTGGAGAGTGATCCAGAAGCGAGTCATGCGCGGATCGGTGACCGGAAGGGTCGTTGCCCCCTCCTTCACCAGCTTTCGGAAGAATGGCACCACGGAGCCACGCGATCCGACCACGTTCCCATAGCGCACCACCGAAAATCGCGTCCGACGGGCCCCGGTAGTGTTGTTTGCGGCAACGAATAACTTATCCGATGCAAGTTTTGTCGCGCCATAGAGATTGATCGGGTTTGCAGCCTTGTCAGTCGACAGCGCGATCACCTTATCGACATTGCATTCCAGGGCGGCGGCGATCACGTTCTCCGCGCCATGGATGTTCGTCTTGATGCATTCCATGGGATTGTATTCGGCGGCAGGAACTTGTTTTAAGGCGGCCGCATGTACTACATAGTCGATTCCTTCCATTGCCTGTTTCAGGCGAGCGCCATCACGCACGTCGCCTATAAAGAACCGCAATACTTCAGCGCTCAGGTCCTGCTGCATTTCGTATTGCTTCAGCTCATCACGTGAATAGATCACTATCCGCTTCGGTCGGTAGCGCTGGAGTATGGTCCGCACGAATTGCCGCCCAAACGAGCCCGTGCCCCCCGTGATCAGGACGGATTTGTCATTCAACATGGTCCTGCCCCTCGGATTTTGGCGCCACCTTCGAATGGAGGTTCACGGCTTCGTACTGCAACTCCTCTAGCTCATTCTTGAGTACTTCGTATTCTTCAAGCTTTATCTTGAGAAAGCGCATAGTGACCTTGGCTTTTTCCTCCATGCCCGACGGTGTCAGCAGGTAAAGGTAGACTCGCTTATTGGAGTTGTTTCGAAAGTTGTTGACCTTGACCAGGCCTTTGTCGATCAAGGCCTTCAGACAGTAGTTGGCCCGCCCCAGGCTGATGCCCAATTCGCGCGCGATTTCCCGCTGGCTGGCCGTGGGATTTTTCTCCAGGATTTTCAGAATGCGATATCGGTATTCGTCGGTGAGCACGGAATCGGTGGCTTGCGTTCAATAACTGAACAGGCAGCGCATTTAACGCCAGAATCCGAGCAAAATCAAGAGGAAATCGGGTCAAGCCCCCATTGGCAGCCGGGACAGGTACTCGCGATACGCCGAAGCAATGCCGGCATCCATGGACGTGGCAGGCCGCCAGCCAAGTCCGAACAGCCGCCCGACGTCGAGCAGCTTTCTCGGGGTGCCATCGGGCTTGGATGTATCGAACCAGAGCGCCCCCGCGAAGCCAATCGTTCTCGCGACAAGCTCGGCCAGTTCGCGAATCGTGAGATCTTCTCCACAGCCGATGTTGATGAGCGGCGGATATCCGGCGATCAGTCCATCAAAATCGGAATCCAGCAACCGCATGAGCATGACACAGGCATCCGCCATGTCCTCGCCGTACAGGAACTCCCTTCGTGGCGTGCCCGTGCCCCAGACGACGACCTCAGGGGTGCCGCCTTCCTTCGCCTCGTGCATCTTTCTTATCAACGCAGGAACGACATGCGAACTCTGCAGGTCGTAGTTGTCGCCCGGGCCATATAGATTGGTCGGCATCGCCGCAAGGAAACGGGTGCCGTACTGGCGGTTGTAAGACCAACACATCTCGATGCCGGCGATTTTCGCGACGGCGTAGGCCCGATTGGTCGATTCGAGCGGACCGGTCAGAAGGTATTCTTCCTTGATCGGCTGCGGGCAGTCGCGCGGGTAGATGCAGGAAGAACCGAGAAACAGCAGGCGCTTGACGCCGGAGCGCCAGGATTCATGAATGACGCTGTTCTGGATCGCCAAGTTCTCCTGAATGAACTCGGCGGGATAGGTGTCGTTCGCCAGAATCCCACCCACTTTGGCCGCGGCCAGGAAGACGTATTCCGGGCGCTCTGCCGCCATGAACGCCTGGACCGCAGGTTGATCCGCAAGATCCAGCTCGGCATGGGTGCGGGTGATGATGTTGGCGTAGCCAGCAGATTGCAAGCGGCGCACGATCGCCGATCCAACCAAACCACGATGGCCGGCGACGTAGATGCGAGCGTCGCGCTTCATCTCTTGACGCGCCGGTGAACAGCGAACGGTAAATGGTGAACGGGAGAACCGCCGTGATCGGTGATCGGTAAACGGTGGGGTGAAATCATAAAATCCTGGGCGGACACGGCCTCGCGGATCGCGCGCACGTCGGGCTCTACCAATTCGGTCGTCTTAGCGCCAGGCACTACCTTGCCTGACATGTGCCGGTTCATCTGCCGCACCGCCTTGACCAATTGATCGAAATGTTTGTTGCCCATGCTCAAAGACTTTTGACTGATCGGCGACACATGAAGAATCAGTTTGTCAGGATGACAGCCGCCCCATATTGCGAGAGCACTCGATCGTCCGTCAGCAGAGCGAGCGATTCCACCATGCTCTGGGCGACGAGCATTCGATCAAATGGGTCGCGATGATAGTCCGGTAATCGCATTACGGCTGAAGCATGCCGAGCCGTTACCGCTAGTTCATCAAAACCGCCAGTTTGAAGGGCAACCAGCATTTCATTTGGGTCGGCCTCGATCTTCCCAAGCGCCGCCTTGATGGAAACTTCCCAGATACTGGCCGCGCTGAAAAAAACCCGGTTCGACGCATCGGCCATAAGGCCACGGGCGCGCCGCGGGAGTTTGGTACCGCCAGAGAGCCACCAGAGGAGCAAATGCGTGTCGATGAGCAGATTCATCGACGCGCGGCACGCCCCTCGAAGGCGGCGACTAGTTCCTTGGGAAGGGGCGCGTTGAAGTCGATTCCGATGCGTATTCGGCCTTTGAGTGCGCCGGGCTTTCGCACTACCCCCGCAGGAGCGATCGGCACCAACCGGGCAACCGGCTTGCCGGCCTTTGCAATGACCACCTCTTCACCCGCTTTTACGCGCTCGATTAGCCGTGAAAGTTGCGTCTTGGCCTCGTGAATATTGACGGTTTCCATATGCGTAGTTTAGCCAACTTAGCTAAGCGGGACAAGGAACGGGGGGCGATTCAAATTTTGGGATTGTTGATTGAGGAATTGGGTGATTCAGGAATTCAAGGATTCCGTAGCTTATTCACCCAATTACTTAATCACTCAATCACTGAATCACTCGTGGTAATCGTAAGGCCGGTGCCCGTGGCGCTTGACCAGTTCGTCGCGCTCCGCCGACTTCAGGTCTTCCGTCACCATTTCCTCAACCAATTGCTCGAAGCTCACTTTGGCGGACCAACCCAGTTTGGCTTTCGCCTTCGACGGGTCGCCCAGCAGGGTTTCGACTTCCGCGGGGCGGAAGTAGCGCGGATCGACCGCGACCACGGTCCTGCCCTTTTCATCGGTTGCTTTTTCATCCACGCCTTTGCCCGACCATTTGATCCTGAGTTCGAGCTTGCGGGCAGCCACCTCGACGAATTCGCGCACGCTGTGCTGTTCACCGGTGGCGATGACAAAATCTTCGGGTTGCGGTTGCTGCAACATCAGCCACATCGCCTCGACGTAATCCCGCGCATGCCCCCAGTCGCGCAACGAGTCGAGGTTGCCGAGGTACAGGCAATCCTGCAGCCCGAGCTTGATACGCGCCAGGGCGCGGGTAATCTTGCGTGTGACGAAGGTCTCGCCGCGGGTGGGCGACTCATGATTGAAGAGTATCCCGTTGCAGGCGAACATGCCGTAAGCCTCACGGTAATTCACCGTGATCCAGTAGGCGTAGAGTTTCGCGACGCCGTAGGGCGAGCGCGGATAGAACGCTGTTGTCTCCTTTTGCGGAGTTTCCTGGACCTTCCCGTAGAGCTCGGAAGTCGAGGCCTGATAGAACCGCGTCTTCTTACTCATGCCGAGGATGCGGATGGCCTCCAGAATCCGCAGGGGTCCGATTGCATCGGAGTTCGCCGTGTACTCCGGTTCCTCGAACGAGACCGCAACATGGCTTTGCGCGGCCAGGTTGTAGATCTCGTCGGGCTGCACTTTTTGGATGATGTGCACCAGGCTGCTCGAATCGGTCATGTCCCCGTAGTGCAGGATGAAATTGCGGTTGGAGACGTGCGGATCCTGGTAGAGGTGGTCGATGCGATCGGTGTTGAACAGCGAAGTCCGGCGCTTGACGCCGTGGACGACATAGCCCTTGCCGAGGAGAAACTCGGCGAGATAGGCGCCATCCTGGCCGGTGATGCCGGTAATCAATGCAACCTTGGTCATTCTTGGGGACGGTCCGTTATGTATACTTCTGAGGGTCTTCCGGGCAGGTCTGGCTGCGGGAAATTGTTCCTGCCGGCGGAAATAGAAAGTCCGGGGCAAGGAGGCTCCCCCGATGCAAGTTGCGTAATCTTAAGTGATTTACCCACTATCGAAAAGAAAAGACCGGCGCCGATCGCGCCCTGACTCTGACTCTGATACCTCCCCATGATTTTCCCAGTCGTCCTTTCAGGCGGGTCCGGCTCCCGGCTCTGGCCCCTGTCCCGCACCCTGCTGCCCAAGCAGTTTCTGCCGCTCGTCAGCAAGCACACCATGCTGCAGGAGACGTTGCTCCGGCTCAAAGGCCTGCCGAACCTCGAGGGTCCGGTGGTGGTATGCAGCAACGATCATCGCTTCCTGGCTGCCGAGCAGCTTCGGGAGGCGGGTGTTACGGCGTCGGCACAGATTCTCGAGCCCGCCGGCCGCAATACGGCCCCCGCCGTCGCGATAGCCGCACTTTGCGTGGAAGCCACCGCCAAGGATGGCGTCATGCTGGTGCTTCCGGCCGATCACCTGATTCGGGACGTCAGCCGCTTCCATGAATCCGTGAACAAGGCCGCTGCCTCGGCGGCATCCGGGCATCTGGTGACATTCGGCATCGTTGGCCATGAGCCGGAAACCGGCTACGGCTATATCGAACGTGGCGAAGCCATGGCGGGATCGCCGGACTGCTATCGCGTGTCCCGTTTCGTGGAGAAACCGGATGCGGCACGGGCGCGGCAGTTCATCGACTCGGGCCGCTTTTACTGGAACAGCGGGATGTTCGTATTCAAGGCATCGCGCTATCTGGAGGAGCTCGGCAAATTCCGGCCGGAGATCCTCAAGGCGGCGCAGGAGGCCTGGAGCAAGGGCTCCCGCGACATGGATTTCATCCGCCTTGATGAGAAGTCGTTCCTGGCCTCGCCATCCGACTCGATCGACTATGCGGTGATGGAAAAGACCCAGGACGCGGTCGTTGTGGAAGCTGATATCGGCTGGAGCGATATCGGTTCATGGACCGCGCTGTGGCAGGCGGGGAAGCCTGACGCCGACGGCAACGTCACGATCGGTGACGTGCAGATGAACGACACGAAAAACTGCTATGTGCGCGCGGAAAGCCGGCTGGTGGCCGCGGTCGGCGTCGAAGACCTGATCATTGTCGAAACCTCCGATGCGATCCTGGTGACCCACAAGAACTGCTCCCAGGATGTCAAGAAAACGGTAGAGGCGCTGAAGGCCAGGCAGCGCGACGAGTATCTCGTCCACAAACGCGTTTATCGGCCCTGGGGATACTACGAGGGCCTGGATATGGCCGAACGCTTCCAGGTGAAGCGCATCATGGTCAAGCCCGGCTCAAAACTCTCCCTGCAGATGCACCACCATCGCGCCGAGCACTGGGTGGTCGTGTCGGGAACCGCCAAAGTCACCCGCGGAGAAGAGACGCTGCTGCTCTCGGAGAACGAGTCGACCTTCATCCCCCTGGGAACGAAACACCGGCTTGAAAATGTCGGCAAGGTGCCGCTGCACATGATCGAAGTCCAGTCGGGCAGCTACCTCGGAGAAGACGACATCGTGCGCTTCGAGGACGATTACAAGAGGACGTGAGCAGTGAACGGTGAACGGTGAGTCACCTGGGTGAAGCGTCAATGAAACCAGGCAAAACGGCGCCGCGGGTCTGACACGCAGCGCCCTTGGGATGACCCACGTTCAATAAGCGGGCGACCCTATGCCGACAATATTGCTATTGCGGGGATTTCGTTTCTTCTTCTTTAGCGGGGAGGGATCGGAACCGCCCCATATCCATGTCGAGCATGGCGATAAGGTGGCAAAATACTGGCTAAATCCCGTGGAGCTCAATTGGTCCGAGGGGTTCCGGGGCCATGAACTGACGAAACTACGGGCTTTGGTCATCGAGCGCCGAACAATTTTTCTGGAGAAGTGGCATGAGTATTTTGCCGATAAAGATTGACCCGCATGCCATAGATGTAGCGATAGATGAGTCAGCCGTGCATTTCGTTCTTGCGGACGGACGCGAGATCTCGGCCCCTCTTGAGTGGTTTCCGAGGCTGCGCGATGCGACGCCCAAGCAACGGCTGAATTGGCGGCTTATCGGGAAGGGAATCGGCGTGCATTGGCCTGAGATCGACGAAGACGTCGCTGTGGCCACTATTATGCGCAACCATTAACCGCGAGACCTGGTATCCACGGCTATCGTGGGAAAACCCTTCCGCTCACGGCTCCCTCAACTCCGCCATACACATACGCAGTCCGACCTGCCAGTCGGGCAGCGAGATTCCAAAGACCTTATTCAGCTTCGAGTTGTCCAGCAACGAGTTTGCGGGGCGTTTCGCAGGCGAGGGATATTCGGCGCTCGGGATGGGGCACAAGGCGGCAACGCCTTCCTGGCCGCGCAGTATCTCGACGGCAAACCCGTACCAGCTCGTTCGTCCCGAGGCGGTCATGTGATAAATGCCGCTCATTTCCCGGAAACGATCCTGGTCTAGTCGGCCTTTAACGGAAATCTGCGCAATCGCGTCGGCGGTGGCTTCGGCGATGGCCCGTGCCGGAGTCGGCGCGCCGAACTGGTCATCGACGATCTTCAGTTCCTTCCTTTCCCGCGCCAGCCTGAGCATGGTCAGGAGGAAATTCTGCCCGCTGGGCCCGTACACCCAACTGGTCCTGAATACGAAGTAGGGACATCCCGCGTCTGCAAGTGCCCGCTCGCCCGCGAGCTTGGTCCGGCCGTAGACGTTAATTGGCACGGGCAGGTCTTCTTCGCGATAGGCGCCGTCCTTGCTGCCATCGAAGACATAGTCGGTCGAATAGTGAATGACCATGGCTCCCGCTTGCAGGGCTTCTTCAGCCAGCACGCGCGGTGCGGCGCCGTTCACCGACATTGCCAGGTCCGGTTCCGACTCCGCCTTGTCGACGGCGGTATAGGCGGCCGCGTTGACGATCAGGTCCGGGCGCGCCCCGCGCACGGCAGCGCCTATGGAATCCGCGGAAGCCAGGTCGAGAATGTCGCGGTCCGGCGCAATCACTTCTCCGAACCCGGCCAGCGTGCGGCGCAACGCCCTGCCGACCTGGCCGGCGCCGCCCGTCAGCAATATGCGCATCAGGGAAAAGTCTCCGCCGATTTCAGCGGCAAGCCCCGTGCGTCTTTCTCCGAGATCAGCGGAGCACCGTCGAGCGGCCATTCGATTCCGACAGCCGCATCATTCCAGAGCAGGCAGCGCTCGTGCTCGGGAGCGTAGTAGTCGGTCGTCTTGTACAGCACCTCGGCGGCCTCCGACAGGGCAAGAAAGCCGTGGGCAAAGCCAGGCGGGATCCACAAAATGCGCTTGTTCGCTGCGGAAAGCTCGACACAAACCGATTTTCCGAACGTCGGCGAGCTTCTGCGTAGATCCACGGCGACGTCGAAAATCACGCCCGCAATGGCACGGACGAGTTTTCCCTGGGGCTGACGAATCTGATAGTGCAGGCCCCGCAGCGCGTTTCTGGCCGAACTGGAATGGTTGTCCTGAACGAATTCCTGCTCGATTCCCGCCTGACCGGCAAGCGCCCGCCGGTTATAACTTTCCATGAAGAAACCGCGGTTGTCGCCAAATACCTTCGGCTCAAGAACCAGCAAATCCGGAATATCGGTTTCTACCACCTGCATCAGAACACCCTGTCTTCCAGCACACGCAGGAGGTATTCCCCATATCCGCTTTTGCCGAGCTGGGCCGCCAATACCTCAAGTTGATCGGCGGTTATGTAGCCCATGCGGTAGGCAATTTCCTCGGGGCAGGCGATTTTCAGTCCCTGCCTGCGCTCGATCGTCGCGATGAAGTGTGAAGCTTCCAGCAAAGCTTCATGCGTGCCGGTGTCGAGCCACGCGTGCCCGCGGCCCATGACCAGAACCTCCAGGCGTCCGTTTTCGAGATAGCGCCGGTTGACGTCCGTGATTTCCAGCTCCCCGCGCGGCGAAGGCTTGAGCGACGCGGCAATGTCCACGACCTGGTTGTCGTAAAAATAGAGTCCGGTCACGGCATAACGGGATTTCGGATTCCTCGGCTTCTCCTCGATGCTGACGGCACGTCCGGACTGGTCGAACTCCACCACGCCATACCGCTCTGGATCTGTCACCGGATAAGCGAAAACTGTCGCACCCGACTGGATGCCGGCTGCGCGCTTCAGGTTCACAGACAGGTCATGGCCGTAAAATATGTTGTCGCCCAGTATCAGCGCACAGGGGTCGTTGCCGACGAACTTGCGGCCTATGATGAAAGCCTGGGCTAGGCCGTCGGGTGACGGCTGAATCTCATAGGAGAGCTGCAGGCCCCATTTCGTGCCGTCGCCCAGCAGTTCCCGGAACCTGGGTGTGTCCCGCGGGGTGGAAATTATCAGGATCTCGCGGACTCCCGCCAGCATCAAGGTCGCCAGCGGGTAGTACACCATGGGCTTGTCGTAGACGGGCAGAAGCTGCTTCGATACGACCTGCGTCACCGGATACAGCCGCGTTCCCGAACCACCCGCCAGTAATATGCCCTTCACGTTGCCTCCCGGCCGGCATAGTTCTTTTCGATCCACTTGCGATATTCGCCGCTCACCACGGCCTGCGTCCATTCCCTGTTGTCCAGGTACCAGCGCACGGTCTTGCGAATGCCGGTTTCGAAAGTCTCATTGGCCTGCCAGCCGAGTTCCTGGCGGCTCTTCGCGGCGTCTATCGCATACCTGCGGTCATGTCCCGGCCTGTCGGCCACGAAAGCAATGAGGGATTCGTAGGGCTTGCCGTCCACGCCAGGCCGCAACTCGTCGAGAATCCGGCAGATCGTCCGCACCACGTCGATGTTGGTGCGTTCGTTGTTGCCGCCGAGATTGTAGGTTTCCCCGGGGCGGCCTTTGCTCAGTGCAAGACGAATGCCGGCGCAGTGATCTTCCACGTATAACCAGTCCCGGATGTTCGAGCCGTCGCCGTAAACCGGCAATGGCTTGTGTGCCAGCGCATTGAGGATGATCAGCGGAATCAGTTTTTCGGGAAACTGGTAGGGGCCGTAGTTGTTGGAACAATTTATGGTGACGGTCGGCAGTCCATAAGTGTGGTGATACGACCTCACCAGATGATCCGAACCCGCCTTGGAAGCCGAATACGGGCTATTGGGCGCGTATTGCGAGTGCTCCGTAAACGGCGCATCCGCGGGCCCCAGCGATCCATAGACCTCATCCGTGGAAACATGCACGAAGCGGAACGACTGGCTGAGCTGTGGAGATAAAGCCGACCAGTATTGCCGCACGGCCTCCAGCAGGCGAAACGTGCCGACCATGTTGGTTTGAATGAAGGCCTCGGGGCCATGAATCGAACGATCGACATGGCTTTCCGCCGCGAAATGCACGATTGCCCCCGGCTGGTGCTGCTTCAGCAGCTTCTCAACCCGCGCCACATCGCCGATATCTCCCTGCTCAAACCGGTAACGGGCTGTGCCTTCGACGGAACGCAGGCTTGCGAGGTTGGCGGCGTACGTCAGTTTATCGAGATTGACCACCGACGCCGATTCGGCAGCCAGCCATGCCTGGATGAAATTGGCGCCGATGAATCCGGCACCGCCGGTTACCAGAATGGCGTCACTGCCGCTGGGCGCTGTCATGTTCGGTTTCGGTAGTAACCACGGTACCAGGCCACATACTTCTCCAGCCCGGCTTCGAGCGAGGTGGCGGGGGAAAATCCGGTGGCGGCCTTGAGGGCTTCGACATCCGCCCAGGTCGCGCGAACGTCGGAGGGATCCATCGGCAGCATTCGGGTCTTCGCCTTTTTGCCGATGATCTTCTCCAGCGTCGCAATGAAAGTCATCAGCGGCACGGGTGTATGGTTGCCGATGTTGTAGATGCGGTAAGGCGCACTGCTCGTTGCCGGATCCGGATCCTCGCGGTCGAACGCGGGATCGGGCTGGGGCGGCCTGTCGAGCGTCTGCAGGACGCCTTCCACGATGTCGTCGATGAAAGTGAAATCGCGCTCCATGTTGCCGTGATTGAA
>CAYODB010000106.1:0-4381 GCA_964402495.1 uncultured Bordetella sp.
CCCCTCGACACGCGCTAGCGCACGTCGCTCGGACTGAACGCCGGCTTGTTCCGCTTCTCCTGCGTATCGCCGCCGTCGGGTTCGATGTCGGACTCGAACAGTTCTTCCAGTTCCTGCGCGGCTTCGTTGGAGGTCTGGATGAGCTTGGTCTCGTCGTGATAGATCGCATGCTGGCGTTGGAGCAGGCGCTCGTCATGGCGCTGGAAGGTGTCGACCGTGTCGCGTGCATCCCATGCCGGGACTCCCAGCTCGATCAGCACATCGCGGCCGAGCTCCAGCGAGGACAGCAGAGTTTCCCGCATCATGTAGTCCACGCCGAGATCCATCAGGCGGTAAGCATGGAAGCGGTTGCGGGCGCGCGCGAAGACTTTCAGGTTGGGGAAATGCTTTTTCACGTTCTCGACAGTGCGCAGCGACGCTTCGACGTCGTCGATCGCCAGCACCAGGATCTCGGCGGTCTCGGCGCCGGCGGCCCGCAGCATGTCGAGCCGTGACGCATCGCCGTAGTAGGCGCGGCTACCGAAGCGGCGCACGGTATCGACCTGTTCGGAACTCTTGTCGAGGGCGGTAAACGAGATTTTCTTGGCTCGGAGCAGGCGGCCGGAGATCTGGCCGACCCGGCCGAAGCCGGCGATGATGACGCGATTACCGCTTTCCACGATTTCGTCGAACTTTTCCTCCACCGGTTTCTTCAGCCATTTCGCCAGCAGCACGTCGTTGAAGGCGAAGGCGAGGGGCGTCAGGGCCATGGACAGGGTCACGACGATCACCAGGGAATCCGCAAGGGTGCGGCCCAGGATTCCGTTCGCGGCCGCCAGGCCGAACAGCACGAAAGCGAATTCGCCGCCCTGGCAAAGCGCCACCGCCAGCCCGCGCGATGACGCCCAGTTGTGGCCGGAGATCCGGCCGACGGCGAGCAGCACAGCAGCCTTGATGGACATCAGGCCGATGGTCGCGCCGACAATCGCGAGGGGATACGTCGCGACCAGGCCGAGGTCGGCGGACATGCCCACGGAAATGAAGAACAGTCCCAGCAGCAGGCCTTTGAAAGGTTCGATGTCCGCTTCCAGTTCGTGGCGGAATTCGGAGTCGGCAAGCAGGACACCGGCGAGGAAAGCGCCGAGGGACATGGAAAGCCCGACGGAGGACATCAACAGCGAAATGCCGATCACGACCAGAAGGGCTGCGGCAGTGAAAATTTCCTGGATGCCGCTCTCGGCAATGACTTTCAGCACGGGCCGCAACAGATAGCGGCCGCCGGCTACGACCGCACCGGTTACCGCCAGCGCCTTCAGCGCGCCGAGCCAGGCGTCGGTGCCCGACAGGTGCGCCGTGCCCGCGCCCAGCATCGGGATGACTGCCAGCAGCGGAATCACTGCAAGGTCCTGGAACAGCAGGATGGCGAACGACGATCTGCCGTGGCGGGCGGTGAGCTGTCCTTTTTCCGCGAGGATCTGCAGAACGAATGCGGTCGAGGACATGGCGAGACCCAGCCCGATGACCACCGCGGCCTTGAAGGCGAGGCCGGCGAGCAGGGCGATGCCGCCGAGCAGCACTCCTGTTGCGAACACCTGTGCGGAGCCAAGGCCGAACACCGAATGGCGCAATACGCGCAGGCGCGAAATCTGCAGCTCAAGCCCGATGACGAACAGCAGCAGCACCACGCCCAGTTCGGCGAAATGGAGGATGTTGTCGACTTCGGTGATGAACTTGAGGCCCCAGGGGCCGATCACCACGCCGGCCGCGAGGTAACCGAGCACCGCGCCCAACCGGAACCGGCGGAACAGCGGCACGGTGACGACGGCAGCGGCGAGGAAGATTGCGGTTTCGGAGAGGATGTTCATCGGCAAGGGCGGTACTCGGGAATTCTACGCCAGCGACCAAATAAAAAGGCCGCGGCGTGCCGCGGCCCCGATGACTGCTGTTTCGCTTTTATTTCGCCGCTATCACCCGAATCTCGACCTTGTAAGCCGGGGTCGCCAGTTTCGATTCGACGCAGGCTCGCGGCGGAGTATTGCCCTTCGGCACCCACTGGTCCCACACCGAATTCATTTCGGCGAAGTCCTTGATGTCCGCGAGCCAGATGGTCGTGGATACGATCCTGGTCTTGTCAGTGCCGGCTTCCTTCAGGTGCTGGTCGATCTTGTCGAGGATCTGGCCGGTCTGGCCCGCGACGTCCACGTTGGTGTCGTCGGCGACGATGCCCGCGGTGTACACCGTGTCGCCGTGGATCGCAACCTGCGACAGCCGGGGTCCTACATGCATGCGCTTGATGCTCATTTCCTTCGCTCCCTGTTCGGTTCGTTCAGACCAATGATGCCGTTCAGCCAAAAAGTCCCAGCCGGCGCGCTTCGCTGATCAGGACGAATCCTGTAATCACGATGGCACCGAGCCAGAGCAGGATGTTGCCCACCAGGGTGGCACCGAGTTCCTTGGGGAGATAGCGGCGCACCAGATACACCGTACCGAACGAGATGATAGGCAGCGTCCATGCTTGCGCGTAGCCGCCCCATTTCACCATGCTCACCGGGTTTTCGCCGAAGATGAAATACATGATCACCGGTATCACGGTCAGGACGACGATGAAGATGTCGCGCCAACGGTTGCGTGCCTTGACGTCGTCGCGCGGGAACGCACCCTGAAGGCGCATGAAGTCCGCGAACATGCGGGAATGGCCCGCGGTGGCGGCAAAGATGGTTCCGTAAAGGACGACGATGGCGCCGATGTAGAACAGCCATTTCGCCCATTCGCCCAGCGTCTGGGTGTAGATGTTCGAAAGCTGGACAATCATGTCGCTGCCTTTCGGCACCACGCCCATGCCGTGCAGGATGCCGGCCCCGAGCAGGAAGAACGCTACGGTGGCGACGGTGTAGATGATCATCGAGCAGATCACGTCGACGTTCATCACTCGCACCCAGCCGCGCGCACGGCGGCGCCAGGCCTCGGAATCCTCGTGCGGGCCGGTGTAGCGGGCGTAGCCCTTCTCGACGCACCAGTAGGTGTACATGTACAACTCGGTCGCCCCGACGCCAGTGATGCCGAACACCGCAAGTGCGGTTGCCAGCCCCGCTTCTGGCAGGCTGAATGTAAAGCCCTGCGCGATATCCCCCCAGGAAAAATATTCCGGCATGCGGGTGAGCACAACGGCCGCAAGCAGGGTGATCAGCGTGAACAACCCGACCTTGACCATCGCCAGCCGCTCGATGCGCTGGTAGGCGCCGCCGAGCAGGAGGGCCAGCGTAAGGAGGAAGAAGCCGATGACCCACCAGAACACCGCTATGCCGGTGAAGATCTTCATCACCTGCGATACACCGATGAACATGGCGCAGATCTGGAACAGCGTGACCAGGACCATCAGCGCCCACGCCCAGACCACCCAGTTGACGCGGCCGATCCTTCCCGGAATCCGGTTAAAGGCTTCCAGTCCGGTTTCGCCCATCGCGATGGTGTAGCGCCCAAGGAACGACTGGATAAGCGCCTTGATCAGGCAGGAGAACACGATCAGCCACATGACCACGTAGCCGACTTCTGCGCCCAGCGTGGTGGTTGCGATCAGCTCACCGGAACCGACGATCGACGCGGAAAGAATGATGCCGGGACCGATCTTCTTGAGAATATCGCGCATCCTCGTCGGCGGTTCGAGGATGTCGTTCGGATTGAGCGCGTAGGGGTCGAAATGACCCTGCACCTGACTGTTGTCGGCGGTTGCCGTTGTCATGGCCTTCTCCTCCTTCTGTCTTAGGGTTGCTTTCTTGTAGCGCTCTGGCGGCGCCTCGCTTCTCGGAACTGAAGTCCTCGACCGTACAGACTATCGGGGCGTAAGGTAACCTATTCCGGCGGCCCAAGGAAGCCACGGGAATTCAGGGGCGAGGGAAGAGGGCCGAGTAAGGATCTGGCGTACTTGCAACGACTCTTTACCGGGCTTCAGCCGGAAGTAATGGGCAGGGCCGCCGAGCGCGAGCTGCGCATGGTCACCAGCTCCTCCGCGACCGTCGGATGAATGGCGACGGTATCGTCGAAGTCGCGTTTGGTCGCGCCCATGCGGATGGCGACGGCGAAGCCCTGCAGCATTTCATCGGCGCCGGCGCCGATGATGTGGCAGCCGATGATTTTTTCCGTTTCGCCTGTTACGACCAGTTTCATCGAACATTTCACCTTGCGCGTGGTAAACGCGTAGACCATCGGCGTGAAACGGGTTTCGTAGACTTTTACATTTTCCAACCCGTACTTGTCGATGGCGGCCTCCTCCGACAGGCCGACAGTGCCGATGGCGGGATGGGTGAAGAGGACCGTGGGAATGTTTTCGTACACGAGCCTGCGATCCTTCATGCCGCCGAACAGGCGGTCGGAGAGGCGGCGTCCCGCTGCGATGGCCACGGGC
>CAYODB010000106.1:4391-7725 GCA_964402495.1 uncultured Bordetella sp.
CCGATGATGTCGCCGATCGCGTAGATGCCCGGCACATTCGTCTGCTGGTACTCGTCGACCGGAATCTCGCCCTCCTCGTCGGTGGCCACGCCGCTTGCGCGCAGGTCGAGGCGGTCCGTATTGGCCTGGCGCCCGATCGCCCAGATCAGGCAGTCCAGTCTTTCCAGTACGTCGCCGTTTTCCAGGCCGACGCGGATGCCGGATGCGGTTTTCTCGACTTTCGCGATTTTCGTTTTCACGATTATGCGCACCCCGTCGGCTTTCATCTGTGTCATCAGCTCGTCGCGCAGCATCGCATCGAATTCGTTGAGGAAGTGGCCGCGGCGCAGGAACATCGTCACGTCGCTGCCGAGCGCGCGCATCAATCCGGCGAACTCCACCGCGGTATAGCCGGCCCCGGCGATGGCGACGTTCCTCGGCTGGGAGGCGAGTTCGAAGAATCCGTCGGAGGTAATGCCCAGGCCCGCACCCGGCACGTCCGGTATCTGCGGCCGGCCGCCGACCGCGATTACCACATGATCCGCGGTCAGGACCTCGGCGCCGACCTTGACGGTCTTGGGGCCGATGAAGCGGCCGCTGCCACGGATGATTTCGACGCCGTTCTTCGCCAGGTTGCGTTCGTAGTGGCCGTTCAGGTCGAGCACATGGCGGTCGCGTTTGGCCTTGAGCGTCGGCCAGTCGAAGGAATGGCCGGACAGGGCAAAGCCGTAGTCAGCCGCATGTTCCAGCGCGTGGGCCAGTTCGGCGCCGTTCCACATCACTTTCTTGGGCACGCAGCCGACATTGACGCAGGTGCCGCCGATGCGGCCCGCCTCGACGATCGCGCATTTGGCTCCGTAGCTTGCGGCGCGGTTTGAAACCGCGACCCCGCCGCTGCCGGCGCCGATGGTAAGGAGGTCGAAATGTCGGGTCATTGCACGCAGTCGCGGGGAGGGAGATGGGGCGAGTATAGCGAACCCCGAAAATCGGATGACAAAGTCGCCGTCAGACAGCCATTCTCGATCCGAATAACTGTCAGGCCGGATGCGACCTTGCCCGGAGAGTCGCCACGAGGCACTATCGCGTTTCAGTTACCGTCCTCAGCCGACTTCGCTGACGCCTCGCCCATCGCTCCCGATCCATTACCGGTCCAAGGCCCATGTTCGATCTGCACTACTGGCCCACGCCCAACGGGCACAAGATCACCATTTTCCTGGAAGAAACCGGGACGCCTTATCGCATCCTCCCGGTCAATATCGGCACGGGCGACCAGTTCAAGCCGGACTTCCTGAAAATTTCACCGAACAACCGCATGCCGGCCATCGTCGATACCGAGCCCGCCGACGGCAAGGGACCGTTATCCGTGTTCGAGTCGGGCGCGATCCTGGTCTACCTGGCGGAAAAGACCGGGAGCTTCCTGCCGAAGGATGCGCGCGGCCGATTCGAAGTCCTGCAATGGCTGTTCTGGCAAATGGGCGGTCTCGGTCCGATGGCCGGCCAGAACCACCACTTCACGCAATACGCACCGGAAAAGATCGCCTATGCAATAGACCGCTACGTTGGCGAAACCGCGCGGTTATACGCCGTGCTGGACAAGCACCTCGCCGATCGCAATTTCGTGGCGGGCGACTACTCGATTGCCGACATGGCCGCCTATCCCTGGATCGTCCCGCACCAGCGACAGCAGCAGGATCTCAATGACTTCCCGAACCTGAGGCGCTGGTTCGAGGGGATCCAGGCGCGGCCGGCCGTGGTGCGTGCCTACGAGAAGGGCAAGGCGCTCAACACCAAGCCGACCATCGACGAGGAATCGCGCAAGATCCTGTTCGGGCAGAGCGCGGCTACGGTGCGCCGCTGAACGGCCGGTACAAAACAAAACGGGCGGCCAGTCGGCCGCCCGTTTCATTTGGTGCTTGTGACGCTTAGTTCCAGTTGCGAACCAGGTCGTCGTAGGCCTGTTGCGCGGAGCGGGTCTGCAGCGTGCCCTTTTCTTCAATGGCTGCCGCCTTCGGGTTCCAGTCGCGCACCAGGTCGGCCTGCATTTCAGACCTGGTGCGCTGGCGCACCTGGCCGGCGTTGCCGCTGCCGTTTGGAAGGTGTTGCGGAGTTTTAGGTGTTTATTGCTGGTCCTGGAAGCTTATTGCTGGAAACTGGAAGAATCTTGCGCGGCGGAGCCGCGCCAGGCACGAGGCACCAGACGCCAGGCACGAGGGGATTGGGACAAGCGCAGAGCGGTTCGGAGTATTGATTGCGGGGGCAAATGAGGGAAGCCACCTGGAGCTTCGCGCCTGGCAGGGCCATCTAATCGATGGCCCTGTACTCCACCTGGACAATCTCCAGCCGCTCGTCGCCACCCGGCGTCTTCACGGTGATCGTTTCCCCCTCATGCGCCTTGATCAGGGCCCTGGCAAGGGGTGAAATCCAGGAAATGCGGCCAAGGGAGATATCGGTCTCGTCGATTCCCACGATGCTGTAGGTCTTTTCCGCCCCGCCTTCGTCCATGACCGTTACCGTGGCACCGAAGAAAACCTGGTCGCTCGCTTCGCGCGCTGCCGGATCCACGACCACGGCCGCATCCATGCGCTTTGTGAGGAAGCGGATACGGCGGTCGATTTCCCGCAACCGGCGCTTGCCGTAAATGTAATCCGCGTTTTCGGAACGGTCACCGTTGGACGCGGCCCAGTGAATAACCTTGACGAGTTCCGGGCGCTCCTTGTCGAGGAGTTGCAGCGCTTCGTCCTTCAGCCGCTTGAATCCTGCCGGCGTGATGTAATTCTTCAATCCGGCCGGCAATGGCGGCGCGGCGGATTCCTGTTTCTCGTCCGCTTCGCCGTCGCTTTCTTTGGTGAATGCTTTATTCATGTCGAATCGGGTCGGCCCGGAGCGGTTGTACAATGAGATTGTAATTCAGCGGCATTGTCCCAAGCTGTTCCGCGATTGCGTCTGACGCCCTGATGATCCATCCGGCCAGGGCATCGGGATGCAGGCAGCATTTCTCCGTCAATCATTCAGGGTAGCCACAATGTTCGATTGTGCCCAGCCGGACGACTATTGCCCACAGGAAATAGTCGTGCATGTTGCCTCGTATCATCTCGACCGGGACAAGAAAAAGGACCTCAACGAAGTGAACCCCGGCCTCGGCCTGCATTTTCGTGTGCCCGGGCATAGTTTCTTTGCGGCCGCGGGTGCCTTCTATAATTCGCTCAATCGCGTATCGGCCTATGCCGGTATCGGCAAGGATTTCCCGATTGCCGGCCCGGTGAAGTTTCGCCTGACCGGCGCCCTCGTTACCGGCTACAGGCTTCCGGTGGTGCCGGAGATCCTGCCGGAACTGACCCTCATGGCGGGCGAGTAT
>CAYODB010000106.1:7735-11183 GCA_964402495.1 uncultured Bordetella sp.
ACGCGGTGGTCGAATCGTTCATCTCCTTTTCTCTGCTGAAAAGATTCTGAGCCGATTCTCGAACTTAACCGACGCGCTGCGCAACAGGCATGCCCTGGCGGAGAATGCCCGATATATTCAGAAAGATTACAATTGCCGTTGACAACGGGATGGTCTCACCTCAAACAACGTTCCACTTCAGACACTGGCGGAGGAGTTGCACATGACGATCAAGGTTGGAGACAAGCTGCCGTCCGGCACCTTGTACGAATTCATTGAAGACGAAACCCCGGGCTGCACCATCGGGCCCAATGCATTCAAGGTCGAGGATATCGTGCGTGGCAAGCGCATTGCCATTTTCGGCCTGCCCGGAGCGTTCACGCCGACCTGTTCGGCGAAGCACCTTCCGGGATTTCTCCAGTCGGCCGGCAAGTTCAAGGACAAGAAGGTCGACGAGGTCTGGTGCGTATCCGTCAACGACGCCTTCGTCATGGGCGCCTGGGGCAAGGAGCAGGGCAGCAAGGGCAAGGTCCGCATGATGGCGGACGGCAGCGGACTGTTCTCCAAGGCCCTGGGCCTGGAGCTGGACCTGATCCAGCGCGGCATGGGCGTGCGCTCGGCGCGCTACTCGATGCTGGTCGTGGACGGCGAGGTCAAGACTCTCAACGTGGAGCAGCCCGGCAAGTTCGAGGTCAGCGACGCCGAAACCCTGCTCAAGCAGGTGGAGAAGGTGACTCAATACATTCCGTAAGCCACCACCCACCTCATCCCGGCCTTCTCCTCCCGCTAGCGGGAGGAGAAGGAGAAATACGCGGGCGACCATTTGGTCGCCCGTTTTGCATTTGGCACCCTCTCCGCTCAGGGGACAAGGGCACACTCACATGCACCCGGAGGGGTGTGGGGCGGAGCAGAAGGCGGGGGGTGAGGTGACAGTTAGTTGAGGAACTTGATCAGTTCATCCAGAACTTCATCCGGCTTTTCCGCCATCAGGGCGTGCCCCGCGTCTTCCAGGCTTATCACCTTCACGCCAGGGATCGCGCCCATGAGTTCTTTGGACGCCTTCATCGGCGTCATCAGGTCGCGCTTGCCCAGGATCATCAGCGTGGGGCATTTCACTTTCGCCGCGGCCTCCAATCCGCCGGAGTAGGCGTTGCAGGCGCTGAAGTCCGCGAACAGGCTGTCCGGCGCGGAGCGCTCCATCAGGCGCATGGCATTGCCCATCATCCACATGCCCGGCGTGCGGTTGCCGCCGATCTGCGCCGGAGCGCTGTGCGAGAACACGTTGATCATCTCGTAGGCGACGTGGTCGTTGGCCTTCGAGGCATTGAGCAGCGGTTCCGATACCGGCATCGGCGCGGCGCAGCCGAGCAATGCCAGCTTGACGATACGATCGGGATGCAGGGCTGCGGTTTCCAGCGCCACCAGCGAGCCCATGCTGTGCCCCACCAGTGACGCCTTGCCGCCGCCGGCCGCGTCGACCAGACGCACGACCCAGTCCGCGGCATCGGGGAAGGAAGTGAGCGGCTTGCCCGCGGATTTGCCGTGCCCCGGCAGATCGACGGCCAGCGCGTTCCAGCCGTGGTACGCGAAGTAGCGGCTTTGCAGTGTCCAGACGCTGTGGTCATTGGCTGCGCCGTGGATGAATACCACGGTGGTCTTGCCGGCATCGAAAGCGTGGTTCGCCGTGTAAACGTAGGTCTTGTTGCCATCGACCGTCAGATACATTGTCGATCTTCCTCTGCTAAAAATCTCACCACTACTGAAAAGAGTGTTCTTCGTGCCTTCCTGGTGCCGTAAACATCGAAGCCCAGAGTGATCGGCCTGATCGGGGACGGGACGGGTTCAGGCTTTCTGCGAAGCGTAGAGCGCCCGGCTCAGGTCTTCGAGCAAGTCATCCGCGCTCTCGAGGCCGATCGAAAGCCTTACCGTTCCCTCGGTGATGCCGGCTGCGCGCAGGGCGGCGGCGTCCATGCGGTAGTGCGTGGTGGTCGCCGGATGGATGACCAGCGACTTGGCATCGCCGACGTTCGCGAGATGCGAAAACACCTTCAGGGTCTCGATGAAACGCTTGCCGGCCGGGCGGCCGCCTTTGAGGCTGAAGCTGAATACCGCGCCGCAACCGCGGGGCAGGATTGTTTTCGCGAGTTCGTGATCGGGGTGCGATGGCAGTTCCGGATACGAAACCGAGTCGATGGCCTCGTTTTTCGACAGGAAGCTGACCACCTTGCGGGTGTTGTCGATGTGCTTTTGCATGCGCAGGCCCAGGGTCTCGATGCCCTGCAGGATCTGGAATGCGTTCATCGGGCTCATCGCGGCGCCAAAATCGCGAATGCCTTCGCGGCGGGCGCGCAGAAGAAAACCCCCGGTCGTGGACTCCTCGCTGAACACCATGCCGTGAAAACCTTCATAGGGTTCGGTCAGCGTCGGAAATTTCCCCGACTTTTCCCAATCAAATTTGCCGCTGTCCACCACGACGCCGCCGATCGCCACGCCATGGCCGCCGAGGAACTTGGTGGCCGAGTGGAACAGCAGGTCGGCGCCGAGATCGAACGGCCGCATCAGATAAGGTGTGGTGAAAGTCGAATCCACCATCAATGGCAAACCGGCCTCGTGGGCGACTTCCGCCACTTTCGGCACGTCGAGGACGTCGAGCCCGGGATTGCCCAGGGTTTCGCCGAACAGCAGCCGCGTGTTGGGACGGATCGCCTTGCGAAAGGCATCGATGTCGCGTGGATCGACGAACGTCGTTTCGATGCCGAATCGGGGCAGGGTGTATTGCAGCAAGTTGTGCGAGCCACCGTACAGAGCGCGCGATGCCACGATGTGCGCGCCCGCGCCCATCAGCGTTGCGATGGCGAGGTGCATGGCGGCCTGGCCGCTGGCGGTGGCGATGGCGCCCACGCCGCCTTCAAGCGCTGACACCCGCTCTTCGAGCACGGCATTGGTGGGATTGGAAATCCGCGTATAGACATGGCCCGCGCGCTCCATGTTGAACAGCGAAGCAGCCTGGTCGGTATCCTTGAAAACGTACGACGTCGTGAAATAGACCGGCTGCGCCCGCGCCCCGAACTGCGGGTCGGGTTGCTGCCCCGCGTGCAGGCTCAGCGTGTCGAACTGGTAGGTTTTCGGTCCGGCCATTTCTTCTCCGTCTCAATCTCATTCTTGAACCACGGAGGACACGGAGGGCACGGAGGAAATCCAGGTAAGAGAAAGACTATTTGGCGGACTGGTGTATCGATGTGTACGCTCCTGCGATCGATTTAACTCAACAGTCTTGACGGTCGCTGACAAATTTCTGCCCTTACATTTTCCCCTCTTGCTTTTCCTCCGTGCTCTCCGTGTCCTCCGTGGTTCAAGAACTAAATGTTTAGTAAAAAGCCCCGCGGGCGGTGATCGGCCAGACGCATTCGACCTTGCCGCCGCGCACGCCGACGATCCAGTCGTAGAGGTTCACCGTCGGGTCGCAATG
>CAYODB010000106.1:11193-13079 GCA_964402495.1 uncultured Bordetella sp.
CCCGGGGATCAGGCGGATCTTGTCGCCAACTTCGATCGCGGTTCCCTGCGGCAGGCGCAGCACGCCGTGCTCGTCGGAGGCCTTCAGGAACTCTACGCCCGGCAGGTCGGCGACGAGCGGCATGCCGGAATCCACGGACAAGGCTTTCAATCCCGCATCCACCACGGCGCGTTCGGGCGCGGCATGGCTCATCACCGTCGCCCACACGTACAGGCTTTGCTCGAATACCTTGATCGGCTTGCCGTCTTCGTCCAGGTTGCGGTTGTAGTCCGCGTCCATGAACACATACGATCCGGGCTGGATTTCGTTGTAGATGCCGCTGCCCGCCTCGAGGGGATAGGTGCCGGTGCCGGCGCCGGTGATGATGTCGGGCCTCAGGCCCGCTTCGTGCAGCATCTCGATCGACGTGCGCACCTGCTGCACGGCTTTGGTGATGGCGGCCTTGCGGTCGGCGGGCGTCCGCACGTGCTGCGCTGCCCCTTGATAGGCGTGCAGTCCGGCGAAACGCAGGTTTTTGGCGGCGGCGATGCGCATCGCCAGATCCAGGACCGGATGCCCGGCTTCGACGCCGCAACGATTGGCACCTACGTTCACTTCGATCAGCACGTCCAGTTTCACGCCGGCATTGCGGGCCGCCGTGTCGAGGTCGCCGACGTTGCGGGCGTTGTCGACGCAAACGCTGACGCGGGCGCGTTTCGCGAGCGCGGCGAGCCGGGCCACCTTGGCAACGCCCACGACTTCGTTGCTGACCATTACGTTCATGACGCCGCCGGCGACCATGGCTTCCGCCTCGGAAACTTTCTGGCAACACACGCCCACCGCCCCGTGCGCTATCTGCCGCAGGGCGATCTCCGGGCACTTGTGCGATTTGGCGTGCGGTCGCACCCGCACCTTGAATCCCGCCAGCGTCTGGTCCATGCGGTCGAGATTGCGTTCAAAGGCGTCGAGGTCCAGCAGGAGCGCGGGAGTGTCCACTTCGGAAAGCGGCTGGCCCGGCCGGGCGGGCGGAGCAAGGTGGGTCGTCATCGTTATGTGTCGTTCTTGTGGATGAGTAATCAGGATCCGGATTGCGTTACCGGCCGGTCATGCAGTCCTTGTGCATGACATTGCCGGCGCTTTCCACCGTCCAGTTGCGGCCATAGGAGCCGAACACCAGGTCCAGGATGGCAAGCAGGTTTTTCTTCTCGACAGGGTCGTTGTACGTGCGCTTTTCGAGATCGGCGAGGGCCTGGTCCCGGGTGCGGCCTTCCTTGCGCCAGCCCATGGCTTCGGAGGCAAACGCGCCGATGTCGTCGCACGTCATTGTGCCGAGCGGATAGGACGCCGCGTCGGCGGCAGACACGGCGAGGAGGAACAGGGCGGGCAACAGCAATTTCGGCATGGCGATCCTTTGCGGAAATGATCCTCGGCGCAAAAGTGCGGAGTAGAATCGAAGGCAGGCCGCAGGTTGCGGGTGACGCATTTTAGAGGGTTGTCCCGGGGATTGCCATGTCGGGTCCGGACAGGAGTTTCGTCAAAGGAATAATGCTGCATGCCTTCATCCTGGGGCTGCTGGCTTCGTTCGTGCCGGAGGCAATGGCCGCGCAGGATGCAGGCACTACACGGCGGGAAAAGGCGCTGTCCGATCTGCAGAGCGGGGATGCAGCGGTCCGGGCAAGCGCCTGTGCCGTGCTTGCCGAAACCGGCAGGCACTCCGAACTGCCGCCACTGATGGGCGCGCTCCATGATTCCGCGGAGGCGGTGAGGCAAGCCGCGGAACAGGCAATCTGGCGTGTCTGGAGCCGGTCGGGCGATGAGGCGGCCGATCGCATTTTCGGAATCGGCATGTCTCAGATGCAGGATGGCGATCTGCGTGCGGCAGTGGAGACCTTCGGACGGGTCATAAG
>CAYODB010000107.1:0-12998 GCA_964402495.1 uncultured Bordetella sp.
AATGTAACGCATGAATGTACAAACGGTTGTCATGTATTTAGGAAAGATCAATAATGGGGTTGGATGGAGAGCATAGTGAGTATCAGGTCCACATTTACTCGCGTATCGGTTGCATTGGCGCTTACTACACTAGCCGCATGCGGCGGGGGCGGTGGCGAAACGGGCAATTCAACCGCTCCGTCAGGTTCGACACCCGCAACCAACTCAACATCAACGCCACCGGCCGTAGCGCCAAGCACCCGCACTGTTTCGGGGGCGGATCCCGTTCCTTCCACAGCGACAAAGAATTGGATCACGAGCTATAACGGACCACGAAGTCAGTATGATTCCGTGGCAGCTCTTGCTGTGGACGGCACGGGGAACGTATACGTGACAGGACCAAGTACCGGCGCTGCAAGCGCTGACTTTGCAACAATCAAATACGACGCCAATGGCAATCAACTTTGGGCGGCGCGTTACGGAACACAAGACAACCAGGATCAATCCTATGCCATCGCGGTAGATAATGCCGGCAATGTCCATGTGACCGGAAGCACTGAAATCGGATCAATAAGTATCTACGCAACCGTCAAATATGACGCCAACGGCAACGAACAATGGGTCGCGAACTATGGCGGGCCTGGGAATGGCGCAAACGTTGCCAATAAAGTGGCTGTGGATCCTGCTGGTAATGTCTATGTGACGGGGTCCAGCACGGGTCTGGACGGATCGCCCGACTATGCCACAGTCAAATACGATGCCGCCGGTAATCAACTCTGGGTGGCGCGCTACAAAGGGACGATAGAAAACCGCACTGCTGAATATGCCCATGGTCTTGCTGTGGATACCGCCGGCAATGTTTATGTAACGGGGGAAAGCATGGGCTTCGGTGGCGATACAGACTACGTCACCGTGAAATATGATGCCAACGGCAATCAACAGTGGGCCGCACGCTACGGCTCGCCTGATGGAAACGACATTGCCTATGATGTTGCCGTCGATGCCACAGGTAACGTCTATGTGACCGGCTCCAGTCGCGATCCCGTCGCGTCATCGTCATCGGACTATGCGACGGTCAAGTACGATGCCAATGGAAACCAGTTGTGGGTCGCGCGCTACAACAACGGTGTTCAAAGCAGTACAGCTTCGGCCTTGACACTGGATGCGGCGGGTAACGTCTACGTAAGCGGGTGGAGTCGAGGCATCGGCACAGCGGAGGATTACGCGACAGTCAAATACGACAACAACGGAAACCAATTGTGGGTCGCACGTTACAACGGGCCGGCTAATGGTACGGATGTGGCATCCAAGATTGCCGTGGATGCGGCGGGCAATGTCATTGTATTGGGCTACAGCGCGAACGGCACCACGCCATACAATTTCGCCACAGTCAAATACGATGCGAATGGCAATCAACTTTGGGTGGAGCGCTACGACGGCTCACTAAATGGCCAGGATTTGAGTACGCCCACTGCACTTGCCGTAGATGTCGCGGGCAATATCTTTGTCGGCGGACGCGCTTTGGGTGCGGGCACCTACCTCGATTTCGTCACGCTCAAATACTCGCCTTAACGTGGCAGCGAGAATACCCAAGAAACCAGGGACCGTACTGGCAGACGGAAGTCGATCAGGTAAACATCGTCGAAGTCACTGAAGACCAGCATGTGAAGTTCTTGCCCCCGAATAGCCGAATAGGGACAGACCACCTTTTCTCCAGAATTTCAATCGCAAGTGCCGGTCCACTGGACGCAGGAAACGTGGTCTGTCCCATATTGTCACATATTGTCACGAACCAAGCGGTTGTCAGGTCTTGTCTTCGACCAAGGCATCGATCACCGGACATCCAGACGCGCGACTGCCCTGGGAGCACTTCGTAACCAAGCCCTTTAGTGCGCTCTGAATCGCTGCCAAGTCGGCAATCTTTTCCTCGACGACCGTCAGTTTTCTCTCGGCAAGTACCTTCGTCTCCGCGCAGTGCTTGCCGTCCGAAAGCCCCAGCAACAGTGCGACCTCATCCAGGGAGAATCCCAGAGCTTGTGCGCGCTTGATGAAACGCACCCGCTTAAGATCGTCGCCCGAATAGCGCCGAATGCTGTTGAACTCCCTTCTCGGTAACGGGAGCAACCCAATTCGGTGGTAATAGCGGATGGATTCCACGTTCACCTCCGCCGATTCGGCGAGGTGCCCGATCGTGATTCCACTCTTTGTCATTGGTCCTGACATAGTGCTTGCTTCCGTACTTGGGTACGGGAATAAGGTTACACCCTCACCGCATCGGATGAAAGGAAACGAGCATGTCTGAAGGCAAAGTTGAAGCCGGGGCAATGGTAACTGGGGGTCTTGCCGGCCTGCTAGCCTCTGCCTGCTGCGTCGGCCCGCTAGTGTTGGTCAGCCTCGGGCTTGGCGGTGCTTGGGTAAGCACGTTGACGGTGTTGGAGCCCTACCGCTGGATATTCGCGGGTGTAGCGGCGCTGGCGCTGTTCTTCGCCTGGCGCAAGATTTACCAGCCCGTCGAACAATGCGAACCCGGCCAAGTCTGCGCTGTGCCGGAAACCCGTCGCATTTACAAGATCACGTTCTGGGTCGTTGCGACGCTCGTGGTGGTTGCATTCGCTTCCCCCTACTTTGCATGGATCTTTTACTGAAAGGTTCCCTATGAGAAAACTTCTATTCTGCTGCGCCGTCGCAACGTTTCTCACGCTGACCAACACACTTGCGCTCGCCGCCACAAAGACGGTAACGCTGGACGTACCGGGAATGACTTGCCAGCTATGTCCGATAACGGTGAAGAAAGCCCTACAAAAAGTTGATGGCGTCTCGAAAGTGAATGTCAATTTCGAGACCAAAGAAGCCGTGGTGACCTTCGATGATGCCAAGACCGAGGTCGATGCCCTGACCAAGGCAACCGCAGACGCGGGTTACCCGTCCAATGCCAAGGAAGGCTCAACCAAGTGAGCGAAATCGCTCTGCGTGTCACTGGCATGACCTGCGCAGACTGCGCGAGCCATGTCGAGCGGGCGCTGATTGCGGTGCCCGGTGTCAAGAAAGTCAAGGTGGCTTATCCGGAAGCCATCGCGCGCGTCGAAGACGCGGCGGCGATTTCTTTGGCGAGCCTGAACGCCGCTTTGCCGAGAGCCTATGCGCTGAAACCTCTCCCTGCCGAGGAACTGACGCCAGAGCCTACCCGTCCAAATTCCGCCGTCAGTAAGGCACTGGATGTTTTGGGTGGGCTCGTAAAGCCGCGTGCCGGATCACAGCCGCCTCTCGAGATTGCCATCATCGGCACCGGCGGTGCCGCCATGGCGGCGGCGATCACCGCCGCTGAACAAGGTGCCAACGTGACCCTCATCGAACGGGGCGCCATTGGCGGAACATGCGTCAACATCGGGTGTGTCCCGTCCAAGATCATGATCCGGGCCGCGCACATCGCGCATCTGCGCAAGGAAAGCAGCTTCGACATTGGGATCTCCGCGTCGACACCGCACGTGGACCGGCGCGCGCTGGTTTTCCAGCAGCAGGCCCGCGTGGAGAAACTGCGTGCCACGAAATACCAAGCCATCATCGACGGGAATCCCAACATCACGCTGCTGCGCGGCGAGGCGCGCTTCAAGGATGCGAATACGCTTTCGATCCAACTGAGGGATGGTGCCGCGCAATTAGTGCGCTTCGATCGTGCCCTCATTGCAACGGGCGCTTCGCCTGCGGTCCCCGACGTGCCCGGCCTAGCGGGAACGCCCGTCTGGACCTCCACCGAAGCGTTGATCGCCGAGGAGTTGCCTGCGCATCTGATCGTCTACGGCGGTTCTGTGGTGGCTTTGGAACTATCTCAGGCTTTCCTGCGGCTCGGCAGCCGCGTCACGCTGATCGCGCGCTCGACGCTGTTGTCGAAGGAAGACCCGCTGATCGGTGAAACGCTAAAGGGACTGCTAGAGCAGGAGGGAATGCGCGTTTTGACGCATAAGATGGTGCGGCATGTCACGCATGCGCAAGAGCGGTTCACCCTTGACCTTGATGGAGAAACTGTTACCGGCGACCAATTGTTGGTGGCTACGGGACGTCGCGCGAATACCGTTGGCCTCAACTTGGACGCGATTGGTGTCACGACGAAAGCCGATGGCGCCATTGTCGTGGACGACCATATGCGCAGTTCCGCTCAACACATCTTTGCTTCGGGTGATAGCACAACGAATCCCGAATACGTCTATGTCGCGGCGGCAGGCGGCAGCCGGGCGGCCACCAATATGACCGGCGGGGACGTGGCGTTGGATCTCAGTGTCGTGCCGGGTGTGGTGTTCACCGATCCTCAGGTCGCGACCGTCGGGCTGTCGGAGGTGCAAGCGCAAAAGGCAGGACTCGCTACGAACTCGCGGGTGTTGACGCTGGACAATGTCCCCCGCGCGCTGGTCAATTTCGACACCCGCGGCTTCATCAAGATGGTCGCGGAAGCGCATACCGGTCGTATCCTGGGCGTACAAGCCGTCGCACCTGAAGCCGGGGAATTGATCCAGACGGCTGCCATCGCCATTCGAGCAAAGATGACGATTGCCGAATTGTCGGCGCAGCTATTTCCGTATCTCACAATGGTTGAAGGGCTGAAGCTATGTGCCCAGGCCTTTACGAAAGACGTGAAGCAGTTATCCTGCTGCGCGGCGTAACGCCCCCCAACCCTTCTAGGGACACGCAGCAGTCAGCGTTGCGCTTCGAGGCCGCAGATCCCTGCCTCGCCCCCTGAACAATTCGGTGATCGCCAACCGGCAGGGTGTCGAGAATGAAAGTGGACGATTGCCATGGATTCATCAAGGTAATCATGCCTAAGCTTGATGATGATGAACGAAGTGTCGCTCTGGAAATCTACCGAGGTATTGCGGACGACGGGAAAGCCTCACTGGCGACGTTGAGTAAGCGGACTCGAATGCGTTCTTCCAGAGTCGAGCACATTGTCTTGTCGTGGCCGGGCGTGTACCGCGAAGGAAGGGGGCAATATTGTCGGTTTCTGGGGGCTGACGGCACAGCCCGTGAGCAAGCACGTTCTGGGGGTAGACGTGTGGGTGGAGCGTGTTCCGTTAGGGAATTATGTTTACGGTCTGGTAGTTAACTTTATGCTTGGCGGAGAGGGGGGGATTCGAACCCCCGTTAGGTTTGACCCTAAACACGCTTTCCAGGCGTGCGACTTAAGCCACTCATCCACCTCTCCGCGTTTGAGACTTTGGCCCGACACAATTCATGCTTTTGCGTAGGCTTGATTGATGTTTCCAGAAGGCGCGAAGAATACGGGAACAGGTTCATCCTGTCAAAGAAAACAAGGCCTTCCGGCAGGATTCAGCCCTCGCCTGCATCCGCAGACGCAGCCTTTTCATCCAATTGTCTGCCCGGGCAAAGGTGTTACCATTTCGCTGCGGGGACAACAACAAATTCCAACATAAAGAACGTACGAGGAGAGGTTAAGAATGCAAGCTGCGATCAATAAACTGGTGCTGGCCGCGGGGATTTCGCTCGGGTTGGTGGCCTTGCCCGTCGCTCATGGCGACGGCCATGAAATGACCGTCAAGATGAATGGCAATTTCGTGACGGCGGATCCGGAGAACATGAAGTGGGCTGCGAACAAATCGGCCCCTTACGGCATGCAAATTATCGTGCTGTACGGCGATCCGGCAAAACCTGGACCGTACGTATTCCGGGCGAAAATGCCTTCCGGCTACAAGCTTCCGCCCCACAAGCATCCCGACGAGCGCAGCGTAACCGTCCTCAAGGGCATTTACTGGTCGGGCGTTGGCGAGCGCTACAACCCGATGGCCATGAAGGAGTTCCAGGCGGGCGCCTTTTATGTCACCAAGGCCAATGTTCCACATTTCGCCTGGGCGCGGTCGGAAGTGATCATCCAGGAGATGGGCGAAGGCGGACAGGAACACGCCATCGAGTACGTCAATCCCGACGACGATCCCCGCAGGTAATAGCCGCGCAGGGTTTCAATCAGACCATGTCTGTCAATACACATGCCGATCTCTACACATAAATTCATTCTGGCATTACTTGGGCTTTTCCTGGTTGCAGGCACAGCCCTCGCGGAACCGCTAATCACGGTCTACAAGACTCCGAGCTGCGGGTGCTGTGTGAAATGGGTCGAATACTTGCGTAAGGAAGGTTTTGAAGTCACGGCCATCGACCAGCGCGATCTGACACCGGTCAAGGAACGCGCGGGCGTGAAGCCGGAAATGGCAAGTTGCCATACCGCCATGGTGGACGGCTATGTCATCGAAGGGCACGTGCCGGCGCAGGCAATCCGCAAGCTGCTCGAGGAACGCCCCACCACGGTGGGGCTTGCCGTGCCCGGCATGCCAAACAACTCACCAGGCATGGGCAAGATGAATGGCAAGCTTAAGACCTACACGATGGAAGGCGAGCTTTACTCGACCGACTGAGGCCTACTTCCCGGCAACCGCGTCGCGGATCTGATCCAGCGCGCTGGGATCTTCCAGGGTTGTCAGGTCCCCGGGGTCCCTGCCCTCCGCCAAAGCCTGGATGCTGCGCCGGAGCAGTTTTCCGGAGCGGGTCTTCGGCAGCATGCTGACGAAATGCACGCGCGAAGGCCGTCCGATCGCGCCCAGTTGCGCATCGACCGTCGCCATGACTTCCTTTTCCTGTGCCGCGCGCAGTTCGGGCGTGGCGATTTTCGATATGTCCTTGAGCACTGCAAAGGCAAGCGGCATCTGCCCTTTCAGCGCATCGTTGACGCCGACCACCGCGACTTCTGCGACGTTGGCGTGCGCCTGCACAGCTTCCTCGATCTCCCGCGTGCCGAGGCGGTGGCCGGCGACGTTGATCACGTCGTCGGTGCGGCCAAGGATGAAGTAGTAGCCGTCCTTGTCGCGAATGCCCCAGTCGAACGTCGAGTAAACCAGCTTTTTCGAGAACGTGGAGAAATAGGTCTTCACGAAGCGCTCGTCGTCGCCCCAGATGGTCGTCATGCATCCCGGCGGCAACGGCGGTTCGATGACCACCACCGCCTTCTCGTCATCCCCCGCCTCGCTCGTATCGCTTTCGCGCAGCAGCTTGAGGTCGTAGCCGTAGGCCGGAAACGATGGGCTGCCGTACTTGATCGGCGTCTTCTCCACGCCGTGCATGGCCGTCAGGACAGGCCAGCCGGTTTCCGTCTGCCAGTAGTGGTCGATCACCGGTTTGCCCAGGCCTTCGGAAATCCAGGCGTGGGTCGGTTCATCCAGCGGTTCGCCCGCAAGGAACAGATGCCGCAGCGACGACAGATCGTATTTTTTGAGATACGCAGGATCATGCTTCTTCAGGACGCGGATCGCCGTCGGCGCGGTGAACATCACGTTCACCTTGTAGTCCTGGACGATTTTCCACCACACGCCCGGATCCGGGCGAATGGGCACGCCTTCGTAGAGTATGGTCGTCAGCCCCGCGATGAGCGGTGCATAGATGATGTAAGAATGCCCCACCGCCCAGCCGATATCGGAGGTGGTGAAAATGGTTTCCCCGGCGGCGCCGCAGTAGATATGGCGCATGGATGCCGCCATGGCCACGGCGTGCCCGCCGACATCGCGCTGCACGCCCTTCGGCTTGCCGGTGGTTCCTGACGTATACAGGATATAGGACGGCTCGGAAGACTCGAGCCAGGCGCACGGTACCTGCGTGTTCGGATAGCGCGAGGCCAGTTCTTTCCAGTCGACATCGCTCTCGCCGGCCGGCATGTCCGGATCCAGGCCGCGATCTAGAATCAGCACTTTTGCGGGTGGATGCTGCGACAGCCGGATGGCTTCATCCACCAGCGGCTTGTAGCGCACCACTTTGCCCATGCGGCTGCCGGCGTCCGTGGTCATCATCAGCACGGGCCGGGCATCGTCGATGCGCGCGGCCAGGCTGGTGGCGGCAAAGCCGCCAAACACTACGGAATGGACGGCACCCAGGCGCGCACAAGCCAGGACGGCAAACACCGCCTCCGGCATGTTGGGCATGTAGATGATGACCCGGTCGCCCTGCTTCACGCCGAGCGATTGCATCATTGCCGCGGTCCGGTTCACTTCCGCATGCAACTGCCGGTAGGTGAACGCCTCGGTCTTGTCGACTTCCGTGGAAATCCAGATCAATGCGTTCTGGTCGCCGCGAACCGCAAGATGCCGGTCTACCGCATTGTGGCAAAGGTTCGTGGTGCCGCCGGGAAACCAGCGCGCAAAGGGCGGACGGCTGTAGTCGAGAACGCTGTCGAACGGCCGCTGCCAGTCGACCAGCCGCGCCTGTTCGGTCCAGAAAGAATCGCGGTCCTCGATCGAGCGTCGATGGAACTCCGCATAGCCTTGTGCCATTTTAATCCTCCCCAGTCTATTGGTTAGGACAGCTCTCACCGCGGAGGACGCAGAGGACGCGGAGGAAGGGCAAGAGAGAAATGTTCGGGAGTAAATTCCTGGTATCACTAACCACTTTGGCACCGAGCCGGATTTTTGCTCTCATACTTCCCTTCTCGTTTCTGGTTTTCCTCTGCGTCCTCTGCGTCCTCCGCGCTGAGAGTTGCCCTTACGTTCTAGCTAATTCTGACGACCGTGCGGCCGCGTATCTGTGCCTTCAATATCTTGTCGAACACGCCCGGCAGGTCGGCAAAATCCACCGTGGTGACGATGCTGTCCAGGTGCCGCGGCTTCAGGTCCGTCGCCAGGCGCTTCCAGACCTTTTCCCGGATCGGCATCGGAGCATTGACCGAATCGATCCCCAGCAGGCTGACGCCGCGCAGGATGAAAGGCATGACCGTCGTATTGAAAGTGTGGCTCGCCGCCAGCCCGATGCTGGCGAGGGTGCCGCCAATCTGCATGGTGCTGGCCATCCAGGACAGGACGTCGCCGCCAAGGTTATCAACCGCGCCGGCCCAGGTCGCTTTGTCGAGGGGTTTGGTCTTCGCGAAGTCGAAGCTGCTGCGAAACATGACTTCCGCAGCACCCAGCCCCTTCAGGTAGGCAGTTTCCGTTTCCTTTCCCGTAAGGGCGACGACGTGATAGCCGGATGCGGCGAGGATATCGACCGCGATGCTGCCCACGCCGCCGGTCGCGCCGTTGACGAGGACCGGACCATTGGCGGGTTTGAGACCGTCGTGCTCCATGCGCTCGACGGCAAGGCCTGCGGTAAAACCGGCCGTCCCGAGCGCCATCGCTGTGAATGGGTCCAGGCCCTTCGGCATGGGCACGACCCAGTCTGCAGGGATCCTCGCGTATTCTGCGTAACCGCCATCCCGCGACACGCCGATGTCATAGCTGGTGGCAATGACCGGGTCGCCCTTTTTAAAGCGTTTGTCCCCGGACTCCACCACCGTGCCGGCCAGGTCGATGCCGCCGACACAGGGAAAGCGGCGGATGATTTTACCGGCACCGGTCGCCGCCAGCGCATCCTTGAAATTGACGCTCGAGCAGGCGACCTTGATGAGTACGTCACCCGGATCCAGTTCCTCTATTTTCATGTCGACGAACCGGCTCGCCACCTTGCCGTCTTCGTTGAATATCCGGTACGCCTTCAGCGTTGTCATATTTTTTTCTCTTGAATCAGGACAGGTGCGGTTCGCTCAGGTACTGGCGTGTCTGCATTTCGACCAGCCTGCTGAGGGTGCGTTCGGTCTCGACATCGGCGTGCACTGCGCGAAACAGTTCGTGAAGATAGGTTTCTCCCGAGAGTATCAGCTTGACCCGGCGATCATAGAATTCATCCACCAGCCAGGTAAAGCGGCGGCGCTTGTCCGCGTCGCTTGCGCCGAAACGGCGCACCCCGGAAACCAGAACGGTATGGAAACGCCGGGCTAATTCTATGTAGTCCGCCTGGCCGCGCGGGCCGTCGCACAGCTCCACGAAATCGAACCAGGCGACGCCCGGTCCGATCTTCCTAGCGCCGATCGTGCGCCCTTCGATTTCAATTTCCGTCTCCCGGCCGCCGGCGCCACTCGTGATCGCATCGAAGGTCGCCGCCATAGCCGCCTCCGTTTCCGCATTCAGGGCGCCGTGGTACACCCCGCCTTTCTCCAGCGCTCGCAGACGGTAGTCGGCATCGCCGTCGACGTGCACGATATCGAGGTGACGCCCGATCAGCTCGATGGCGGGCAGGAACTGGCCGCGTTGCAGCCCGTGGCTGTAAAGCTGGTCCGGATGCTGGTTGGACGTTGTGACCAGCACCACACCGTGTTCGAACAGTCCTTCCAGGAGGTTGCGCATCAGCATGGCATCGCCGATGTCGGAAACATGGAATTCGTCCAGGCACAGCAGCCGAACCTGACGTGCGAGGTCGCGGGAAACCGTAAGCAAGGGATTCTCCGCACCCTGCATCGCCTGCAGGCGCTGGTGGATTTCCTGCATGAAGCGGTGGAAATGGACCCGGCGCTTGCGCTTCAGGGCGGCCGCGTTGAAAAAGCTGTCCATCAGGAAACTCTTGCCGCGCCCGACCCCGCCCCACAGATACAACCCCCGGATGGGTTGCTGGCGCTGGAACAGGCGAAACAGCGACCGCCCCGCCTGTTCCGATCCGGTCAGCTCGGACTGCAGCCGTTCGAAATGCGCCAGCGCGCCGGTTTGCGCGGCGTCAAGGGAAAATCCGCGCGCCGCCGCGATCCTGGCGGCCTTGCCGGAGAAATCCTGAGGCTCCGTTGCCAGTGCCGGTTGCGCACCCGCGTCCATCAGAGGTTAATCGTGCGCTTGTCCACGCCGAGCGCCGCTTCGTGCAACGCCTCAGCCAAAGTGGGATGGGCATGGACGATGCGGGCGATATCCTCGGCCGATGCGCCGAATTCCATGGCGACGACTGCTTCCGAAATCAGTTCGGAGGCGTAAGGTCCGATCATGTGCACCCCCAGGATGCGGTCGGTTTTCGCGTCCGCCAGCATCTTCACGAATCCGGCGGTCTCGCCTATGGCACGGGCGCGCCCGTTGACGATGAAGGGGAATTGGCCCACGCGGTATTCGATTCCCGCGGCCTTCAGTTCCTGTTCGGTCTTGCCCACCCAGGCTATTTCGGGCGACGTATAGATCACCCAGGGCAAGGTATCCAGATTCACATGGCCCGACTGGCCGGCGATCATTTCCGCCACGGCCACGCCCTCTTCCGATGATTTGTGCGCAAGCATCGGGCCGCGCACCACGTCGCCGATGGCGTAGACGTTCGGCAGGCTGGTTCGGCACTGGCCATCGACCTCGACGAAACCCCGCGCATCGACCTTCAAGCCGACACCCTCGGCGGCAAGGTTCGCGCTATTGGGGGCGCGGCCGACGGCAATGATCAGGCGGTCAAACTCCAGCTTCTGTTCGCTCACGCCGTCGCTGAACTCGACCGTCACGTTCTTCTTCGTGGTTCTCACGGCGCTTATTTTCACGCCGAGCTTTATGTCCAGGCCTACGACCTTGGTGAAAATCCGCAAGGCTTCCTTGGAGACTTGGTCATCGGCCGCGGCAAGGAACGCCGGCATGGCCTCGAGCACGGTGACCTGGGCACCCAGGCGCTTCCACACACTGCCCATTTCCAGGCCGATGACGCCGGCACCAATGACACCCAGCCGCTTCGGCACTTCCGGTAGCGACAAGGCGCCGGTGTTGTCGACGATCCGATCGTTGTCCACGGGTGCAAAAGGCAACTGGCGCGGGTTCGAACCGGTGGCGATGATGATGTGCTTTACCTCGATGGCCTCGACGTTGTCGCCATCCTTCACTTCGACCTGGTAAACCGGCCCGGCCGCGGTGATGCGGCCGTGGCCATGCATCGAAGCAACCTTGTTCTTGCGAAACAGCAGGCCGATGCCGCCGGTGAAGGTGTCGACGATCTTGTCCTTGCGGGCCAGCATGATGGCGACGTCGACCGAGACCTCTTTTACCGTAATGCCGTGATCGGCGAACTTGTGCAGCGCCCGCTCGTAGTTCTCCGAAGATTCCAGCAGCGCCTTGGAAGGAATGCAGCCCACGTTCAGGCAGGTGCCGCCAAGGCTGGGCTTGCCCTTGGCGTTTTTCCATTCGTCGATGCAGACGGTGCTGAGGCCCAACTGGGCAACGCGGATCGCGGCGGTATAGCCGCCCGGACCAGCGCCGATTACTGCAACGTCAAAGGTTTTGGCCATGGATTACTTTCTGATTGACCACAGAGAAACAGAGGCACGGAGAGAGCGAGAGAACACAGTCATTAACAGGAGAGGCGCTTCATCCATCACTGATTCAGTCGATCCTTGTGCCTGGATTATTCTCTGGCTGCTCTGTGCCTCTGTGGTGAAAATCAAAGTTCGAGCAGCAGCCGAGCCGGATCTTCCAGCGCATCCTTGATCGTCACCAGGAACAGCACGGCTTCGCGGCCGTCGATGATCCGGTGGTCGTACGAGAGCGCCAGGTAGTTCATCGGACGGATGACAATCTGGCCGTTTTCCACCACCGGACGTTCCTTGGTAGCATGGACGCCGAGAATCGCGCTCTGCGGCGGATTGATGATCGGGGTGGACAGCATGGAACCGAACACGCCGCCGTTCGAAATGGAGAACGTGCCGCCGGTCAGTTCCTCGATGGTGAGCTTGCCGTCCTGGGCGCGCTTGCCGTAGTCGGCGATCTGCTTTTCGATGTCGGCAAAGGACAACTGGTCGACATTGCGAATCACCGGCACGACCAGGCCGCGTGGACTGCCCACCGCGATGCCGATGTCGAAATAACCGTGGTAGACGATGTCGGTGCCGTCCACCGAAGCATTGACCACGGGATATTTCTTCAAGGCATGCACCGCCGCTTTGGCGAACAGCGACATGAAGCCCAGCTTCACGCCGTGCTCCTTCTCGAACTTGTCCTTGTAGCGGTTGCGCAGGTCCATGACCGGCTGCATGTTGACTTCGTTGAACGTGGTCAGAATCGCCGCTGTGGATTGCGATTCGACCAGGCGTTGCGCAACGCGCTGGCGCAGGCGCGACATCGCCACCCGCTGCTCGGGCCTGTCGCCCAGAATCTGGTCGATGTTCACGGGAGAGGGCAATGGCGCGGACGGCCTCGTGGCTGCGGCGGGAACGGCCAGCT
>CAYODB010000108.1:0-12977 GCA_964402495.1 uncultured Bordetella sp.
CAGCCGTCCGCCGCGCCGTCCCATTGCGCCCGGATCGCGTCAGTCAGCTCGGTGAACTGGAGCTTGACGCGCATGTCCGGCTTGTCGGACCCGTAGAGGCCCATTGCCGTGTCGTAGTCCATCACCGGGAACGGGCTCGACAACTCCACGTTCATGACGGTCTTGAACACGTGCCGCATCATCTGCTCGAACAGCGCGCGGATTTCCTGCTCGCCCAGGAACGAGGTTTCGCAATCGATCTGGGTGAACTCCGGTTGCCGGTCCGCGCGCAGATCCTCGTCGCGGAAGCACTTGGTGATCTGGTAGTAGCGGTCGAAGCCCGATACCATGAGGAGCTGCTTGAATAGTTGCGGCGACTGCGGCAGCGCGAAGAACATGCCGGGATTCACGCGCGACGGCACCAGGTAATCGCGCGCGCCTTCCGGCGTACTCCTGGTCAGCATCGGCGTCTCGATGTCGATGAAGCCCGCGGAGTCGAGATAGCGGCGCACTTCCATCGCCACTTTGTACCGCAGCCGCAGGTTCTTCTGCATCTGCGGGCGTCGCAGGTCGAGGTAGCGGTACTCGAGGCGCACGTTCTCGGACAGATTCTCGTCGTCCATCTGGAACGGCGGCGTTACCGATGGGTTCAGGATTTCGATCGACCGCGCCAGCACTTCGATTTCGCCCGAAACAAGGTTCGCGTTCACCGTGCCGGCGGGCCTGCGCCGCACCAACCCGGTGATCTTGACCACGTATTCGCTGCGAATCTTCTCCGCCGTGGCAAACGTTTCGGCGTTATCCGGATCGCAAACAACCTGCACCAGGCCCTCGCGATCACGCAGGTCGATGAATATCACGCCGCCATGGTCGCGACGGCGGTGCACCCATCCGCACATTTCGACGGTCTGATCGAGGAATTTGGTGGAAATAAGGCCGCAATATTCAGTGCGCATAAGTTCGGTCGGAGGATCGGGTTCGGGTTGATTGATATGGCGGGGCGCCGCGAAACCGGACGATAGGGCCCGGGGTCAGTTCCCGCTGTGTGTGGGATTCCTGCTGTCCGGAGGAACCACGCCCATCGAGATGATGTACTTGAGTGCGGCGTCCACGCTGATGTCGAGCTCGATCACGTCCGCCCTCGGCATCATCAGGAAAAAGCCGGACGTCGGATTGGGCGTGGTCGGAATGTAAACGCTGACATAGTCGCCCGTTAGATGGTTGGCGACGTCGCCGCCAGGCTGCCCGGTCAGGAAGGCAATGGTCCAGGAGCCCTGGCGCGGATACTGCACCAGCAAGGCCTTGCGGAACGCCTGGCCGGAAGAGGAAAACAACGTGTCGGACACCTGCTTGACGCTGGAATACAGCGATTTGACGAACGGGATGCGCGCCAGCAGGCTTTCGCCGAACAGCACCAGCCGCTGCCCAATGATGTTGGCCGCAAACATGCCGGTCAGGAGCACCACGAGAAAAGTCAGCAGCACGCCGAGGCCGGGTATATTGAATCCGAGCCATGAGCGCGGATGCCAGGCGGCGGGCAGGAGCAGCAGGGTCTGGTCGAGCGTATCGACCAGCACGCTTAGCACCCAAATGGTGATGACCAGCGGCGCCCAGACCAGCAGGCCCGTAATCAGATATTTCTTCACGAAATCGCCCTGGCGTCAGGCTGCGCTTGCGCCGCTGCCCGAGGCAGGCGCTTCGCTCTTGGATTCTTCCTTGGGCTTGGATTCCGACTTGGATCCGGATTCCTGCTTGGGCTTCGATTCTTCCTTGGATCCGGTTTCTTTCTTGTCCCCGGACTCTTTCTTGCCTCCGGTTTCATCCTTCGCGGCGGACTTGCTCTTGTCTTCGTCCGGGACGGACCTGGAGCCGCCCTTGAAATCTGTTGCGTACCAGCCACTGCCTTTCAACTGGAACCCCGCTGCGCTGATGAGTTTGCGCAGGGTATTTTTGCCGCACGCCGCACATTCGGTCAGGGGAGCGTCCGACAATTTCTGCAGGGCCTCCTTTTCGTGACCGCAACTGCTGCACCGGTATTCGTAGATGGGCATGATATTCCTCTAAAAACAATGGAATTATACCGTATCGGTTGCCGCATCCATGACTCAGATACGACCCGCAACACCAGCGTTGCCCCGGCAGATCCCTCGTTATAATCTCCCGCTTTGCGATCGCCCACCGGATTGCTCCACAAATGTCACTGCAGCAGCCCCTCTGGCCTTATCCGCGCGTGATTGCCCATCGCGGCGGCGGGTTCCTTGCTCCGGAGAACACCCTGGCGGGCATCAAGCTGGCCCGCAATCTGGGATTCCTGGGTGTGGAGTTCGACGTCAAGCTTACCGAGGATGGGACCCCGGTCCTTATGCACGACGAGACTCTGGAGCGGACCACCGACGGCAGCGGGCTGGTCACCGAGACCAGCTATGCGGATATTGCAGACCTGGATGCCGGAGCCTGGTTCGGCAATGAATACATCGGCGAACTCGTGCCCTCTTTCGCTGCGGCAAGCGCGCTGTGCCGGGAGGTGGACTTGTGGGCGAACGTGGAAATGAAACCCTCTCCCGGGACCGAGCGGGAAACGGGTGAAGTCGTGGCCCGGATGGCAAAGCTGCTTTGGGCCGGCGCGGACCTGCCGCCGCTGCTGTCGTCGTTCTCGACGCTGGCACTGGAAGCCGCGGCAGTCGAAGCACCGGAACTGCCTCGCGCCCTGCTGGTCACGGAGATCCCTGCCAACTGGCAGGCGCTGATGCAGCGCCTGCAATGCGTCGCGCTGCATTTAAGCCATCGTCAGCTGAAAGCGGCGCAGGTGAAGGCTGCGCACGCCGCGGGGTACGGCGTACTCGTCTACACGGTCAACGACTCCGGACTGGCGCTGGACCTGCTGGGTTGGGAAGTCGATGCGCTGGTGACGGATCAACTCGACGTCATCACGCCTAATTTCGTCTGATCGCCGCCCGGTCCGCTTTACATTCAGGTCCCGGCAGCCTCGAGAGCGAGTTCGGACGGGTCTTCCTCCGCGTCCGCCGCTTCCCCGATCCAGTTGATCAGCTCCATGCGGCCGTCGTGGTGTTCCACGATGGCGGTGCAACTGTCCACCCAGTCGCCGCAGTTCATGTACGTCAATCCGTCAATGTCGCGAAGTTCGGCGCTGTGGATATGCCCGCAGATCACGCCATCGAGCCCGCGATCGCGCACCGCGCGCATCACGGAATCCTCGAAGTCGTAGATGAAGCTGACTGCGCCCTTCACCTTGCGCTTGGCGTAGCCGGCCAGCGACCAGTAACCCGAAATTCCGAGTGTGCGGCGTACCAGGGAAAGCCAGGTGTTTAGTCTCACCAGGAGGTTGTAAGACACGTCGCCGAGTATTGCGACCCAACGATGGTGGCGGGTGACCTGGTCGAATTCATCTCCATGCAGCACTGCATAGCGCTTGCCGTCCGCCGCAACGTGGACGTGCTCCTGTACAAGCTGGATGTCGCCAAACGAGGTGCCGACATATTCGCGCAAGGCTTCATCGTGATTGCCCGGCACGAAAATCACCTGCGTGCCGTGCCGTGCGCGCTTGAGCACTTTCTGGATGAAAGTGTTCTGCTGGCGTGACCAGTAGATGCCCCGGCTCATCGCCCAGAAGTCGATGATGTCGCCGACCAGGTAGAGGCGCTCGGAATCATACTGGCGCAGGAAGGAAAGCAGGCGCCCCGCCTGGCAGGCGCGGGTACCGAGGTGGATGTCCGAGAGGAAAATCGACCTGACCCGGGGCTTTTCCGCTGTGTCATGTTTTTCCTGCATGACGGCTGGAAACAGGCCTGGCCCCATGCGCAACAGCGCCTTCTGTACGGAGTTTGCCGCAGCAAGGAGATCAGCCGGTTTCAGTTTGAGCCCGCTTTTGTACGCATCGACGCGAGCTTAGCCCTTCAGTGTTACAGCATCATGAAAAAGGGCAGCGTTTCCGCTGCCCTAGGTTAAACCGGTGCCTGGCAAATTACGCCGCCGAACGCACCTTTTCGGGTGAACGGAATGATGCCAGCAGATCGGCTTCCTTCGCCTTCGCCGTCTTGAAGCTGGCCTCCTTGACGTGGCCATAACCGCGGATCTCTTCGGGCATGGAAGCGATTTTCACTGCCAGCGCATGATTCTCCGGCGTGAGTTTGCCGGCGATATCCCCGATCACGGTCGCATAGTCCGCGATCAACTGCCGTTCCATGCGCCGCTCCGGCGTGTAGCCGAAGATGTCGAGCGCGGTGCCACGCAGGCCGCGCAGTTTCGCCAGCACCTTGAACACGCTGAACACCCAGGTACCGTACTCCGCCTTGCGCAGTTCGCCGGTGACCGGATCACGTTTGGAGAACAGCGGCGGAGCAAGATGGAAATGCAGTTTGTAATCGCCCTCGAACTGCGACTTGATCTTCTCCATGAACGCCGGATCGGCGTACAGGCGCGCCACCTCGTATTCGTCCTTGTAGGCGAGGAGCTTGAAGTAGTAGCGAGCCACCGCTTCGGCGAGTCCGCCCAGTCCCTTTGCTCTCGACGACTCCGCCTGCCTGACACGGTCGACAAGCTGGCGATATTTTTCTGCGTACGCAGCGTCCTGATAACCGGTAAGGAACTCGACGCGGCGCGCAACCATTTCTTCGAGCGTCTGCGATTGCCGGGTGGCCGCAACGGTTTCGGCTTTCGGCGCAATCAGGCGCTCCACGGCGGGCAGGTCCACCGCCGCACGTCGGCCCCACAGGAACGCGGCCTGGTTCATTTTCACCGCGGCACCGTTTAACTCGATCGCCTTGTTGATGGCCTCGCTGGAGAGCGGCACAAGGCCGCGCTGGAACGCGAAGCCGAGCATGAACATGTTGGTGGCGATCGAATCGCCGATCAGCGCGGTGGCAATGCGAGTGGCATCGACGAATTCGGCGTTGCCCTCGCCCACGCCCCTGGTGACTGTGCGTTGCAGCGACTGTGCCGGGAACTGCACATTGGCGTTTCGCGTGAAATCGCCAGTCATCTGCTGGTGGGTATTGACCACGGCGCGCGTGCCCTGGCGCGCCGTGTCCATGGTTTTCTGACTCGCCGACACCACCAGATCGCAGCCCATAACCAGCGACGCGCCGCCGGACCCCAGGCGCACGGTCTTGATGTCTTCCGGCCTGGCCGAGATCTGCAGATGGCTCCACACTGATCCGCCTTTCTGCGCCAGGCCCGCCATGTCGAGGCCGCCGAAACCCTTGCCCTCGAGATGGGCGGCCATGCCGACGATAGCACCGATCGTCACGACGCCAGTGCCGCCGACACCCGTAACCATGATGCCGTAAGGCTGATCGAGGGCCGGAAGCTTCGGTTCCGGTACGGCGGAAAACAGGGTTTCCACGTTCTGTCCGGCCGGTGCGGAACTCCTGCCCTTGCGCACGCCGCCGCCGTGGACCGTGACGAAGCTCGGGCAGAAACCCTTCACGCAAGAGTAATCCTTGTTGCAGGATGACTGGTCGATGGTGCGTTTACGGCCGAATTCCGTGTCCAGCGGCAGTACCGACACGCAGTTGGACTTCACGCCACAGTCACCGCAGCCTTCGCAGACGAGGTCGTTGATGAACGCGCGCTTCGCGGGATCCGGATATTGGTTACGCTTGCGACGTCGGCGCTTTTCCGCGGCGCAGGTCTGGTCGTAGACGATCACGGACAGGCCTGGGATTTCGCGAAAATCGCGCTGCACCTGGTCGTAGTCGTCGCGATGATGGATGGTCACGCCCGGTGCCCACTCCGTTCCCGCCGGATACTTCTCCGGCTCGTCAGTCACGACCGCGATTTTTTGCGCGCCCTCGCCATACACCTGCAGCGTGATCTGCGGCACGCTGAGTGGACCATCCACGTGCTGGCCGCCGGTCATGGCGACCGCATCGTTGTAGAGGATCTTGTAAGTGACGTTCACGCCGGAAGCCTTGGCTGCGCGCACCGCCAGCAGTCCGGAGTGATAGTAGGTGCCATCGCCGATGTTCTGGAACATATGCGATGTCTTCACGAACGGCGCCTCGCCCACCCAGCTTGCGCCTTCGCCCCCCATTTGCGTATAGCCGGCGGTGTTGCGGTCCATCCACTGCGCCATGAAGTGGCAGCCGATGCCCGCAAGGGCCCGCGAACCTTCCGGCACCCGGGTGCCCGTGTTGTGCGGGCAGCCGGAACAGAAATAAGGCGTGCGATCCATGGCCGGCTTTTCCGGCATGCGCGTCTGCAGGTGCTCCTGCTGCGCCACGCGCGCGGCAAGCTGCGTATCGCTGATGCGCTCGAGGATGCGGTTGCCGATCGCGACGGCGATTTCGTTGGGATCGAGCGCGGCGTTGGACTGGAACAGAATGCGGCCCAATTCGTCGCGCTTGCCGACCATGGCCGGCGCGCTGGACATGCCATACAAAATGTCCTTCAACTGCGGTTCGATCAGACCCCGCTTTTCCTCGACCACGATGATTTTTTCCAGTCCCTCCGCGAACTTCGCGGCGCCGACAGGCTCGAGCGGCCAGGTCATTCCGATCTTGTAAATGCGGATGCCGAGCCGAGCCGCCTCGGCGTCATCGATGCCGAGATACTGCAACGCCTGGCGCACATCCATGTACGACTTGCCGCAGGTGGCAATTCCCAGTTTCGCAACGGGCGAGTCGACGACGACCTGATCCAGCTTGTTGGCGCGCGCAAAGGATTTGGCGGCCTCGAGCTTCCAGGTGTGCAGACGCGCCTCCTGGTCGAGGGGCGCGTCGGGCCAGCGGATGTTGAGGCCGCCTTCGGGCATCTGGAAATCGGCGGGAATGGCGATGCTCACGCGCTCCGGGCTGGCGTTCACCGAGGCGCTGGCATCGATCGTGTCCTTCATGCACTTCAGGCCTACCCAGCACCCGGAATAGCGCGACAGGGCCCAGCCGTACAAACCATAGTCCAGCAACTCCTGCACGCCCGCGGGATTGAGGATGGGCATCATCGCATCCACCATCGCAAACTCGCTCTGGTGCGCCGTGGTGGAAGATTCACAGGTATGGTCGTCGCCCATCAGGCAGATGACGCCGCCCAGTGCCGCCGAGCCGGCCAGGTTGCCATGGCGGAAGGCGTCGCCGGTGCGGTCCACACCGGGACCCTTGCCGTACCAGATGGCGAATACGCCGTCGTACTTGTTGTCGCCGTCCAGGTGGGCCTGCTGCGTGCCCCAACAGGCGGTGGCGGCAAGGTCTTCGTTAACACCGGGCTGGAACACGATGTGGTGCGCTTCGAGGTGAGGCTTGGCGGCCCAGAGCTGCTGGTCGAAACTACCCAGCGGGCTGCCCCGGTAACCGGAGATGTAGCAGGCGGTGTTGTACCCGGCGGCCTGGTCGCGTTCCTGTTGCATTATCGGCAACCGCACCAGTGCCTGGGTGCCCGTGATGTAGATGCGCCCGTTCTGGAGCGCGTATTTGTCCTGCAGGGTGACGTCACGCAATGTCATGAGCTTTTTCCTTTAGGCGCTGCCGCTGCCGCCGGTCAGACCATGCTTGCAGATCATGGCATCTCGTGGCATCCGGACGATTTTGTTATTTTCGCCGAAAATCAGCTTGTTCTCCACCTGTTCCGGACGGTGTTCCATGCGTTGGACCGACGCCGGCTGCCCGGTAGTCACGGCCCAACAAAAAAGGCCGGCAATGCCGGCCTGTCCCGTGAATTCCCACAAGTTCAGAACGGGATGTCATCCTCGAGATCGTCGAAGTTGCCGCCTTTGCCTGCCGCTGCGGGTTTCTTGGCCGGCGCGGAAGACGTGCGGGGCGCTTCGTCATCGGGCGCAGGCATGCGCTCGGCGCCACCCGAGCGTGAGCCCAGCATCTGCATGCGGTCGGCGCGGATTTCGGTGGTATACCGTTCCTGGCCTTCCTTGTCGGTCCACTTGCGCGTCTGCAGTTTGCCCTCAATGTAGACCTGCGAGCCCTTCTTCAGGTACTCGCCAGCAATTTCCGCGGTCTTGCCAAACATCGCCACGCGGTGCCATTCGGTCTGCTCCTGCTTCTCGCCGCCCTTGTCCTTCCAGGTTTCGGTCGTGGCAATGGTGATATTGGCCACGGCGTCGCCGCTGGGCATGTAGCGCACTTCGGGATCGCGCCCGAGATTCCCGATCAGAATCACTTTGTTAACCGAAGCCATGTGCTAAACCTCCCCTGCCAGTAGTTTGATGACATTCTGTTCGTCGAAGCCCTTGCTGTCCACCCTCAGGTAGGCAACCCCGTCCCCCGACAACATGACTTCCCGCACACCCGGGACCCCGGCCAGCTTGCGCGTCAGGCCCGACACCGCCTGCGAATCCATTTTCGGCAGTTGAAAGCGTCGCGTGTCGAGCGAGGCGGGAACCCGCATTCCGATGGCCAGCAGCAACCAGATCGCGCCCAGTATCGCGCAAAAGCCGAATACCGCCGCCGCGCCAAAGTGCTGCGACAGCCAGCCACCAGCGGCTGCACCGCAAAAAGTACCGATGAACTGTATGGCGCCGTATACGCCAATGGCAGTGCCCTTCGCGCCGATCGGGGCCAGCCGCGAAATCAGCGAGGGCAGCGTAGCCTCCAGCAGATTGAACGCGGTGAAAAACACCAGCAGCCCCGCCACGATCGGCAGCAGGCCGCCACCGCTCAGCGCCAGCAACACAGTGCCTGCGATCAGCACCGCTATCGCGCCCAGGAACACCGGCTTCTGCAAGCCGCCGCGTTCCATCATCAACATCGGCGGCACCATCAGCACCACGGAGCCCAGCATCACGGGAAGGTAGATCCGCCAATGCTCGCCGGACGGCATATGCGCCTGGAGCGAGAACGGCACCACCACGAACAGCCCCATGAGTACCGCGTGCAACGCGAAGATTCCGTAGTTCAGGCGCATCAGCTGCGGATCGCGCAATACGGTACGCACCGGCACAAGTGGGGTCGCGGCGTTTCGCGCGATCACGGGCGGATCGGGAATGACAAACCACACAACCAGCATCGCAGCCAGCGCGAGGATGCCGGTCATGGCGAATATTCCCGGCACGCCGATGACGTCGTCGAGCAGCGGACCGGCCACCATCGACAACGCGAATGTGCCGCCGATGGTCATGCCAATGATCGCCATGGCCTTGGTACGCTGCTCGTCGCGGGTGAGGTCCGCCGTCAACGCAATCAAGGCCGCCGAGATTGCACCCGCGCCCTGGATCACTCGGCCCACGATAACCAAGGAAATATCGCTTGCAGCGGCCGCGACGAAGCTGCCGAGGGCAAATATCGCCAGCCCGAAATAGATCGTGCGCTTGCGTCCCCAGCGGTCCGACAGCCAGCCGAAAGGGACCTGCAAGCAGGCCTGCGTCAACCCATAGGCGCCGAGCGCAATGCCGACCATGGTGTGGCTGTGGCCGCCGCCCAGGCGCTGTGCGTACAGTGCGAAAACCGGGAGGATGATGAACATGCCCAGCATGCGCAGACCGAAAATGCCGGCCAAACCGACACTTGCGCGCAACTCCTGAGGCGTCATGCGCTGTGGGAAAGACATGCGGGAAATGGAGCCAAACGCGGCTTGGGAATTGCTTCTGAAGTGCAGTATATTAGCAGGTCGACCCGGCAATCTCCCAGCAAGCAGCCTCAATCTTCCAGCGAGCATTCCCAGCGAATGGAATTCATCCGCATACGCGGCGCACGCACTCACAACCTCAAGAACGTCAACCTCGATCTGCCGCGCAACAAGTTCGTCGTTGTGACGGGATTGTCCGGCTCCGGCAAGTCTTCGCTCGCATTCGACACGCTTTACGCCGAAGGCCAGCGCCGCTACGTGGAATCGCTGTCGGCGTACGCGCGCCAGTTCCTGCAGCTGATGGAAAAGCCCGATGTGGACCTGATCGAGGGCCTGTCACCGGCGATTGCCATCGAGCAGAAGGCGACCAGCCACAATCCGCGCTCGACCGTGGGCACGGTGACGGAGATCCACGACTACCTCCGCCTGCTCTTTGCGCGCGTAGGCGAACCGCATTGCCCCGACCACGGCATTGCGCTGTCGGCGCAAAGCGTGTCGCAGATGGTCGATCACGTTCTGCAGCTTCCCGAGGATACGCGGCTGATGATCCTGGCGCCGCTTCTGGTCGGCCGCAAGGGCGAAAACCAGGAGCTGTTCGAAGACCTCCGCGCGCAAGGCTTCGTGCGCATGCGCGTGGACGGCAAGGCTTACGAAATCGAGTCCCTGCCGAAGCTGTCCAAGAACAAGAAACACACGATCGAGATCGTCGTCGACCGGATCAAAGTCCGTCCGGAGGCGAAGCAGAGGCTCGCCGAATCCTTCGAAACCGCGTTGCGTCACGCGGACGGTCGCGCGCTTGCGGTGGAAATGGATTCCGGCAAGGAGCATCTGTTCTCGGCGCGGTTTGCCTGTCCGATATGCAGCTACTCGCTACCCGAGCTGGAACCGCGGCTGTTTTCCTTCAACAATCCGATGGGCGCCTGCCCGCGCTGCGATGGACTTGGCCAGATCACGTTTTTCGATCCCAAGCGCGTAGTGGCGTTTCCGCATCTGTCGCTCGCCGCCGGCGCCATCAAGGGCTGGGACCAGCGCAACCAGTTCTATTTCCAGATGCTGACCAGTCTGGCGCAACAGTACCGATTTGATGTCGATGAGGCGTTCGAGCAGTTGCCGAAGAACATCCAGGATCTGGTACTCAACGGATCAGGCAAGGAGAAGGTCCGTTTCCTGTATGTCGGGGAGCGCGGCAACAAATACCAGCGCGAGCATCCGTTCGAAGGCATCCTGCCGAACCTCGAGCGGCGCTATCGCGAGACGGATTCGGTAGCGGTTCGTGAGGAACTGGCCAAGCATCTCGCCAGCCAGCCTTGCCCAGAGTGCAGCGGCACACGGCTGCGGCGCGAAGCCCGCTATGTTTTCGTCGCCGACAAGCCGATCTACGAAATCAGCGGCATGCCGTTGAACCAGGCGCTGAAGTTCTTTCGCGAGGTCCGGCTCGACGGTTCCCGGCACGTCATCGCCGACAAGATCGTGCGCGAGATCGGCAATCGCCTGCAGTTCCTGGTGAACGTGGGCCTGGACTATCTTGCGCTGGACCGTTCCGCAGACACGCTTTCGGGCGGCGAAGCGCAGCGCATCCGCCTTGCATCGCAGATCGGTTCAGGCCTGACCGGGGTCATGTATGTTCTTGATGAGCCTTCGATCGGACTGCACCAGCGCGATAACGACCGGCTGCTGTCGACGCTCAAGGAACTGCGCGATCTCGGCAACTCGGTGATCGTCGTCGAGCACGACCAGGATGCGATCCTTAACGCGGATTACGTGGTGGACATGGGCCCCGGCGCAGGCGAGCACGGCGGCCAGGTCATCGCGGAGGGAACTCCCGCGCAGATTTCCGCCAATTCCGCCTCACTGACCGGGCAATACATCTCCGGCCGCCGCAGCATCGCCACGCCGCGCCTGCGCAATAAGCCGCAACCGAAGCAAATGGTGAGGCTCATCGGCGCCCGCGGCAACAATCTGAAGAACATCGACCTGGACCTTCCTGTCGGACTGTTCGTCTGCGTAACCGGCGTCTCCGGTTCCGGAAAATCCACGCTGATCAACGACACGCTGTATTACGCGGTCGCACAGCACCTGTATCAGAGCACTGCCGAACCGGCCGAACACGACGAGATCCAGGGCCGGGATTTCTTCGACAAGGTGGTCAACGTCGACCAGAGCCCGATCGGCCGCACACCACGATCCAACCCGGCCACTTACACCGGTCTGTTCACGCCGGTACGCGACCTCTTCGCGGGGGTGCCGTTTGCGCGGGAGCGCGGCTACGGAGCTGGCCGTTTTTCGTTCAACGTCAAGGGCGGCCGCTGCGAAGCCTGTCAGGGCGATGGTGTGATCAAGGTGGAGATGCACTTCCTGCCGGACATCTACGTTCCCTGCGACGTTTGCCATGGCCACCGCTACAACCGCGAGACCCTGGAAATCCAGTACAAGGGGAAGAACATCCACGAAGTCCTGGAGATGACCGTTGAGCAGGCTCACGCGTTCTTCGCTGCGGTTCCGGTCATCGCGCGCAAGCTCGATACGCTGCTCGATGTCGGCCTCGGCTACATCCGCCTGGGTCAAAGCGCGACCACCCTTTCCGGCGGCGAAGCACAGCGCGTCAAACTGGCCCTGGAGCTGTCCAAGCGCGATACCGGCAAGACCCTCTACATACTCGACGAACCGACCACCGGCCTGCATTTCCAGGATATCGAGTTGTTGCTCAAGGTACTGCAGCGGCTGCGCGATCACGGCAATACGGTAGTGGTGATCGAACACAACCTTGACGTGATCAAGACAGCCGACTGGGTCGTGGACCTTGGGCCCGAAGGCGGGGATGGCGGCGGCCGCATCCTGGCCGAAGGCACGCCAGAGGACATCGCCCGCCATCCGGATAGTCATACCGGGACTTATCTCAAATCCCTACTGGAGACCCGCAGCAAGAACAAGGCGCGGGCAGCGGTCGGCTAGCCGCAAAAATAAAGAGCCGGGCTCAAGCCCGGCTCTTTCGGTCTTCTTCGCTGCTGCCCGCTTACTTCTGGGCGGGTGCCGCTTCCTCAGCGACTTCGGGACGATCCATCAGCTCCACCAGTGCCATCGGAGCGTTATCACCCTGGCGGAAGCCGAACTTCAGGATGCGCAGGTAGCCGCCGTTACGCTTGGCATATCGCGGTCCAAGCTCATCGAACAGTTTGGTCACCAGAGCGCGATCGCGCAGTTGCGAGAAAGCCAGCCTGCGGTTCGCAAGCGAAGGCTTCTTGCCCAGCGTGATGATCGGCTCCGCGACCCGGCGCAGTTCCTTGGCCTTGGGAAGCGTGGTCTTGATCACCTCGTGGCGCAGCAGCGAGTTGGTCATGTTCCGCAGCATCGCCAGGCGATGGCTGCTGGTGCGGTTGAGTTTTCTGAGTCCCAGACGGTGGCGCATTTCCTACCCCTTTAGACCTTCTCCAGCCCGACGGGGGGCCAGTTCTCCAGTTTCATCCCCAGCG
>CAYODB010000109.1:0-11415 GCA_964402495.1 uncultured Bordetella sp.
GCAGCTCAAGGACAAGCTGATCGAGCACAAGCAGTACATCGACAAGAACGGCCGGGACATGCCGGAAATTCGCAACTGGAAGTGGGCCGCTCAAGAATGAATACGCAGACGCTGATCGACACCGCCAGTGAACTCGTCGCCGGTGACAAGGGCCTGCTGGCCATGGACGAAAGCAATCCCACCTGCAACATGCGATTTGCGAAGCTGGGCATTCCCCAGACGGTCGAAGCCCGCCGCGCCTGGCGCGAACTGATCATTACCACGCCCGGCCTCGGTGAGAGCATCAGCGGCGCGATCCTCTACGATGAGACGATCCGCCAACAGAAAAAGGACGGCACTGCGTTCGCCAAAGCCCTCACCGGTGTGGGCATCATTCCCGGCATAAAAGTGGATGCCGGTGCGAAGGATTTGGCAGGACATGACGCAGAGAAAGTAACCGAAGGCCTGGACGGATTGCGCGAGCGCCTGGCCGAGTACGCGCAAATGGGCGCCCGGTTTGCAAAGTGGCGCGCCGTGATCACCATCGGCGATCGCATCCCCAGCAGCGGTTGCATCGAAGCCAACGCGCACGCGCTGGCGCGCTATGCCGCGTTGTGCCAGGAGGCCGGGCTGGTCCCGGTAGTCGAACCTGAAGTGCTCATGGACGGCTCGCATACCCTGGAGCGGTCCCGCGAGGTCACCGCGGACGTCCTGCATACGGTTTTCAATCAGCTTTACATCCAACGGGTGACGCTGGAAGGCATGCTTCTGAAGCCCAACATGGTGCTGCCGGGATTGGCCTGTCCGAAACAGCAAACGGTGGACGAGGTGGCCGACGCCACGGTCGAGTGTTTCCTGCAATCGGTCCCCGCCGCCGTTGCTGGTATCGCGTTCCTGTCGGGTGGTCAGTCCGGCGAATTGGCATCGGCCCGGTTGAATGCCATGAATGTCCGCTTCAAGTCGCGGGCGCCCTGGGCGCTGTCGTTTTCATTTGCACGGGCCATCCAGCAGTCGGCAATGGAGATCTGGCGCGGTCAGGAGGTCAACGTGCCGGCCGCACAGCGGGCGCTGCGCCATCGCGCCGCGTGCAATCGGGCTGCGCGCCGTGGCGAATACGACGCCGCCATGGAAGCGGCGTGAGAAGGCCAGTGGGTATCACGCAACTCGTCGAATCGCGGCCATCGCAACGGCCGAGGAAGGTCCCGTCATGAAACATCATTCCGACCAGCCCGGCGCTTCCGATGCGAAGCCGGCGCAGGATGAGGTAGCGAAGAAGGCATACGCCATCTATCAGGAAGAAGGTCGTCCGCAAGGCCATGCCGAACGGAACTGGTTGCAGGCCGAAGCGCAACTGCAGCACCCCGCATCCGACCACGCAGGCCATCACGACCATCACGCCCATATGGCGGCGGATTTTCGCAAGCGGTTCTGGATCGCGCTGGTACTGACCCTGCCGATTCTGCTGCTCTCGCCGATGTTGCAGTCGCTGGCAGGCCTGCGCGACGCCTTGCGTTTTTCCGGCGACCTGTATGTGCTGTTCGGCTTTTCTTCGGCGGTCTTCTGGTATGGCGGCTGGCCGTTCCTGAAGGGCTTGTTCGATGAACTCAAATCCCGCCAGCCCGGCATGATGACGCTGGTCGCCGTCGCCATTTCGACGGCCTATATCTACAGCAGCGCCGTGGTATTCGGCCTGACCGGGAAGATGTTCTTCTGGGAGCTGGCCACCCTGGTCGACATCATGCTGCTGGGGCACTGGATCGAAATGAAGTCGGTGATGGGAGCCTCCAAGGCCCTGGAGGAACTGGCCAAACTCATGCCATCCGATGCCCACAAGCTGATGCCAGACGGCAGCGTGAAGGATGTCCCGCTCGGCGAACTGGCGGTGGATGACAAGGTTCTCATCAAACCCGGCGAGAAAATTCCCGCGGACGGCGTCATTGTCGACGGCGAGAGCTCGGTCAACGAGGCGATGCTCACCGGGGAATCGACCCCGGTGACCAAGGCGAGCGGCGGCAAGGTCATTGGCGGGGCCATCAACGGCGAAGGCGCGCTGACCATCGCCGTCAAAGGCACCGGCAAAGATTCGTTTCTGTCGCAGGTCATCGATCTGGTCAAACAGGCCCAGGAAAGCAAATCGAAGACGCAAAATCTCGCCGACACCGCCGCGCTGTGGCTCACCCTTATCGGGCTTGGCAGCGGCACCATCACCTTCCTTATCTGGCTGCTCGTCATGGGCAAGGGACTGGCCTTTGCAATCGAACGCGCCGTGACGGTCATGGTCATCACTTGTCCGCACGCGCTCGGCCTGGCCGTGCCTCTGGTGGTCGCCGTCTCCACGGCACTGGCCGCAAAGAACGGCCTGCTCATCCGCAATCGCGGTGCTTTTGAAGGCGCCCGCAAACTGCAGGCCATTATTTTCGACAAGACCGGCACACTGACCGAGGGCCGCTTCGGGGTGACCGATACGCTGGTGCTTGGGCAGGACATCGACGAAGAAACCCTGCGCAAGTATGCGGCTTCAGTGGATGCCAATTCCGAGCATCCCATCGCCCGGGCGATCGTCGCGTCTTCCGAGAAAAAGCTACCTGTAGAAAACTTCAAAAGCATTCCCGGAAAAGGCGCCGAAGGCACGGTCGAAGGTAAAGAGGTCAAAGTGGTTAGCCCCGGGTTCCTGCAAGAACAGAACATCGACCTCACCGACCCGCGCATCGGGCCGCTGCAAGCGCAGGGCAAGACGGTCGTGTTTGTCCTCGTCGACGGCAAGTTGAAAGGCGCGATTGCCCTGGCCGACATCGTCCGGCCTGAAGCGAAGCAGGCCATCGATGCCCTAAAGGCATTGAACATCCGCTGCATGATGCTGACCGGCGACAACAAGGCAACAGCCAAATGGGTCTCGGACCAGGTCGGGCTGGATGAGTACTTCGCCGAAGTCCTGCCCCAGGACAAAGCCGCCAAAGTAAAAGAAGTGCAAACCCGGAACATATTGGTGGCCATGACCGGCGATGGCGTGAACGATGCCCCCGCACTGGCGCAGGCGGATGTGGGCATCGCCATCGGGGCGGGCTCAGATGTGGCGGTCGAAACCGCAGACGTGATCCTGGTGCGCAGCAATCCGCTGGATGTCGTCGCCATCGTCGAGTTATCCAGGGCCACGTACCGGAAGATGATCCAGAACCTGCTCTGGGCCACGGGCTACAACACCTTTGCCATTCCGCTGGCCGCCGGCGCGCTATACGCCTGGGGCGTGCTGCTCACGCCCGCGCTGGGCGCGGTCTTGATGTCGGCGAGCACGGTAATTGTGGCCATCAACGCGCGGTTGCTGAATATAAAACGATGACAAGCCGGTAAAGGCGGGAATGATCTGGATTTCCGGATGGCGGGCGGTCGCAGCACAACGAAAAAGGAGCTAGACGATGAATCATACCGACGGCTGGATGGGTGGCTGGATGGGCGGGGGAATGTGGATCTGGACCCTCATCGGCACGCTGGTGGTGGTCTTGCTGGTTGTCGTGATAATCAACCAGTCCAAGAAATAGTCGAAGCGGATCATTATCCAGGAGATAAGGGGTCGGCATGATCATTGACTCGATTTGTGACAATCAATCATGAGCGGTGAGGCCGTCACCGAGAATGTCGGCGTCGTCGTCGCGGTACGCGGCAGCGTCGTCGACGTCCGCTTCGACGCGCGCCTGCCGCCGATCTATTCGGTGCTGCGCACCGGAGAGCACGGCCAGATCGTCATCGAAGTGCTGGCTCAGCGCGATGCGCGTCACATACGCGGGATCGCGTTGACGCCAACGCAGGGGCTTGCCCGCGGCATGGCGGTCGAGGATACGGGCGGGCCGTTGCAGGCGCCGGTGGGCAAAGGGCTGCTGTCGCGGATGTTCGACGTGTTCGGCAACACCATCGACCGCGAAGCGGCGTTGACCGGTGTGCAATGGCGCTCGGTGCACCGGGCGCCGCCGCCGCTGGCGCGACGCTCGACCAAGTCGGAAGTCTTCGAGACCGGCATCAAGCTCATCGATGTGCTGGTGCCACTCGAGCGAGGCGGCAAAGCGGGCCTGTTCGGCGGCGCGGGCGTAGGCAAGACCGTGTTGCTCACGGAAATGATCCACAACATGCTCGGGCACCACGACGGTGTGAGCATATTCTGCGGCATCGGTGAGCGCTGCCGCGAAGGCGAAGAGCTTTATCGCGACATGAAGGATGCCGGCGTATTGCCGAACATGGTGATGGTATTCGGACAGATGAACGAGCCCCCCGGCGCCCGGTTCCGCGTAGGCCATGCGGCGCTGACCATGGCCGAGTATTTCCGCGACGACGAGCATCGAGATGTGCTGTTGCTGGTCGACAATATTTTTCGCTTCATCCAGGCCGGCATGGAGGTGTCCGGGCTGATGGGGCAGATGCCCTCGCGCCTGGGCTATCAGCCCACCATGGGCACCGAGCTGTCGGGCCTGGAAGAGCGCATCGCCAATACCGACACGGGTGCGATCACGTCGATCCAGGCCGTGTACGTGCCGGCGGACGATTTCACCGATCCGGCGGCGGTACATACGTTCTCGCATCTGTCCGCTTCCATCGTGCTTTCGCGCAAGCGGGCAAGCGAAGGCCTGTATCCGGCCATCGACCCGCTGCAATCCAGTTCCAAGATGGCCACGCCGGGCATCGTCGGCGAACGCCATTACCTTCTCGCCCAGGAAATCCGGCGCACACTCGCGCAATACGCGGAACTCAAGGACATCATTGCCATGCTCGGATTGGAACAGCTCTCTGCGGAGGACCGCGGCGTGGTCGCGCGCGCCCGCCGGCTGGAGCGTTTCCTCACCCAGCCTTTTTTCACCACCGGGCAATTTACCGGGCTCAAAGGCAAACTCGTCAGCCTCGAGGACGCGCTGGACGGCTGTGAGCGGATCCTGCGCGACGAATTCAAGGACCACCCGGAGAGCGCGCTTTACATGATCGGCTCAATCGACGAGGCCAAGGCAAAAACGAAACCGGGCGGCTCGGCAACTCCAGCCGGACCCGAGTCGACAATTGCCGCCAAGACCGACCCGAAGCGCACCACCGGGACGGCGGCCAAAGCTACGCCCGAGCCGCATCCGAAACCTCAGCAGGAGGTCGCACATGCCGCCGCCATGGATGAATCTTAAGGTCCTGCTGCCATTCCAGGTATTCGCGGAGATAACCGGCGTGTCGCGCATCGTGGCGGAGACGCGCGAGGGCTCGTTCGGGCTCTTGCCGCATCGGCTCGATTGCGTCGCGGCGCTCTCGCCCGGGATTCTGATCTACGAGGCCGACACGCAGGGCGAAGTCTGCGTGGCGGTCGATGAAGGCGTACTGATCAAAAGCGGAGCGCACGTGATGGTCTCGGTGCGTCGTGCCATCAGCGGGACCGATCTCGGCCAATTGCGCGCCGCCGTCGAGCGGGAATTTCTGGCTCTGGACGAGCAGGAGCAAAGCGTGCGTTCGGTCATGGCGAAACTGGAAGCGGGATTTGTGCGCCGTTTCGCGGCCATTCGACATGAATGACGAGAATGACGTGGGATCCGGGAAAACCACGAACAGCGAACCGACGCTGGCCCGGCAGGTGGGCGCGAAGGCGGTACGCAAACTCAAGGCACGGCGCAACCCCGTGCCGGGTGTGTGGTCCGGACTGGGCATGATGGGGCTGATCGGCTGGTCAGTGGTCGTTCCGACGCTGCTCGGCGCCGCACTTGGGCTCTGGCTCGACAAGCACCACCCGGGTACGCGTTCCTGGACGCTGGCGCTGTTGATAGCCGGGCTCGTGATCGGCTGTCTGAATGCGTGGCACTGGGTCGCCAGGGAAGACAAGGCAATAAGAGAGGACCGTGAGGACAACGATGAGTGAAGCGCCAACGCTGCTGCTCGCGTGGCTGGAGGGTGGACTTCTCGGCGCCGTCTTTTTTGGCGGCCTTTGGTGGACCGTTCGCAAGGGTGCCTCGTCCCCAAGGCCCGCGCTCTGGTTCTTCGGCAGCGGACTGGCGCGCATGAGCCTTACCCTGGTTGGATTTTATTTTGCGTCCGGCGGTCATTGGCAGCGGCTGCTCGCGTGTCTGCTTGGATTCGTCATGGCACGCATAGTCGTGCTGAGGCTGACCCGGCCGTCGGCAGGCACTTCGCCCCGTCCGGCAAGCGAGGCCAGCCATGCGCCTTAGTCCCGACGAGATAATTTTCTGGCAGCACGGGTTTCTCAAGCTCAACGCCACCATCGTGTACACCTGGGGGCTGATGCTCGCGCTGGCCGTCGGCTCACAACTGGTCACGCGAAGACTGTCCATGGATATGGAGCGATCCCGCTGGCAGAATTTTCTGGAGATCGTTGTCACCGGCATCGCGAAACAGATCGGCGAAGTCGGCCTGCGCCATCCGGAAAAGTATCTCGGCTTTCTGGGCACGCTGTTCCTGTTCGTCGCAACGGCCAGCCTCGCCACCGTCATCCCCGGCTACGAGCCGCCGACTGGCTCGCTGTCGACCACCGCGGCGCTTGCGCTGTGCGTCTTCGTCGCCGTGCCGTTTTTCGGCATCGAAGAACAAGGCATACGCGGCTACCTCACTTCCTATGTGAAGCCGACGTTCATCATGCTGCCGTTCAACATCATCAGCGAGCTTTCGCGCACGCTGGCGCTCGCCGTGCGTTTGTTCGGCAACATGATGAGCGGGGCGATGATCATCGCCATCCTGCTCACTATCACGCCTTTCCTGTTTCCCATCGTCATGACTGCGCTGGGCCTGCTCACCGGCATGGTGCAGGCCTACATCTTCAGCATCCTGGCCGCGGTTTACATCGCGGCCGCGACGCGCACCCGTAAATCCAGACCCGAGCCGGCCCCCGAACCCTGATACGACAACGAACCCTGCAAAGGACACGCTATGGACAGCATGACCATTATCGCGGTGGCATCCATCGTCATCGCCGGCATCACCACCGGTTTCGGCACCATGGGACCAGCGCTTGCGGAAGGCCGGGCGGTTGCAACGGCGCTGACTTCGCTGGCGCAGCAACCCGACGCTTCCGCCACGATCACCCGGACCCTGTTCGTGGGTCTGGCGATGATCGAGTCCACGGCGATCTACTGCTTCGTGGTTTCGATGATTCTGATTTTCGCCAATCCGTTCTGGAATCACGTCATCGCCCAGGCCGCCGGAAAATAACCCATGCTCATCGATTGGTTCACGGTCGGCGCGCAGGCGCTCAACTTCCTCATCCTGGTGTGGCTGCTGAAACGTTTCCTTTACAAGCCCATCCTTCGTGCCATCGACGAGCGCGAGAAGCGTATCGCATCGGCCCTCGCGGACGCAGACGCGAGAAAGGCCGAAGCCCAGAAGCAGAGCGACGAATTTCAGCACAAGAACGAAGAATTTGACCGGCAGCGTGACGCGCTCCTGAGTCAGGCAAAAGACGCGGCCAAAGGCGAGCGCGAGCGGCTCCTCGACGAAGCACGGAAGGCGGCCGACGCCCTGAGTGCCAAGCGACAGGAAACGCTCAGAAACGACGCGCGCAGCCTGGGCAAAGCCATCAGTCGCCGGACCCAACAGGAAGTATTTGCCATCGCGCGCAAGGCGCTGGCGGATCTCGCTACGACCAGTCTGGAAGAACGCCTGGGCGAGGTGTTCACCCGCCGCCTGCGCGAAATGGACGGCCAGGCGAAAGCGAGCCTCGCGCAGGCCCTGAAATCGGCGTCCGGCCCTGCCGTCGTGCGCAGTGTGTCCGAACTGCCCGCAGTGCAACGCGTGGCGATACAAAATGCGCTCAGCGAAACCTTCTCTGCGCAAATACAAATCCGGTTCGAAACCGCGCCGGATCTCGTCGGCGGCATCGAACTCAGCGCGAATGGACAGAAAGTGGCCTGGAGCATCGCGGACTATCTCTTTTCGCTGGAACAAGGCGTCGACGAATTGCTGAAGGAAAAGGAAATGGTGCAGGCCGGGACACCGACCGATCTGAGGCCGCAGATCGCCAAACGCGCCTTTGAACTGTACGAGCAACAAGGCCGCAAGAGCGCATCCGCAAATCAGAACTGGGATCAGGCGGAGCAAGAGATCCGCAAGGCGCAAACCAAAACCGGGCCCGAACCGGAACGACTCAAGCCGGAAACAAAGAACCAATGAGTATGGAACCCGAAAGCCTGCAGGCTGTTTTCGACGGCGCGTTTGCCGCAATGGGCCAGGTGCGGGAAACCTTCACGCCGCGACTGACGCCACGGGAGGTGGGCACCCTCACCAGCATTGCCACGGGCATCGCCAAGGTGTCGGGGCTCCCCGGCGTGGGCTATGACGAATTGGTGATGTTTCCCGGCGACGTGCCCGGCATCGCGTTCAATGTCGACGTCGACGAAGTCGGCGTCGTGCTGCTCGGCGAATACTGGCAACTTCATGCCGGTGATGAAGTTCGGCGCACAGGCCGGGTCATGGATGTTGCCGTGGGCGACGGATTGCTCGGGCGCGTCATCGACCCGCTCGGCCGGCCGCTCGACGGCAAAGGGCAGGTAGCCGAAAGCGAGCGCCTGCCGATCGAACGACCCGCCCCGCCGATCATGGATCGCGCGCCGGTCACGGCGCCACTGCAGACCGGGCTCAAGGTCATCGACGCGCTCATTCCCATCGGGCGCGGCCAGCGCGAGTTGATCCTCGGGGATCGCCAGACGGGCAAGACCGCGATTGCGATCGACACCATTCTCAACCAGCACGGCAAGGACGTCCTGTGCGTTTATTGCGCCATCGGCCAGCGGGCCTCCGCCGTGGCGAAGACCGTAGCGACGCTACGCGAGAAGGGCGCAATGGATTACACCGTCCTGGTCGTGACCGAGGGCAACGACCCGCCGGGCCTTGCCTACATCGCCCCTTACGCCGCGACCAGCATCGCGGAGCATTTCATGAATCAAGGCCGCGACGTGCTGGTGGTTTACGACGATCTTACGCATCACGCGCGCGCCTATCGCGAACTGTCCCTGCTGCTGCGCCGCCCGCCGGGGCGCGAGGCGTTTCCCGGCGACATCTTCTACATCCATGCGCGCCTGCTCGAACGCGCGACGCACCTGCGCAAGGGGCTCGGCGGCGGCTCGTTGACCGCGCTTCCCATCATCGAGACCGAAGCGCAGAACATTTCCGCCTACATTCCGACCAACCTGATTTCCATCACCGACGGACAGATCTACCTCTCGCCGTCACTGTTCGAGTTGGGCGTATTGCCTGCGGTCGATGTCGGCAAGTCCGTTTCGCGCGTCGGCGGCAAGGCGCAGCGGGCGGCCTATCGCGCTGTGGCGGGGGACCTCAAGCTCGCTTACGCGCAGTTCGAGGAACTCGAAACCTTTGCCCGGTTTGGTGCCCGCGTGGATGACGACACTCGCAAGACCATCGAACATGGACGACGCATCCGTGCCTGCCTGAAGCAAGCGGAATTTTCTCCGGTTTCCATGCCCGAGCAGATCGCCGTGCTACTGGCGTTGACCGCCGGACTTTTCGACGACGTGTCGGTTGACCAGATGACGAACGCCGAGCAAGCCGTGCGCAAGGCGGCGACGGAAATTCCTGCGGAGGTGAACGGACGACTGGATGCCGCCGACAACTTGAGCGATAAAGATCGTACGGCCATTGTCGAAATTGCCCACCTCGCGCTCATGCCCTTCCAGCCAAAGCCGCAATCAAAGCCCGGGCCCACAGTCGAATCCGGCCCTCAAGCCGAGGCCAGGGCTGAAGCCAAAGCCGAGGCCGAGGCTAAGCCCGAAACCAGGACTCCGTCGAATCTCAAGGCGCCAGCCAAGGAGAAGCCATGAGCGATACCACGGCGAGCCTGCGCCGAAAGATCAGCAGCGCCGGCGATCTCCAGTCCGTCGTCCGCACGATGAAAGCCCTGGCCGCCTCGAGTATCGGGCAATACGAGCAATCGGTACGCGCCCTGGCCGACTATTATCGGGCGGTCGAACTGGGGTTGAGCACTTGTTTCCGCGGCAGCACGCCGTCAACGCCGCTGACGGAAGTCGGAAAACTTGCGCAAGTGGCCTCGATCAGTGCGATCGTATTCGGTTCCGATCAGGGACTGGTGGGACAGTTCAATGACGTAGTGGCGGATTTTGCCGTGAAGACTCTGGCCGCTCTCCCCGGAAAGCATCGGGTCTGGGCGGTCGGTGAACGCGCGCACGCCCGCCTGTCCGACGCGGGCTTGCCGATGGCCGGACTCTTCGCGGTGCCGAATTCCGTCAAGGCCATTACCCCGCTCATCGGGCAGATTCTCGTCGAGAGCGAAGCGCACCATGATCAGGGCGCAATGACCGAACTCCATCTTTTTTACAACCATCCTGGGGGCGGAGCGGTTTATGCGCCCGCAAACCTGCGGTTGCTGCCGCTCGACGAAACCTGGCGCAGCAAGCTAGCCGAACTTCCCTGGCCGACGGCAAATCTGCCCGAGGTCGTAGGCGACCGCGCCGCGACCCTGCGCGCTCTCATCCGCGAATATCTTTTCGTCTCGCTGTTCCGTGCGTGCGCCGAATCCCTCGCGAGCGAAAACGCGAGCCGCCTCGCAGCCATGCAGCGCGCCGACAAGAACATCGACGACTTGCTGGAGAGTCTCCATGGTTCATTCCACCGCCTGCGCCAGAGTTCGATAGACGAAGAACTCTTCGACGTCATCTCCGGTTACGAATCGCTGGCGAAAGAAAACACGTCGGAACACGATACGAAGCTCGGCGCACAAGGACCCTGATTCGGTGCCGCAGCATCCGCCACCAGGATGATCTATGCGAGATCGACGATGGTGCGACGTCACTCAGCGGATTTATAGTGGGGCGCAGACTCAAAAGTCCCAATCAATAAAGTCCCCATGAAAATTAAAAACGGCCAGACACTTTCGCATCTGGCCGTTTGGAGAAACTGGCGCGCCCGGCAGGATTTGAACCCACGACCCCTTGGTTCGTAGCCAAGTACTCTATCCAACTGAGCTACGGGCGCTAAAAAACGAATTATAACAAGAGATTAGAGTGAAAGCCAGTTGGCGGAGACCGAGGGATTCGAACCCTCGATGCAGCTTTTGACCGCATGCTCCCTTAGCAGGGGAGTGCCTTCGACCACTCGGCCAGGTCTCCGGGCTGCTCTAATTTCAGCCGCAATTATACGTCCTGAGGGTGCGTTTCGCATACCTACTACAAACCGAAGACACGCCAAATCACCTCTTTTTTGCGTGGCAGCGCCCAACACGTCCTATCTCGCACCTCAACGAACTTAGGCCCCGACCCGGCGCAACCCTTGTGATTGTGCGTCCGGGTGACGGCAATGGATTATTTGAGTTCACCCAGCAAAAACGCGTATTGCAGCGCGGTGCGATAGGCCAGCTGTGCGTTGTTGGCAGAAGCGGCATGGCCGCCCTCGATGTTTTCGTAGTACAACACATCGTGGCCCTGCTCTTTCATCTTCGCCATC
>CAYODB010000109.1:11425-12937 GCA_964402495.1 uncultured Bordetella sp.
CACAAACAAGACGCGCGGCATCTTCACGCCGGCCTTGACGTTTTGATATGGCGAATACTTGGAGATGAATTCCCACTCTTTCGGGTCGTCCGGATTGCCGTATTCAGCCACCCACGATGCGCCCGCCAGCAGCTTGTGATAGCGCTGCATATCGAGCAACGGCACACTGCAAAGCACGGCACGGAACAAGTCTGGGCGCTGCACCATCACCGCCCCCACCAACAGGCCGCCATTAGAGCCGCCTGAGATCGCCAAGTGACGCGGCGCAGTAACTTTGCGCTTGATGAGGTCTTCGGCAACGGCGATGAAATCGTCGAACACCTTTTGACGGTTTGCTTTCAAACCGGCTTGATGCCACCGCGGGCCGAACTCGCCGCCACCACGAATATTCGCCACGACGTAAATGCCGCCCTGCGCCAGCCAGCCATTGCCGATGCCGCCAGAATAGCCAGGCAGCATCGAAATTTCAAAGCCGCCGTAACCGTATAGGAGTGTCGGATTTTTCCCGTCGAGCTTGGCGTCTTTACCCATGATCACGAAGTACGGAATCTTCTCGCCGTCTTTCGAGGCGACGTCGAACTGCTCAACTTTGTACGGTGTCGCGTCGAAGAACGCTGGTAAAGACTTCAGCTTTTCGCGACCATCACCACCCGCCTTCGCAAGAAACATTGTTGAGGGTGTCAGGTAATCCGTCATCGTCACGAAGTAGTCGTCGCTGTCATCAGCGTCAATTGCGGACGCGCCAATGGTGCCGAGGCCCGGCATGGCGATTGCGCGACGTGTCCACTTGCCGTCTTTGTAGGCAAGCTCAACGAGCTTATTCTTAACGTTATCAAGTTCGTTAATGATCAGAAAGTTCTTGGTGGCGGTGAAGCCGGCCAGCGACTTGCGGTCGGTTCCCTCAAACAGCACATCGAATTTGCGATCACCTTTGAGAAACTTTTCGAACGGCATCGCCACCAGCGAGCCTTGCTTATACGTCGTGCCGCCGACCGTCCACGCCGACTTCAATCGCACACTCATCCAGTCGCGCCAGTAGGCAAACGTCGCATCCGCCGGGACATCGAGCTTGGTCAGCTTGCCACCGTCGATCAAATAGGTCTCGCTGGTAAAAAAGGTCACGCCGCGCCGCAGAAACTGTCGCGTTGGGTAGCCCTTCTGCTCGGTCTGGCTGGCGTTGACGCTGATGTCATCAACCGTGCCCTCATAGACCGTCGTCGCAGCCTCGATTGGCGTACCACGCTTCCACGCTTTGACGATGCGTGCATAGCCAGACTTGGTCTGCGAGCCGGCGCCGAAATCGGTTTGCACGAACAGTGTGTTTGCGTCGATCCAATCGACCGAGCCCTTGGCTTCTTTCAACTGAAAGCCGTCCTTGACGAACGATCTGGTCGCCATGTCCCACTCGCGGATGACAACGGCGTCAGCTCCGCCGCGCGACAGCGAAATCATGCATTTGTTGTAGTCGGGATAGAGGCAGTTCGAGCCGCGCCACACCCAGTTATCTTTTTC
>CAYODB010000110.1:0-12925 GCA_964402495.1 uncultured Bordetella sp.
ACCCGCACAAAAAAAACTCGCGCAAGAAGCGGAGAGCAAGAAAAAAAGCTGCGCCCAGGCACAGGCCAATGTGGCCCGACTCCAGGCGGGTGGCAGGATCACGCGAGCCAACGACAAGGGCGAGACCGAGTACCTCGATGATGCGCAGATCGCGCAAGAACTGCTGCGTGCCAGAGAGGTCCAGGATTCCTGGTGCAAGTGAGGTGCGCCACCGGCGCTCTCAGCGCCTGCGCTTGCGCTCCCCTTCGGCGCGGCTGCGCCTGACCTGTTTCGGATCGGCAACGAGCGGCCGGTAGATTTCAACACGGTCGAGATGCTTCAGGACGTGAGACCGGGCCGCCGCCCTGCCCCAAATTCCCAGCCGGCATGATGACGGATCCAGTTCCGGATGCTGCTCGAGCATGCCCGAGGCCCTCAGCGCGTCCTCCACAGTCGCCCCCTCTTCGAGGCTGATCCCGATCACCGTCTGCACCTGGGCCATAGCGTAGACGACTTCGACCTCTATTCTCATCGTGCCCCGTACAGTTGCGCCGCCCGTTTCACGAATGCCTCGACGAAGGTATTCGCGATGTAGTGGAATACCGGCCCGACGAGTTTTTCCAGGAACTTGCTGGAGAACTCGTAGTGCAGCCGGAAATCGATCCTGCAGGCCTGCTCTCCGAGCGATTTGAAGCGCCAACTGCCGTCGAGCACGCGAAACGGCCCGTCCACCAGTTTCATTTCGATAAGCTCGGGTTCGTGCTGCCGGTTCTCCGTCGAGAACTTCTGCCTGATCCCACGGAAGTCGATGCTGATCGTCGCGCACACGACGCCCGCGTCCTGGCTCAGTACCTGAGCTCCGCCGCACCAGGGCAGGAACTCCGGGTAGCGCGCGATGTCTGCCACCAGTGCATACATCTGCGCCGCCGAGTATTCGACCAGTACGGATTTTTCCGTCAGCGCCATGGTGATTCGTACAAAGGGTGATTCGCGGAAAGAAAGATTGGGGAACAAGGGCTGGTAAAATACACGACTCCCGCGCAAAACTCACGATCCCGTTTCCGCTGCAATGAGCATCGTCCAGAACAAGAAGGCCAGCCACGACTTTTTCATCGAAGAGCGCTTCGAGGCGGGCATCGCGCTCGAAGGCTGGGAGGTGAAGGCCATCCGCGCCGGACACGTGCAGATCAAGGAAGCCTACGTGATCGTGAGGGACGAGGAAATTTTCCTGATCGGCTGCCACGTGACGCCCCTGACTGCGGCGTCAACCCACGTGCAGGCGGATCCGGTGCGCACCCGCAAACTGCTGATGCACGCCGAGGAGATACGAAAGCTGATCGGCAAGGTCGAACGCGCCGGCTACACCATGGTCCCGCTGGACCTGCATTACACCCGTGGCCGGGTCAAGTTGGAAATCGGCCTCGCAAAAGGCAAGAAACAGCACGATAAGAGGGATGCTGAACGCGATAAGGACTGGAAGCGCGAACAGCAAAGGCTCATGAGGAGCAAGGTCTGACCTCCTGCGCCGGTTGATTCAGGAATAATTCAGCCCCATCGACTGACGTACGTCGCGCATAGTCTCATGCGCCAGCTTGCGCGCCCGCTCGCAGCCGTCGGCAATGATGTTGCGCACCAGGCTCGGATCGTCGAGGTATATCTGCGCGCGCTCGCGCATCGGCTCCAGCTCCTTGAGGACGGCCTCGATCACCGGTTGTTTGCACTCCAGACAGCCGATGCCGGCGCTGCGGCATCCCTTCTGCACCCAGTCCTTAACGGTATCATCCGAATAAACTTTGTGGAATTCCCACACCGGGCATTTTTCCGGATCGCCGGGATCGGTGCGCCTGACGCGCGCCGGATCCGTCGGCATGGTGCGAATTTTTTTCGTTACGCTGTCCGCATCCTCCCGCAGGGTGATGGTGTTGTTGTAGGACTTCGACATTTTCTGTCCGTCCAGGCCCGGCATGCGGGACGCCTCCGTCAGCAAGGCATGAGGTTCGGACAGGATCATCTTTCCGCCCCCTTCCAGGAAACCGAACAGACGTTCACGATCCCCCATGGACAGGTTGGCCGCTTCCTCGAGAAGCGCTTTCGCCGCCGACAGCGCCCCTTCATCGCCCTGCTCCTGGTAGCGGGTGCGCAACTCGCGGTACAGCTTGCCGCGCTTGACGCCGATTTTCTTGATCGCCAGCTCGGCCTTCTGCTCGAAGCCGGTTTCACGGCCGTAAACATGGTTGAAGCGGCGCGCTATCTCGCGCGTGAATTCAATGTGCGGCACCTGATCTTCACCCACCGGGACGCGGTTGGCGCGGTAGATCAGGATATCGGCGCCCTGCAGGAGGGGATAGCCAAGGAAGCCGTAGGTCGACAGGTCCTTTTCAGTGAGTTTCTCCTGCTGGTCCTTGTAGGTCGGCACCCGCTCGAGCCAGCCCAGCGGCGTGATCATGGACAGCAGAAGATGCAATTCCGCGTGCTCCGGCACGCGCGACTGGATGAACAGGGTCGCCTGCGACGGGTCAACGCCGGCGGCAAGCCAGTCCACCAGCATGTCCCAGACATTGTGCTCAATGATTTCGGGGGTATCGTAGTGGGTGGTCAGCGCGTGCCAGTCCGCGACGAAAAACAGGCATTGGTATTCATGCTGCAACCTGATCCAGTTCTTGAGTACGCCATGGTAGTGGCCGAGATGCAGGCTTCCGGTGGGACGCATACCTGACAACACACGATCAACGAACATTGAATTCCCCGGTCAAGACGAAATTTTGAAACGTCAGGCATTCAGGTACGCCCTAAAGGCCGTTACGGAAGCCAGGCCTCAGGCCGCTACTCCAAATGGGGCGGCACTGCCCCGACCCTGCCTTACGATGGATGGCATTTCCGATGTCAGATCCACCACAGTGGTCATTTCGATCCCGCACGATCCGCCGTCGAGAATCACATCGACGTCCTGGCCTAGCCGTTCGCGTATCTCTTCGCCATCGTTCAGCGGCAGACCGTCGCCCGGAAGGATCAGGGTCGAACTCAGGATCGGCTCGTGCATCTCCTCAAGCAGGGCATTTACCACCGGATGATCCGGGACGCGCAGGCCGATGGTATTGCGCTTCGGGTTCAGCAGGCGTTTCGGCACTTCCCGGGTGGCTTTCAGGATGAACGTGTAACTGCCTGGCGTCGCAGCCCGCAGCATGCGGTATTGCGAGTTATCCACCACCGCGTACTGGCCGAGTTCCGACAAGTCCCGGCACACCAGCGTCAGGTGATGCCGCTCGTCCACCTGCCGTATGCGCCGGATTCGCTCCATGGCTGTCTTGTCGCCGATCTGACACCCCAGCGCGTAACAGGAATCCGTCGGGTAGACCATCAGGCCGCCATCGCGCACGATTTCCACCGCCTTGGCGATCAACCGCGGCTGGGGATTCCTGACGTGCATCGCGAAATATTGCGCCATGCCTCAGGCAGCGGCCGGCATATCCGCCAGCAGGTCCCATACCACCGGGTATCCAGAGGGAATCTGCGCCGTGTCACCCAGGTCCGTTGCGCCCTCCACGGGTGAATGAAAATCCGAGCCCACGGACACCGCGAAACCGTGGCTGCGGGCCAGGTGCAGGTGCGGCAGGGGATTCATGCGTGCGCCGACACCGATTTCCATGCCGGTACCGCCCAATTCCTTGAACTGCTGGAATAGCGCACGCAGGCGGGCACGCGACAGCTTGTAGCGCTCCGGATGGGCCAGCACCGCATAACCACCCGATGCGCGAATCCAGCCGACCGCTTCGCCCAGGTCCGCCCACTGGTGCGGAACGAATCCCGGCTTGCCTGCCGCCAGATAGCGCTTGAAGACGTCCTGAACGTCGCGCGCCAATCCCTTCTCCACGATGTAGCGGGCGAAATGGCCGCGGCCGATAGTCGCAGGGTTGAGCGCATGGCGTGAAGCGCCCTCGAGGCTGCCGCTTATCCCGGCATCGTCGAGTTGTTTGGCGATCCGCAGCGCACGGGCTTCGCGGCTGGTCCGCAACTGCCGCAGCCCGTCCCGGAGCCCGGGATGGGAGGGATCGATGCCCAGTCCAAGTACGTGAACAGCCTGCCCGAACCAGGTCACGGAGACCTCAACGCCAGTGACGAAGCGGATGTCCGCTGCCCGCGCCTCGGAAGCCGCCTCCTCCAGGCCGCTGACATCGTCGTGATCCGTAAGCGCCAGCAATGACACTTGCCGGGAAGCCGCACGTCTGACCAGTGCGGCAGGCGTGAGAACGCCGTCGGAACAGGTGGAATGGGTGTGTAGATCTATACGCAAGGAAGGCACAGCGGGAGAAGCGCAACCCGTATCATAGCAAAACCCCACCTTGGGGGCCGCCGGTGCTCCGTTCCGGTGCCGGTCCGCAATCCGGATTGCCGTGCGGGGAAGGCATGTGAAAGAATAGCCGCGCCCCGCACCGGTCGTTACAACCATTACAACAATCCGGGGAGGAGAAGAACATCTTTATCCGAAGCCCGAAGGATTTTTTTGCAGGCTTGCTGTTCCTGTTCTTCGGTGGAGTTGCGGCATGGGTCGCCCGCGACTACCCGATGGGCTCCGCCGTGCGCATGGGCCCAGGATACTTCCCGCTGGTGCTGGGCGTGTTGCTGGCGCTCCTCGGGCTTGCCGCCTGCATAAGAGGCCTGGGAATAAAAGGCGAACACATCGAAAGCGTGCGCTTCCGGCCCTTGCTCCTGATACTGGGGTCGGTCGGTGTTTTCGCGACCGCGATCGAGCACGCGGGCATCATCGCGACGACCATCCTGACCGTGGTCGGCGCGGCGGCGGCAAGTCCTGAAAGCCGGCCGCGCGAAGTCATTGTTCTGGTCATCGTATTGCTGGCGCTTGCCGTGGGCGTGTTCACGTACGCGCTGGGTCTGCCTTTCAAGCTCATGCCCGGCTAATGGAACTCCTCTCGAATCTCCAACTCGGCTTCGAGGTCGCGCTCACGCTGCAGAACGTGCTGTATTGCTTCCTCGGCGTACTGCTCGGAACGCTGATCGGCGTGCTGCCGGGAATCGGCCCGGTTGCGACGATTGCGATGCTGCTGCCGGCGACTTTCGCCCTGCCTCCAGTGTCCGCCCTGATCATGCTCGCGGGAATCTATTACGGCGCGCAGTATGGCGGTTCGACCACTGCTATCCTGGTCAATCTTCCGGGCGAGGCCTCGTCCGTGGTCACCTGCCTCGATGGCCATGCCATGGCGCAGCAGGGCCGCGCCGGTGCTGCGCTGGCGATCGCGGCTCTGGGATCGTTCTTCGCGGGCACCGTGGCGACGGTGGTACTGGCAATCGCCGCTCCGCCGCTGGCCGAACTGGCGTTACGCTTCGGTCCCGCCGAGTACTTCTCGCTGATGGTGCTGGGTCTGGTGGCGGCTGTCGTGCTGGCGCGCGGTTCGTTGTTGAAAGCCATGGGCATGATACTGCTGGGGCTGCTGATCGGCCTGGTCGGCGCCGATGTGAACACCGGCCAGTTCCGTTACACCTTCGGATTGCCGAATCTCGCGGACGGCATCGGCTTTGTCGTGGTGGCGATGGGCATCTATGGATTCGGCCACATCATTGCCAATCTGGAGCATCCCGATGAGAGAAAGACCGGCATCGCGCCCATCGGCAGCCTGTTCCCGACAACAGCGGATCTAAAGGCGTCCTGGGGGGCGGTGCTGCGCGGAACGGGACTTGGTTCCGCCCTGGGCATCCTGCCCGGTGGCGGCGCGCTGCTCGCGTCATTCGCCGCGTATGCGCTGGAAAAAAAGATTGCTAAGGATCCCTCACGCTTCGGAAAAGGTGCAATCGAGGGGGTGGCGGGTCCCGAGTCGGCGAACAATGCCGGGGCGCAGACTTCCTTCATCCCGGTGCTCACGCTCGGCCTGCCGACTAATCCGGTCATGGCGTTGATGGTGGGCGCGATGATGATCCACGGCATTGCGCCAGGTCCGCAGGTAATGACTGAGCGGCCCGAGCTGTTCTGGGGCATGGTGGCCAGCATGTGGGTCGGCAACCTGTTCCTGGTCCTGCTCAATCTTCCGCTGATCGGCATCTGGGTAAAGCTGCTCTCCGTGCCTTACCGGCTGCTCTACCCGGCCATCCTGCTGTTCAGTTGCATCGGCGTATACAGCCTCAACAACAGCGCGGTCGACGTCGGGCTGGCGCTGTTGTTTGGTCTGCTCGGATATCTGTTCATCAAGCTGGATTGCGAGCCCGCGCCGCTGCTCATCGCCCTGGTACTGGGTCCGATGATGGAAGAAAACCTGCGCCGGGCGATGACCCTGTCGCGTGGCGATCCAACCGTATTCGTCACCCGGCCGCTGAGCCTCGGCCTGCTGATCGTCGCCGCCGCACTGTTGATCATGGTGATCCTGCCCGCAGTGCGAAAGAAGCGCGAAGAAGCCTTCCGGGAGTAAGGTCATGACGGACCTGAACTGGGCTTTCCCTTACCCCTCCCGGCGGATGCCGGTTCTGGCCCGCAACGTGGTCGCCACGTCCCAGCCGCTGGCCGCCCAGGCGGGCCTGCGCATGATGCTCAAGGGCGGCAATGCGGCGGACGCCGCGATCGCCACGGCAATCACCTTGACCGTCGTGGAACCCGTCATGAACGGAATCGGTTCAGACGCCTTTGCATTGTTGTGGGATGGGCAGAAGCTCCACGGTTTGAATGCATGCGGTCGCGCCCCCGGCGGCTGGACGCCGCAGCGATTTGCCGGACGTACGGACATGCCCACGGAAGGCTGGGACACGGTGACGGTGCCGGGCGCGGTATCGGCCTGGGCGGCGGTGTCGAAGAGATTCGGGAAACTGCCTTTCGCGGATTTGTTCGAACCGGCAATCGGCTACGCCCGGAACGGGTTTCCGGTTTCACCCGTGGTGGCCAGCCAGTGGCTGGCGCAGGTTCCGCGGCTCGGGGACCAGCCAGGATTTGCGCATGCATTCCTTCGTGATGGCAGACCGCCTCGCGCAGGGGAAACTTTCCGATTTCCGGCGCAGGCGGATACCCTCGAAGATATTGCGCGCAGCGGTGGCGAGTCTTTTTATCGCGGTGCGTTGGCCGCGAAGATCGCGGCGTTCAGCGCGGCATGCGGGGGCGCCCTTGCCGCAGAAGACCTGGCCGCGCACCGCGCGGACTGGGTTGAGCCACTTTCGCAAAATTATCGCGGCCATGCGCTTCACGAAATTCCCCCGAACGGCCAGGGCATCGCCGCGTTGATCGCGCTTGGCATCCTCGAGCACTTCGACGTGGGCAGCCTGCCGCCGGATTCCGCCGACAGCTTTCATCTGCAGATCGAGGCGATGAAACTGGCATTCGCCGACGTGTACCGTTACGTCGCCGATCCTACCACCATGAACGTCGGTTCCGCAGGCCTGCTCGATCCGGCTTATCTGGCCTCGCGCGCGAAGCTCATCGACAAGCACCGCGCGCAAACCGTCAGCCATGGGATGCCGCCGGCATCTGGCACGGTCTACCTTACGGCAGCCGACGCGCAAGGCATGATGGTTTCCTACATCCAGTCCAACTACATGGGATTCGGCTCGGGTGTGGTTGTGCCGGAAACCGGCATCAGCCTGCAGAATCGCGGCTCGGCTTTTTCGCTGCAACCGGGGCATCCCAACAGGGTTGCTGGCGGCAAACGCCCCTTCCACACCATCATTCCGGCTTTCCTGAGCCGCGACGGCACGCCCGTAATGAGTTTCGGCGTGATGGGCGCGGACATGCAACCGCAAGGTCATTTGCAGATGGCGGTGCGGCTGCTCGACTACGGACAGAACCCGCAGACTGCCGCGGATGCGCCGCGATGGAAAGTCACCCGCGACGGTGGCGTTTTTCTGGAACAGGCGATTTCCGAAAAGCTGGCCAGCGAGCTGGCGCAACGCGGACATCCTGTCACCCGGGCTGCCGCGGGCAGCACCGAGTTCGGGGCGGCACAACTCATCCTCAAAGTCGACAGCGGCTACGTCGCCGCTTCCGAACCGCGTCGTGACGGACAGGCCGTCGGTTTCTGAGCAAACTGAAGATGAAACCATTCGCCCGTTTACTCTGGATTGCCGCGGCTCTGGCGGGCGCAATCGCGGCTCCTCCCCTTCCGGCGCAGACCTGGCCAGTCAAACCCATTCGCTTGATCGTTCCGTATTCGCCTGGGGGTACCGCCGACCTGCTCGGACGCGGCATCGCCCGTAAACTCAGCGAATCCCTCGGACAGCAGGTAATCATCGAGAATCGTATGGGTGCCGGCGGCGGCATCGGCACGGACCTGGTGGCGAAATCGAAAGCCGATGGCTACACCTTGCTGCTGGGAACCATCGCCACGCATGCAATCAATCCTAATCTCTATCCGGACATTCCCTACGATCCTGTAAAGGACTTCGCGCCGGTTGCGCTCGTAGCCACCATGCCCAATCTGCTTGTGGTGAATCCGTCAGTGCCCGCGAGGAGCGTCCGGGAACTGATTGCTCTCGCCAAGGCAAAACCCGGCGAGCTTGCGTTTGCTTCCGCCGGCAGCGGTACCACGCAACATCTTTCCGGCGAACTCTTCAAGAAAATGGCGGGTGTAGACATGCTGCACATTCCTTACAAGGGCAATGCCCCGGCGGTAACCGATCTGATCGGCGGCCAGGTTCAGGTGATGTTCGACAACATTCCGATTTCGCTGCAGCAGGTGCGTGCCGGGAAATTGCGCGCGCTCGCGGTCACGGGGGCCAAACGCTCTGCTGTCCTGCCCGATGTGCCGACCATCGCAGAGGCGGCCCTGCCCGGTTATTCCGTAACGTCGTGGTTTGCATTGTTCGCCCCGGCCGGCACGCCGGCAGCCATCGTGGCGCGCCTGAACAGGGAAACAAACAAGGCGTTGGCCGGCAAGGCGCTGTACGATCAGCTGACCGATCAGGGCATCCAGCCGGGTAGCGGAACGGCGGCACATCTCGCCGCGCACCTTCGCGCGGAACTGCCACGATGGAAGAAAATCGTCGCTGAATCCGGCGCGCGGGTCGAATAGCGGGCCGGGTCAGCGGCCGGCTTTGACGGCCTGCTCGCGGATCGCCGCCAGGCTGGTGCGGGTAGAAATCACGTTCGGGTCGATACGCACTTCCAGCAGCGCCGGCTTGCCGCTGGCGATCGCGCGTTCGAACGCTGCTTCGAAATCACCGGTCTTCTCGATTGTCTCGCCATGCAGGCCATACGCCCGGGCCAGCGCGGCAAAGTCGGGATTGTCAAGCGCCGTGGCATAGACGCGGGCGGGATATTCCCGCTCCTGGTGCATGCGTATGGTGCCGTACATGCCATTGTTCACCACGATGAATATCACCGGCAGCGCATACTGTGCGGCGGTGGCGAGTTCCTGGCCGTTCATCAGGAAACAGCCGTCCCCCGAAAAGCTCACCACCATCCGGTCCGGGTGCACCACCTTGGCCGCCACGGCCGAAGGCACGCCGTACCCCATTGCGCCGTTGGTCGGCGCGAGCTGTGTGCGGAATCCCGTGTACTGGTAGAAGCGATGGACCCAGCCGGAATAGTTTCCCGCCCCGTTGGTCACGATCGCGTCTTCGGGCAGGCGCTCGCGCAGGAACGCCATGATCTCGCCCAGATCCACGGGACCGGCCATCGGACCATGCTTCAGATTGGCCACGTAGTCTGCTCGCGCCGCATGCGTCCAGTCGCGCCAGCGCGACGAATCCACGGGCGGCAAAGTCGCCGCCAGCCTGGAGAACTCGGCCATGCCGGCGTTCATCATCAATTCGGCCCGGTATACCCGGCCCAGTTCTTCCGCACCCGGATGGACGTGAATAAACTTCTGCTTCGGGTTGGGCACGCCGAACAGCGTATAGCCGCCAGTGGTCATCTCGCCCAGGCGCGGTCCGATCGCGAGAATCAGGTCGGCACTGCGAACGCGCTCAGCCAGCTTCGGCCCGATTCCGATGCCAACGTCCCCGCAATAATTCGGAAGGCGATTGTCGAACAGGTCCTGGCGGCGAAAACTGCAGGCGGCCGGCAGATTGTTGGCCTCGACAAACGAGCGGATGTCCGCACACGCTGACGCAGTCCAGTCCCCGCCTCCGAGGATTACCAGCGGCCGCGAAGACTGGTCCAGCATCTCCCGCATCTGCTCCATCGCGGACGAACCGGGGTGCGCCTTGATCCTGGCATATGGACGCGCATCCGCGACAGATGCCTGGCTGCCCAGCATGTCCTCGGGCAATGAAAGAACGACAGGCCCGGGACGACCGGAAACCGCGACATGGAACGCATGGCTGAGGAATTCGGGAATGCGCTCGGCCCGGTCGATCTGCGCGACCCATTTCGCCATCTGGCCGAACACGCGCCGGTAATCCATTTCCTGGAAGGCTTCGCGCTCGACGACATCACCACCCACCTGGCCGATGAACAGGATCATAGGAGTGGAATCCTGGAACGCGGTGTGCACTCCAATGCTGGAGTTGGTCGCGCCCGGACCGCGAGTGACAAAACAGATGCCGGGCTTGCCGGTCAGCTTGCCATAGGCCTCCGACATGAACGCCGCGCCGCCTTCCTGGCGGCATACGATGAGGCGGATCTTGTCGCGCGAGTCGAACAGCGCATCGAGTACGTCGAGATAACTTTCGCCGGGCACGCAGAATGCCGTGTCGACGCCGTGGACCTTCAACTGATCCACCAGAATCCGGCCCCCGCTCCTGCTTGCTTCAATCGCGCTCATTCGCCCGCTCCACCTGAATCAGCGGCCGATTATACCCAACGGGCCCGGACGAGCCGGCTGCTGATTCCTGCCGTTTGCCGGGGGCAGCGGCGGAACGATCTTGGATATAATGAGCCGCGTTTCGCGCAGATCGATTCTGCATGATGCAATGCGGCGCGCATAACAAGCACGCAAAACAAGTCTAGGGAGGTCACATCCAATGGTCTGGTCCCAGGTCTACGATCCGATGAATAACGCCGTGCTCAGCACGGTGCTCGCCACGATTCCGGTGGTGGTACTGTTGGGCGGTCTGGCGTTCTTCCGCCTGTCCGCACACGTGGCCGCCCTTGCCGGCCTCGCCTCCGCACTCATCATCGCCATCTTCATCTACGGCATGCCTGCGCAAATGGCCGGAGCTTCGGCGATGTACGGTGCCCTGTTCGGTCTGCTGCCCATTGGCTGGATCGTGCTGAACATCATCTTCCTGTACCAGCTTACCAAGGACAAAGGCTACTTCAAGGTCATGCAGGACAGCATCGCCGGCGTTACGGAGGACAGGCGGCTGCAACTGCTGCTGATCGCATTTGCCTTCGGCGCCTTCTTCGAAGGTGCTGCGGGTTTCGGAACCCCGGTTGCCGTGACCGGCGCCATCCTGATCGGGCTCGGCTTCTCGCCGCTTGCGGCATCCGGATTGTCGCTGATCGCCAATACAGCGCCGGTCGCGTACGGCGCACTGGGCACACCGATCATGGCGCTGGCTGCGGTCACCGGACTTGACCTGCTGGAACTCTCGGCCATGGTCGGCCGCCAGTTGCCGTTCTTCTCGCTGCTGGTGCCGTTCTGGCTGATCTGGGCCTTTGCCGGCTGGCGCGGCATGAAGGAGATCTGGCCTGCGATCCTTGTTACCGGCGTGAGCTTCGCGATTCCTCAATTTCTGATTTCCAATTACCACGGGCCCTGGTTGGTGGACGTCGGCGCAGCCATCATTTCCATGATCTGCCTGACGCTCTTCCTCCGTGTATGGAAACCGAAGACGATCTGGAGGACCACGGCCCTCAAGGGCCACGACAACGACGCCGCGACCGATGCCTCCGCGTCCATGCAACTGGCCGAGCATGATCGCGCGACGGTAATCCGGGCCTGGGTTCCCTGGCTGGTGCTGTCGGTTTTCGTTTTCCTGTGGGGCGTGCCGCAGATCAAAGACCTGTTGAACGGATCGACCAAGAAAGTCGAAATGGTCGAAGGCGTAAAGAAGGAAACCAGGATTCCCTACGCATGGGACGGCATGACCAAACTCGATTTCCCGGTTGTCGGACTAAACGACCTGGTGGAGAAAGTTCCGCCGGTGGTGGCGAAGCCGCACACGGAAAAAGCCGTCTACAGCCTGAACTGGTTGTCTGCAACAGGCTCCGGAATCCTGCTGGCTGCCTTGTTCGCAGGCTTGTACATGCGTTATTCGCCGGGAGAGATGCTGCGAAAATACTGGGAGACGATCAAGCTGGTGAAGTTCTCCCTGTTGACCATCGCCGCCATGCTCGCGCTTGGATTCACGACACGTTACTCGGGCACCGACGCGACCATGGGGCTGGCGTTCGCTCATACCGGCGCGCTGTATCCCTTCTTTGGCACCATGCTCGGCTGGCTGGGGGTGGCGCTCACAGGCTCCGACACGGCATCGAACGTCTTGTTCGGCGGTTTGCAGAAAATTACCTCCGAGCAGCTCGGACTCAACCCCAATCTGATGGCTTCCGCCAACAGCTCGGGTGGCGTCATGGGCAAGATGATCGACGCCCAGTCGATCGTCGTCGCTTCCACCGCAACCCGCTGGTATGGACACGAGGGCGAGATCCTGCGTTACGTGTTCGGGCATTCCATCGTTCTGGCGATGCTGATGGGCGGCCTGGTGATGCTGCAAGCCTACGTATATCCGTTCACGCTGCTGCAGATCTGGCCGGGAACGCACTAGGCCACCGGTACTCGGAAAACAAAAAGCCCACCTTGCGGTGGGCTTTTTTCATGCGCGCTGCCGGGTGGGCTGGCGACTTCGACTAACCCGCGGCCTTCTGTTCCTCAGCCACGGCTTTCATCGACAGGCGCAGCCTGCCCTTTTCGTCCGCCTCGAGTACCTTGACGCGGACCGCCTGGCCTTCCTTGAGGTGGTCGGCCACGCTGTTGACGCGCTCGTTCGCGATTTGAGATATGTGCAGCAAGCCATCCTTGCCGGGCAGCACGCTGACGATGGCGCCGAAATCCAGCAGCTTCAGCACCGTGCC
>CAYODB010000111.1:0-12868 GCA_964402495.1 uncultured Bordetella sp.
CTTGGAGTCGGCAGAATATAAAGAGTTTCATTACATACGAAGCAGTACACTAGGGGCTAGGGAGAGTCTGGAGACTTATAGGAGAAGCAAGATATTTTTGAATGAATTTTTATTTTACTAACCATGTTCTACCTTGGTGCCCGCTCTTCCCTCGCCCGGGCGGTCTTGAACAAATGCGAGACGGCGCGCCCAGCGCGAGGGGCCGCCGTCCATCCGGCCGGCAGATCACCGGCTTTCGTCGATGGCGATGCCCGCATTTCCATGTCCGTTGTCCGGATTGTCCGGCGCATGCCGTATCCGCACATCGCCATTGGCAAGACCCGTCGAATAGCGGTCCTCCCCCGCCGCATCGAGCACGACGCCGAGGCTGAGTATTGGATCATCGGCCTTGAAGTGATAGGAATTGTCCGTCGCCGCGCCTTGCGCGGAATCGACGGAGGACCAGTACGAATCATTGCCACCGGCGTCGAACAGCCAGGCCTTCGACTGTTGCGCGGCGGCGCCCTGCGCGAGCGATTCCGCGCGATAAACATCGTTGCCGCTGCCGTCGAACATCATCGCGACCGACTGGTCCCAGGCTGCGCCCTGCGCAGCCGCGCGCAGGGCCCAGTACACATCATCGCCTGCCATATCCGAGAAAAGCCCCGCGGCCTGGTGGACGGCGAAGCCCTGCGCGTAACGATTGCCGTAATACAGGTCGTTGCCGCTGGCATCGTGCAGCAGGCCAACGCCCCAGAAATAGCCGCCGCCCTGGCTGAATTCCCCGCCCTCGTAGCGATCGTTGCCGCCGAAATCGATCAGCGCGCCGAAGCCGCCATGGTCATAAGGCCGGATGCCGAAGCCCACACCCTGACTGAAGCTCATGAACACCGCCGGTGTGTCATACGCCGATGGCACCGGACCATTCGCGCGGTAGAGATCCTCGCCGCCGGCGTCGACCAGAACGCCCGCACCTCCCGGGCCCCCGACACCCTGGCTGAGGCTCTGCGAAAGGTAACCGCCAAGCGAGCTCGCATAACGATCGTCGCCCGCCATGTCGATCAGGAGTGCGGCACCAAGCCAGCCCGCGCCTGGACCGCCAATGCGGGCTTCATAACTGTCGTTGCCCTGGAGGTCGATCACCGTCTGTGTTTCGAGGGGCTCGCCCTCACCCCAAACATAGCGGTCGTCGCCACCGGTATCGATCACCGCGAACAGGCGCTCCATCCGATACCGGTTCGGGCCGGGACCGCCCATGACCACGTAGCCGCCATCGACCTCCTCATAGTCGAGTATGTCTCCTGACACCAGGGCGGCCAGCGCTTTGGGTGGTTCGCGGCGCCCGGCAGCGGGCACCACCGGCTGACGCGCGGCATTGTCGATAAGCAGGCCAAAGGCCTCCAGCAGAGCCGCGGAGTTCACGCGGCGGCTCATTTGCATCGCGCGGATTCCGCGGATCGCCTGCGGCCGGTCCAGCAGCGTGCGGTTCTCGGCGGTCTGCTCGAGCAGATAGCGCAGATCCGCGAGCAGCGCAGCCCGCTGCCCGGCCTCGGCAAACGCCGCCTGCACCCGCCGATTGGCGACGGCTATCGATGCGGAAAATTCCGCAAGCGATCGCGTGCCGGCGCCGTCGGGCGAATCCTGCGCAAGCATGCCGCAATCGAGGGCCAGCACTTCGCACAGCATGGGCATCACTTGCGAGCGCACCTCCCCCGCCGGATCCATGTCCTGTACCAGGCGGTGTTCCCATGCGATCAGCGTGCCGGGATCGGCAAGCGCCTGGCGGTTCAGCGAAAGCCTGTTGTATCCCGTTCCATTGCGGGCAAGTTCGCCGAACATGCGATCGACGCGATCGTTCACCGGCGCCAGTGCGGGCGCGGCCCACGCGACCCTGGCGTTCACCTCGTCCAGCCAGACACCCGCTGTCCGGGCACCTGAATCAACGTAAGAAACCCTCGACGGCCAGGATGAAGGCGACGCCCAGGTCTCGCGGTCGCCCACGACAAGATCCAGCTCGAGGACTTGTGTGTCGCGGATCACCCGCAGCGGCAATCGCGTGCCCGGCGTGGACGACCAGATGATTTCAAGGAGCCGGGCCGCTCCGACGGGCTCGCCGGCCGCGGCGTCGATGCGGTCGCCAGGCAGAAGCCCCGCCAGCGCGGCCGGCCCTGCGATCGTGTCCATCACGACCGCGCCGCCTGCCGGATTCTCACCCACGGCAAAACCCGCGTATGGGATCCCGGCGCCGACCGCGGAAACCGCTGGCTCCTGCTTGCCTGCGGTTCGATGGGCACAGGCGAGGAGCAAGGCCACGCACAGCCCGAGCAGCAGCCACTCGAGCAGGCGCACAACCGGCGGCCACCGCCTTGCATCGGCTGCCGCATCCCAGCCGCGCGAAAAAAAACACTGCGGGAGGGTAGCGCGCGGATTCGTTACGCCCTCCTCAGGAGGGCCTTGAAAGCACTGCTCGGTGTAAAGCGGCGGACTCTTGTCCATGCAATATTCTTCGGAACTACGCTCCCTTGAATTCCGGCGCGCGCTTCGCCGCCAAGGCCGGGACGATCGGCTGGAACGCCATCGTAAAATCCATGCCCAATCCGACGCCATCCCGGCATTGCTTGCAACCCAGTACTGCAAATGGGGTGTTTTCGGTCATTGTCCGCCCTCGGCGGTTCGATTCTAGTCCAGTAACAGCATCTCCGATCCGGGGGTTTTCTCCCAGCCCCCCGTACTGGCAACTTGAGTCCATCCTCTGCACAATTCCACCATGAGCAAAGTCGACCGTTCGATGCTGGAAAGGGACGGCGTGCGCCAGGCGGTGCGCGACGCCGGACACGGACATCTGCTGATGTCCGACGAGGATGTCGCCGCTTCGCTCGCCGCTACCCTGTCGATCCACCCCAAAGACAAACCCATCTGGGTGTTCGGCTACGGCTCATTGATCTGGAACCCGCTGATGGACTATGCCGAGCGACGCTGGGCGCGGGTTCGCGGCTGGCACCGCGGCTTCTACATCTGGTCCAGGGTCAACCGCGGTACGCCGGACGTCCCCGGACTGGTGCTGGCGCTCGACCGCGGCGGCTCCTGCCACGGTGTCGCCTACCGGTTGCACGACCGCAGATTCGAGGAAGAACTGGCCATCCTGTGGCGGCGCGAAATGGTCGCAGGGACCTACATGCCGAAATGGATCAATGCCGACATCGGAGATGCGACGGTGCGGGCCATCGCCTTCGTCGTCAACCGCGCCCGGCCGGGCTACGCCGGCCGGCTCGAGGACGAGAATATCGTATCCATCGCGCTGAAGGCGCACGGCGCCTATGGCAGTTGCGCGGACTACCTGGCGCAGACCGCGCACAGCCTTGAGGAACAGAGGGTTGGGGATCGGCGCTTGTCGAGACTTGCCCGACTTGTCTCGCGAGAGCGCGACAAGAAGCCGAAAGGTTAAAGCGGAAAGGTGAAAGCAGGTGCACCAGGCTTACTAACCCGCCCTTCATTTTCACCTTTTTGCCTTCCTGTCCCGACTACAGATCAAGCGCTGTTTGGCCCTGACTCGCACCTCGACCCTCGTACCTCGTTTCCTTGGTGCTTGCTTCATGCGCCAGCAACACCCGCTTGCGGTCCAGCCCGCCGGCATAACCGGTGAGCGAATTGTCGGCGCCGATCACCCGATGGCAGGGAACGATGATGGAAATCGGGTTGCGGGAATTGGCCATGCCGACGGCGCGCGAAGCATTCGGGTTGCCAATGCGCCGGGCCAGTTCGCCGTAGGAAATGGTTTCGCCGAAAGAAATGCCGCACAACTGCTTCCATACCCGCATCTGGAACTCCGTCCCCTGCGGATTCAATGGCAGGTCGAACCCGGTCAGGCGCCCCTCGAAGTAGTCGTGCAGTTGCGCCTTCACACGGGCGAACGGGACTGCGCCGTCGTCCTCGATCCAGTCCGGGCGGATCTTCGGACGATACTTGTCGCTCTCGGTATGCAGGCCGGTCAGCGCTGCGCCATCGGACATCAGCAGCAGCGGACCGACCGGGCTTTCGTAGAAAGTATGGAATGTGTTCATGCCAGGGTTCTCCACAGGTGCATGGCCGCATAGCCGCGCCACGGCCGCCAGCCTTCCGCATGCGCGATGATCCTGCGCTCGTCTTCCAGACCTAGCGCCTTGCGGATGCCCAGATCAGTAGCCGGGAACGCGTCGGGCCAGGAAAAAGCACGCATCGCCAGGTATTGCGCCGTCCATTCGCCGATGCCCGGCAGTTTCTTGATGCGCATCATCGCGGCTTCCACATCGACGCCGGGTTCCAGCAGATTCGGCGTTTTCGCCATCGCGCGCGACACACCCAGCAGCGTGCGTGCCCGCGCTGAAGTCACGCCGATTTTCTTCATGGCGGATTCGTCGGATTTCGCGACACGCTGCGCCGTGGGCATCAGCAGGTAAAGGTCGGGGAAAGGCATCCGCACCGGCTCGCCGTACGCCATGGCGAAGCGTCCCGCGATCGTGGTCGCTGCTTTCACGCTGATCTGCTGGCCGAGCACGGCGCGGATTGCGACTTCGTAACCGTCGAAGGCGCCAGGCAGCCGCAGGCCGGGACACTTCGCGGCGATCCTGCCGAGGCGTTTGGAAATGCGCTCGGGCTCGGCGCCAAGATCGAACAGGCGGCGCACGCGCATGAGCACGGAAGGAATCGCACGGCCGAGTTCCGGCGCCAGTTCGACCGCCAGTGCATGGCGTCTGGTGCCGGGCCGGACGCGGATCCAGCCGCTGTGGCCGCCCAGGCTCACGGTTCGCAGGTAGCTGTCGTCACGGATCACTTCCACGCCGGCGTACAGGCGCCTGGAGAGGAACTCGAGCAGGCCTTCCCAGTCGAGCGGCGGCCTGTAAGCGAGATGAAAGACGAAAGGGCTGCCCGCTTTCGCCGCGCCCGAGCCGCGGCGGAACTGCGTCGGGTTCAGGCGGTAGTTGATCTTGAACGCATCGTTGAAGCGGCGCAGGCTCGAAAAGCCGCTGGCGAAGGCCACTTCCGTTATCGGCAGCGTGGTATCCGTGAGCAGCAGTTTCGCGGTCAGCAGGCGCTGGGTCTCGAGCAGCTTGTTCGGCGACACGCCGAACTCGTCCTGAATCACGCGCCGCAGGTGGCGGTCGCTGATGCCCATCTCGGACGCCAGCGCCGGCACATCCATCTCGCTCAGCGCACCCTCTTCGATGCGGCGCGAGAGCGCTACCGCAAGACGGTTGCGCGAGTCGACCAGTGCATTGCCCGGGGCCAGTTCCGGACGGCAGCGCAGGCAGGGCCGGAATCCGGCTTGCTCGGCCGCCGCCCGATGCGGGTAGAAACTGCAGTTCTTGCGCAGCGGCCGCCGCGAGTTGCAGACGATGCGGCAGTAGATGCCCGTCGAGGCGACGCCCACGTAAAGCAGGCCGTCGAAACGCGGGTCGCGGCTGGTGAGCGCCTGGTAGGCGCTCTCGAAATCGAGGTCCATGGCCAGCATGTTGCCTGTTGGCGCAGGCCGATGCTAGCCATTTTCGGACATGCAGTTCTGCCGCTTACCTGCCTACCCCTGAACCGCAAAGGCGCGTTGGAGGCCGGGTATCTGCGGTGAAGGATTACTGACTCAGCGTGCGATTCAATCGCCTTTTTTCCACTCGCGCCAACCCGAGAGAAGCGGGAAGTAAAGTCCGAGATCCGACTGTTCCGCGGCCAGCGCGAGCGCATAGCGTTCGAGTTGCACGCGATAGCGATCCTGCTCCTGGTCGAGAAAATCCTCGACGCCCGCACCTTCGTGGCTGCTGGTCTTGTAATCGACGATGCGGCGCCGGCCCTGCGCATCGATGAAGGTGCGGTCGATGACCAGATTGCGCCGCTCGCCATCGATGAGCGCGGTAACGCGGAATTCGTTTTGCGCCTGCGCCTGCGGACCCAGCAGCCAGGACCCACGTTGGTCTTCGAGGGAATTTCGCAGCGCGGCGGTCACCCGTTCCACGGCTCCGTCGAGTTCGGCTTGCGGAATGCCGCGCATCCCCAGTTCGTCTCGAAACGCCTTGCGCAGGCCAGCCACCCGCGCGCGGTCCCAGTTTTTCATCTCGTCTTCGGCGATACGCTGCAGCCAGCGATGCACCACGCTGCCTATGTGCCGCGCGGATTCGCCCACCCAGGAGAATTCGATCTGGCCGGCAGCTTCCAGCGCCCTGTCGGAACCCTCCCACCTGGCGGAATCGGGTGCGGCGCAAATGCGGAAATCCAAAGGCAACCGCCGCAGCCGATCGGCAGGCCGGGGGCCGCCCTTCGCAGAACCGGATTCCGAAGGGGCGGGCAGAGCTATGTGTTCCGACACTGCACCCCATGCAATTCCCAGCAGACTCCTGCGCGGTGGCATGGTAAGGACTCCGTGGTCGTCCACTTTCACACAGGCAAGCAGATGCAACCCCGACTCCGCCCGCGTTGCCGCCACGTACAGCAGTCGCCCTGCTTCGATGTCCTCCGCTTCCTTGTCCAGGCCGCGTACGTAACGATAGAGCAGATCCTTCTCTGCGCCGGTTTCGTCGATCGGCGCAAGCAGCAACCGGTCGCCGGGCAGATTCCTCCATGCAAACAGCGGCCGCTGACCGCTTTGCGGCGGCCGATCCAGGCCGGGCACGATAACTGTGTTGAATTCGAGACCCTTGGCCTTGTGGATGGTCATGATCTCGACTGCATTCTCACCGGCATTGACGTCGGGCAGCGCGTAGAGCTTCTGCAGGCTCGTGCCAAGGCTTGAGAAATCCTCCAGCTCTCCAGCCTCCTCCAGGCGCTCGAGTTCGTCGAAGAAGATTTCGCCATCTTCCAGATCGGTGGCATCTTCCACGCAAGCCGGCCCACCCAGCGCGAGCCAGACGCCTTCCACGCGATCGCGCAGCGTGCCGCGCATGCGCTGCTCCAGCGCGGGAGCGATCACCTCTCGCATTGATGCAAGGCGCGGATGGTCCTGCATGAGTTCCCAGATGGTGGTCTGGTTTCTCGCCTCGAAGAACGCGGAAAGCTCTTCGAGCGTGAGTCCGCACCACGGCGCACGCAGGATGGCGAGCCAGGCGACACGGTCGGCGAGGTGCGTCAGCGCCCGTGTCAGCGCGAACAGATCCTGGACTACCTGCTTCTCCCCGAGCTGCTCGATCTCCACCGCGCGGAAGCGAATGCCGGCCTCCTTCAGTGCCGGGACGACGGCGTCGAGATGATTGCGGTTGCGCACCAGAATTGCGGTTCTGCCCTTCGCCGACCTGACCAGCTCGACGACACGCCTCGCCTCGTCATCCCGGCCCGCGCAAGTCTCCAGCGTCGGCTCGCCGTCAGGCGCCGCCTCGTGGAACGCAACTGATGGCGAATATGGCACGGCGCCGGATGATTCGTCCTCTGCGACCGGAAGCACGCGCGGAAAGACCCGGTTCACCCACTCCACGATCTTCGCCTGCGAGCGGAAGTTCGTCGACAAGGTGAGAGGTTCGAGGAGGATGCCCGGCAGCCCCTCGCGCCGCGCTTGCAGGAAAAGTCCGACCTGCGCATCGCGGAAGCGGTAAATGGACTGCATCGGATCGCCGACCGCGAAGACCGTGCGCCCGTCGCCAGCCTCCCAGCCGGCCGTGAGGCGTACGAGCAGTTCCCATTGCGAGTTGGAGGTGTCCTGGAACTCGTCCACCAGAAGATGGCGCACGCGCGCATCCATCGAGAGCAGGAGGTCGGTCGGCTCATCCGCTGTGCCCAGCGCCTGCAGCGCGCCGTGTGCGATCTGGGTGAAATCGACTTCGCCGCGCTCGCCGAAAAGGGCGAGCAGTTGCGCCAGGGCGGGATTGAGCAGCGCCAGGATGGCCTCAAGGGCTTCCCACTGCGTGGGCGAATACGCTGCGGGTGGCGCAGTCAGCAACGCCACGAGCGCCAATCGCAGCGATTCATTGCCGGAAAGCGCCTGCGACTGCTCATTTTTCTTGCGCCAGGTTCCTTCCCTGGTGAGAAGTTCCTTCGCGAGATCCTCCGATGCCCCTGGAAGCAGCGCCTGAGCGTTGCGGATCAGGCGCCCGCGTTCTGCGCCCAGCGTGGCCTCGAGCTCGCTGCGACCCGGTGCGTCACCGGTCTTGCGCAGCCACTGGTCACGCCGCTCCAGCATCCCGGCGAGCAGATCGGTGGCGTCGGCAACGTTGTTGTCCAGATGCGCGAGCAGTCGCGCCACCGGCGGCGTGAGGTCGGCGAGCGTGCGCGTCGCCGCCTCCCGGTACAGTTCCGAAGCATCCTCGGCCATCGCCGGTTGCGCGCCGAACCTGGCCAGCACGGGCATCTGCCGGGTCAACGCGGCGCACAGCGCGTCGATGGTCTGGATGCGCAGGCGCGGCGCGAGTTCCGGGGAGAGCTTCTCCATCACGCGCTTGCGCATCTCTGCGGCAGCTTTCTTTGTGAATGTGATGGCAACGATTTCTTCGGGCTTCTCGACGCTGGCAAGCAATCTCAGATAGCGCTGCACCAGCAATTCTGTTTTCCCCGACCCCGCCGGCGCCTGTACGATGAAGGAGCGGTGCACGTCGAGCGCGGCGTCACGCTCACCCTGGTCTGCGGACACGCGCTCAGCCATCGCCGTCCTCCTGGTCGTCACCCAGGGCGTTTACCCGTTCGTATACCCGGCACAGGGGCTGCAGGTCGCAGTAGCGGCAGGTTTTCAGGACGTTTTTTGGATCCACCCGCGCGTCACCGGCAGCAAAACCGCTGCCGAGTGATTCGAGTTCTTTTCTCCAGGAGGCGATCAGCGCATCCCAGTCGACGGCGGATTTAACCCCGGGAATGACCTCCTTGCCTTCGGAGAATCCCATATAGCGCATCGCTCCCGTCTTCAGCTTTGCGAACGCGACGACGGCGATGTCCTCTTTCGCATTCAGCGCATAGAGCGGCAGTTGCGGGTCCTCCGGGCGCTCTCCGAGCCAATCGTTCGGCGTGGGCCTGCCTGTCTTGTAGTCGATCAGCACATGCCCGCCGGACGCCAGCCGGTCCATGCGGTCGATGCGGCCGTTCAGCTCGAGACCGGCTACGGTGAGCTTGCGCTTCTCTTCCGTTGCGACAACTTCGAACGCATGGCGCGCACGTTCGACTTCAAGCCATTCGCGGGCGAGCTTCGCGAGTCTTTTCCGCTCAAGTGCGGCGAACGGCTGTTCCAGTTTTGCTGCCGCTACCGCGGCATCCGCTGCTCTTTCGATCGCCGGCCCGCAATCCTCCCGCAGTCCGTCACTGCCTTTCAGTTCGCCCCACAACTCTTTCATCAGTGTGTGCAGCAGTTGGCCGCGGACACGCGCGTCCGGTCCTGCCGCCGGCTCCTCTAGCCCTTCCGCGCCCAGCCGGTGGCGCGCAAAGGCGCGGAACGGGCAGGCCGCCTGATCCGAAAGAATCCTGGTTCCGCCCCTCGGGTTTTTTGTGGGCAGGGCGAGCGCCCGGCCGTCGGCGAGCGTTTCGATCCGTCTCGCAGCAAAGATCAGGTCCCGATATCGCGCATGGACTGCTGTCTCCGGCGTCCCTGGCGGAATCGAGGAAATCAGAGGGGAAGCAAGCAGCGAGCGGTCCTTCTCCATCAGCGGATGCGAAACAACGACCTCGTTTGCCGCCGCAAACCAGCCGTCCGTGATGCGCCTGCCGCGGGCCAGCGTTGCTTGCGCCGAAGCTTCGGGAATTCCTGCCCTGCGCTGCACCGCCGGAGGGATAAAGGGATTGAGCCGTGTCGGCAGCGGCCAGGCCTCGTCGGAAAGGCCGCTCACCCAGAGCGCATCGAACTCGAGCCCCGCGGACTCGAGGACGCCGAGAACCTGGATCGGCGCATCGGGCGTTTCCGGCTGGAACAGCGTAGCGGCGCAAATATGCCGCAATCGCGCGAGGGCTCGCGTGCAAGACATCCTCGGCGCAACACGCTCGAGCTTCGCCAGGCCGGCCAGCGCCTCGTTGAATTTGGCGAGCGTCTGGAACTCACCGGAGTCGAGACTGCGTTCGCCGGGAAACCCTGCCGCCTCCAGGAAAGCGGAGAAATGCCTGCCCCAGTCGTGCGGCGAGCGTTCGCCGCCCGCACATTCCCTGGCGAGGGCGAAGAGAGTTTCGAGCTGGCGGCGCAACGCCGGCGCGCCATCGATCAGCGCCACCAGCTTGCCAAGGGTGACGAGCGCCGGCGCCTTCCTGCGCAACATCACGTCGAGCAGTGAACGGACGCTGAATTCCGCTGCGGCGCCGCCGACGAAGGGCGAGCGGATCAGCCTGCTTGCCTGCTCGAAGGGCATTTCGCCGGTGGCAAGCTCAAGCACGCCGAGGGCGGTTCGCGCGAGAGCATAGTCGGCAAGCGGTGCGCCGAGCGAGATGTTGAAGGGCGGTGCTGTCTGGCCGGAGCCGGGGAGATTGTGCCCCGGATCCATGACGCGTGCGAAGACTCGCGCGACTTCCTTTCTGCGCTGGCCAAGCTCGGGCACCACGACACCGACGCGCTTCGCTCCCGCTTCAAGCCTCGCGCGCGCCCAGTGCGCAACAGCCTCCAGTTCTTCGCGCGCAGAAGCGAAGGCCAACCGGCATACCCGGCCTTCCCTTGGTTGCGCCGCGCACCTGTGGACCGCGATCCCGTGTCGTTGGCAGGCATCGAAGAAATTCCGCACCTGCGGCGGCACGATGTCGTACCCGTATGCGATGAGCAGTTCCGGCTTCGCAAGCGCCGCTTCGCCCAATAGCGGCGCCACGACGTCGGGAAGGCGCGACGAATCGACGTTGCCGTCCTTGTCGCAGCGCCGCGCGTAGCTCTTCGCCCATTCGGCGAAAGCCCTCGCATCCTCATTGCCGGGTAATGTTCCCAGCGCGCCGGCAATGTCCCACTCGTGCGCCAGCTCCCAGGCACGCCGGCAGTCCTCGGCGGTGGATGGCAGTGAGAGCAGCATCCCGCCCCACTCGCTCGCCCTTATCGCCGTCTGCCACAGTTCCCATTCCTGCACGGAAGTCAGCAACAACGGGAGCCGGGGCGCCGCGTCCGAATACAACGCGTCCTCATACAGCCGCTCGACGAAAGCCCTGAAGGGCATGACGTCAGGGGTTTCCCAGGCGATCAGGCCTTTGGCGCTTTGTGCTTCGTGGAATTCGCGCGCGAGTTCATGCGCAAGGCGCTGGTTGGGCGTGAGCACGACCATCCGTGCCGCATGGCCTTCGGCGAGCCGGGAGAGCAGCTCACGTTTCTGAACATCCGGAAATTCGGCGCCGTCCGTCATGGCGCCCGAACTATTCGAATCCTGCCCTTGCAATCGTGCAGGAGCAAGCGCGCATTCAACCGCGGTCCAGCAGGCTGACCTTGTCGCTCTTGTCCTTCCACTCGTCGGCGTCGGCCGGCGCGTCCTTCTTTTCGGCGAGCACTGGCCATGCTTTGGCAAGCTCTGCATTCAACTGCAGGAATGCGCGCTGGTTCTCCGGCACGTCATCCTCCGCGTAGATGGCTTCGACCGGGCATTCCGCCACGCAGAGCGTGCAATCGATGCATTCGTCCGGATCGATCACCAGCATGTTCGGCCCCTCGTGGAAGCAGTCCACGGGACAGACGTCCACACAATCGGTGTATTTGCACTTGATGCAACTCTCGGTTACGACGTAGGTCATGATTCCTTTTTCCCCGGGCAAAGCGCGCCTGGCTGCATCCTTGGGCGACAGGGCCTTTAAAACTCCATGCCACGCATATATTATGGAAGGACGGTTGCGGATCGCCAACGCAGGCTCAAGGCTGGCATTCTAGCAAAAACTTGGCACAAATCCTCCAGACAGGCCGGCGCCATTCCGAATATGCGTATGAAATTGCAGACAATTTCCTCCACGGCCCAACGGCGGTGCAGCAGGCTGCGGCTTCCCTTTCGAAATCTTTTTCGCTAGCATAGGTCTCAGATTTCGAAACTCTCAGATTTCGAAACGCAGTCCGTCCGGACTGCGGCTGTCCGGCAGCAATCCCTTTTCAATACTTCGAGGCAATTCTCCCATGAGCGAACATATACACCACGTCACCGACGACTCTTTCGAGCCGGAGGTTCTCCAGTCACAGCTTCCAGTGCTGGTGGACTATTGGGCCGAATGGTGCGGACCCTGCAAGATGATCGCGCCGATTCTCGACGAAGTGGCCAGGGAATACGGCGGCCGCCTGAAAATCGCCAAGCTCAACATCGACGAGAATCAGGGTACGCCACCCAAGTACGGCATCCGCGGAATCCCAACTCTGATGATCTTCAAAAACGGAAATATCGAGGCGACAAAAGTGGGCGCTGTATCGAAATCCCAGTTGACGGCATTTATTGACAGTAACATCTAAAGTGTTCTAGGCTTGTCCCCGTACTGGTCAGCAGACGCACCCAATAAAGCGTTTGCGGCCGGTGGCGGGTAAGGTCCCTTCCCGCTTCGTTTGTCCCGAGTCCCCCCTTGATTCACACCCTGTAGGCTCTCTCCTCATGCATTTGTCCGACCTCAAAAACCTCCACGTCACCGAACTCGTGGAGATGGCAACGACCAACGAAGTCGAGAACGCCAACCGGATGCGCAAGCAGGACCTGATCTTCGCGTTGCTGAAGAATCAGGCCAAACGCGGCGAAAGCATATTCGGCGAAGGAACCCTGGAAGTCCTGCCTGACGGATTCGGATTCCTGCGAAGTCCCGACACCTCCTACCTGGCCGGGCCCGACGACATCTATGTAAGCCCTTCGCAGATCCGCAGGTTCAACCTGCACACCGGCGATTCGATCGAGGGCGAGATCAGAACGCCGAAGGACGGGGAGCGCTACTTCGCGCTGGTCAAGGTCGACAAGGTCAACGGCGAACCGCCCGAGAATTCCAAGCACAAGATCCTGTTCGAGAACCTGACTCCGCTGTTCCCCACCGAACAGTTCACCAT
>CAYODB010000112.1:0-12852 GCA_964402495.1 uncultured Bordetella sp.
GATGTGCTGGCCCTGGAGAGACAGCCCAGCATGGCCAAGCCGAGTAGCTACGCGAGTAGCTAGAGGATATGTGGAAATCGAAGAACCGCGCTGGCATTGACTTTGCAGGCAGTTTCAATCTTACCTTCTGATCTTTGATGAGTCCGGAATCCAGGAAACCGCGGACTGTCGTCTGCCCAGCCTGCGGCGCGGCCCTGGTCTGGAGCCAGGACAATCCTTATCGTCCGTTCTGCTCCGAGCGCTGCAAACTTATCGACCTGGGGCAATGGGCCACCGGCGCCTATCGTATCCCGCAGGAGAACGCGGACCACGGAAAGACGCAATCGGACGATCAGCCCGAGGAAACGTGATCCTGCCAGGCGCCGCGGATCATCGCAATGCCGTGAGCGCCCCGACTGCGGGCGATGTGCAGATCCTGCCTTTGCAGGCCTCCGAGCGCGAAAACCGGGAGGGGATAGCCCCCCGACAAAGTGGCAAATCCTTCCCAGCCGATTCCCGTCTTGCCGGGATGCGTCGGCGTTTCCCGCAACGGGCCGAGCAGCACGAAGTCCACACCCATTTCGACAGCGCGTGCGAGTTCCTCCTTGTCATGGCATGAGGCACTGCACCACGCTACCTGCGGCCGCACTGTAGCGGCCATCAGCGCGGCGGCCGACAGATGAACGCCATCGGCGCCAGTTTCGTTTGCCAGATCCTGGCCGCCGTTGAGCAGTGCGATGCCGCCAGCAGTGCGCACCTGCCTGATTACGTTCATCGCAAAAGTTTTACGATCGGTCTCGGGCAGCGCACCTTCCCGAATCTGAACCAGCCTGAGCCCGCCGTGAATGGCCGCCTTCAACTCGCGGGTCGCGCGCGGCATTCCAACCTCCCAGGCATGCGTGATTCCACAAACCACCGGCAGTGACAGGGCTTTTAGAATGGGGGCATTGGCGGGCAGCATCGGTGCGACATCGAGCGCCCCATGCCTCTGCCATGCCAGGGTCTGACCCTCACGCGGATGCGGTTCCCCGCTCCAATCCACCACCCGATGGAAATGCAGCCGGACGGTGCCGTGCGGATACTTGTGAATCCGGGTGATCCATGGATAGGCCGCCCGAACCTCGACGCCCAGTTCCTCGCGGAGTTCGCGTTTCAACGCGTGAGCAACGGATTCCCCCGGTTCGACCTTGCCGCCGGGAAATTCCCAATAACCCGCGTACACCTTGCCCTCGGGCCGCTGCGTCAGCAGGAAACGGCCATCCGGATGTTCAATAACCGCTGCAGCGACCGCAATCTCGCGTTCACTCACGGGACGGATAGATGCATGGGGTTTTGCGGAAACGACTCAGACCATCTTGCGGCCGGTCCTGCCTTTGACCTTGTGGCTTCCGGCATAGTCCCGGGCGAAATGCCAGGCGACCCGGCCGCTGCGGGATCCGCGCGTCAGGGCCCATTGCAGCGCTTCGTTACGGGACCTGGTCCGCTCCTTTTCCGGAACACCTAACTGGCCCAGCCAATAGTCGACGATCGCGAGATACTCGTCCTGATCGAAGGGATAGAAGGAGACCCACAGGCCGAAACGTTCCGACAGGGAGATCTTTTCCTCGACCGTCTCACCCGGGTGAATTTCCTCGCCGAGATACTTGGTCTCCAGATTCTCCTGCATATACTCGGGCATGAGATGGCGCCGATTGGAGGTGGCGTATATCAGCAAGTTGTCCGAAGTGGCGGAAATGGAGCCGTCGAGGACGACCTTCAGCGCCTTGTAACCCGGCTCGTCGGCATCGAAGGAAAGGTCGTCGCAGAACAACAGGAGTTTATAGGGCGCATCGGCCACGAGGTCGACGATGTCGGGCAGGTCTATCAGATCCTGCTTTTCCACTTCGATCAAACGCAGTCCCCTGGCAGAGAATTTATTGAGAACCGCTTTCACCAGTGAAGATTTTCCGGTGCCGCGCGCGCCGGTCAGCAAAACATTGTTGGCGGTCAACCCCTCGATGAACTGGCGGGTGTTTTGCTCGACCAGGTCGATTTGATCGTCGATTCCCTGAAGATCGGCAAGGCCGATTTTGTGGGGGTGGGCCACCGGCTGCAGGAATCCCGTATTGCCGCGCTTGCGCCAGCGAAATGCAATCGACGACTTCCAGTCCGGCGCCGACACCTTGTGCGGCAAGGTTGCTTCGAACCGCTCCAGCACCTGCTCCACCCGCTTCAGTATTTTTTCCAGATCTGCCATGCGTTTGGGTTACGGCTATCAGCTGCGGTAATCGGCGTTGATGCTGACGTAGTCGTGGGACAAATCGCAGGTCCACACGGTGGCAGCGGAAGTCCCGCGAGCGAGCACCACGCGAACCATGATCTCCTGTTGCTTCATGACTTTCTGGCCGTCCTCTTCGCGATAGCTCGGGGACCGCCCGCCGCCTTTCGCCACCATGACATCATCGAGATACAGATCGACTTTTGACACGTCAAGATCCTCGATGCCGGCATAACCGATGGCGGCAAGAATGCGTCCTAGATTCGGGTCGGAAGCGAAAAAAGCCGTTTTGACGAGCGGCGAATGCGCGATGGAGTATCCCACCTTCCGGCATTCGGTCTCGCTCATGCCGCCCTCGACCCGGATAGTGATGAATTTAGTGGCGCCTTCTCCGTCGCGGACCAGCGCCTGCGCAAGGAATAACGAAACTTCGGTCACCGCATCCAGGAAAATCTTGAATTCCGGCGAATCCGATTTGCTGATTTCGACCGTTCCAGATTGACCGGTTGCAACGAGAATGAATGAGTCGTTGGTGGACGTGTCGCCGTCGACCGTAACACAGTTGAACGTACGCTCCGCGGCATAGGTAGTTGCCTGCTGCAACAACGACGGCTCGATTCGCGCATCAGTCGCCATGAATCCAAGCATCGTTGCCAGGTTCGGCCGGATCATCCCCGAGCCTTTCGCTATGCCGGTCAGCGTCACCTGCTGGCCACCGAGGTTGATGCGTTTCGAATACGCCTTGGCGACGGTGTCGGTGGTCATGATCGCTTGCGCCGCGAGCGCCCAGTTGTTGTCGCGGAGATTGGCCACGCAGCCCGGCAGTCCGGCAACGATACGCTCCATCGGCAGGGGCTCCATGATCACGCCTGTGGAAAACGGCAGGACCTGGGTGGCGTTGCAGTCCAGCAGTTTTGCTACGGCTTCACAGGTCTGTGCTGCCCGCAGCACTCCATCGTCTCCTGTACCCGCGTTGGCACAGCCCGTATTGACCAGCAGGGCGCGGATCTGGCCGCCGTGCAGATGAGACTTCGCCAGAGTGACGGGAGCCGCGCAGAACCGGTTGCGGGTAAACACGGCGGCGACACGGCTGCCGGGCGCCAGGGTCATCAGCATCAGGTCCTTGCGATTGGGCTTCCGGACCCCGGCTTCAGTCACGCCGATTTTCACGCCCTTCACCGCAAACAGCGAAGCGGGATCCGGCGCCGCCAGGTTTACAGCCATCGCCGCGTCAATCCAGCTTGCCGTGGCATTGCTTGTATTTCTTGCCTGATCCGCAGGGGCAGGGATCGTTACGCCCCACTTTCTGGCCGCGGACGAAAGGCGTTTCCTTATTGTCCGCGTTCGCCTTTTCCAGCGCCTCGTCATAGCCAGCATGCTGGTATTGCACGTTCTTCAGTTCCGTCTGCTCCTGCTTCTCGACGACGGTCTCGACTTCTTCCTCGGTCTTGATCATGACGACCATCAGGATGCGGGTCACCTCGGTGCGCACCGCCTCCAGCATCAGCGAGAACAGGTCGAAGGCTTCGCGCTTGTACTCCTGTTTGGGATTCTTCTGCGCGTAGCCTCGCAAATGGATGCCCTGGCGCAAATGGTCGAGCGCCGACAGGTGCTCGCGCCAGTGCGTGTCGAGGCTTTGCAACATCATTGCTCGCTCGAACGCATGAACCCTCCCGGTGTCCAGCCCTCCGAACTTCTGCTCATAGAACCTGTTGGCGGCCTCGACGATGCGGGCGCGCAGGCTTTGTTCGTCTAGCGACGTTTCCTCGTCCAGCCATTTGCCGATCGGCAGATTCAGGCCCAGTTCTCCGGCGAGGGTTTTCTCGAGCCCCGGGATGTCCCATTGCTCGTCGATGCTCTCCGGCGTGATGTGCTGCGAGATCAGAGCATCGACCGTCCCCTCGCGCATGGAGCGGATCGTTTCCGAGATGTCGGTGGCCTCGAGCAGTTCGTTGCGCTGCGTGTAGATGACCTTGCGCTGGTCGTTGGCGACGTCGTCATACTCCAGCAACTGCTTGCGGATGTCGAAGTTGCGCGCCTCGACCTTGCGCTGCGCATTTTCGATGGCCCGGGTAACCCAAGGATGCTCGATCGCCTCGCCCTCGGGCATCTTGAGACGATCCATGATCGAGGCGACGCGGTCCGAAGCGAAAATGCGAAGCAGCGGATCCTCCAGCGAAAGATAGAAGCGGCTGGAACCCGGGTCGCCCTGCCGGCCCGAACGGCCGCGTAACTGATTGTCGATGCGCCGCGATTCGTGGCGTTCCGTGCTCACGATGTGGAGGCCACCGGACGCAACGACCTGTTCGTGCAGTTTCTGCCATTGGGATCTCATTTCAGCAACGCGCCGTTCCTTATCCGGGTCCAACAAATCGGCGTCGTTCTGCACCTTGTTGATTTCCGGCTCGGGATTACCGCCCAGCACGATGTCGGTACCGCGGCCCGCCATATTGGTCGCGATCGTTACCATCTTGGGGCGTCCGGCCTGTGAAACGATCTCCGCCTCGCGCGCGTGCTGCTTGGCGTTAAGGACCTGATGCGGAAGCTTCTCGTTCTCCAAAAGCTTGGCCAGCAATTCGGAGTTCTCGATTGACGTGGTGCCGACCAGCACTGGCTGGCTGCGCTGGTAGCAATCTCGGATGTCAATGATCACCGCCCCATATTTTTCCTTGGCGGTACGGTAAACCTGGTCCATCCGATCTTCCCGGACCATCGGCTGGTGAGTCGGGATGAGCATCGTCTCCAGGCCATAGATCTGCTGGAACTCGTAGGCCTCGGTATCCGCGGTGCCGGTCATTCCCGCGAGCTTCTTGTAAATGCGGAAATAGTTCTGGTAGGTGATCGAGGCGAGGGTCTGATTCTCGCGCTGGACCTTCGCCCCTTCCTTCGCTTCGATGGCCTGATGCAGGCCGTCGGACCAGCGGCGTCCGGGGGTTAGCCGCCCAGTGAATTCGTCGACGATGACGACTTCCCCGTTCTGCACCACATAGTGCTGGTCGCGATGGAACAGGGAATGCGCCCGCAACGCCGCATAGAGATGATGCATCAGGTTGATATTGGTGGCGTCATAAAGGCTGCCGTTCTCGGGCAGAAGGCCCGCCTGCGTCAGCATTTCCTCGGCGCGCTCATGCCCGGCTTCGGTGAGAAGAACCTGGTGCGCCTTCTCGTCGACCGTGAAATCGCCGGGGCCATTCTCTTCCTTCACCCGAACCAGCCTGGGTACCACCTCATTCATGCGGTGATAGAGCTCGGTACTGTCCTCAGCCTGCCCGGATATGATGAGCGGCGTGCGGGCTTCATCGATAAGAATCGAGTCCACCTCGTCGACGATGGCGTAGTTCATGGGTCTCTGCACCCGCTCGGACGCCTGGAACACCATGTTGTCGCGCAGGTAATCGAACCCGAACTCGCTGTTGGTGCCGTAGGTAATGTCTGCGGCATAAGCTTGCTGCTTGAGCTCATGCTCCATCTGCGACAGGTTCACGCCGACGCTGAGGCCAAGGAACCGGTAGACCCGCCCCATCCATTCGGCATCGCGGTTGGCAAGATAGTCGTTCACAGTCACGACATGCACGCCTTTTCCGGCAAGTGCATTCAGATATGCGGGAAGCGTGGCAACGAGCGTTTTGCCTTCGCCGGTGCGCATTTCCGCTATCTTGCCGTTATGCAGCGAAATCCCGCCCAGGAGCTGGACATCAAAATGCCGCATGTTGAGGACGCGGCGGCTCGCCTCGCGCACGGTAGCGAATGCCTCTACCAGAAGATCGTCAAGCGCTTCGCCATCGCGGACGCGTTGCTTGAACGCTTCCGTCCGCGCGCGCAATGCCGTGTCGTCCAGTTTTTTGAGTTCCGGTTCCAGCGCGTTGATAGCCTGGACGGCGTGAGCGAATTTGCGTAACAGCCGGTCATTGCGGCTGCCGAATACTTTTTTGAGGATGCTCGTGATCATTTAGCAGGGTTCCCAATGCAAGAGGGGTGGGGACATGCGCCCCCACCCCTCTCCTGAAATACTTTCTACGATCCGTTCAACCCGGAACTTTCAGGAAGCGCGCGGGATTCTGTGGGGCTCCCCATTGGCGCACTTCGAAGTGCAGATGCGTTCCCGTCGAACGGCCCGTGTTTCCGACCTCGGCGATTCTCTGTCCGCGCAATACGACATCACCAACTTTTGCTATGAGTTTCGATGCATGGGCGTAGCGGGTGACGAGCCCATTGCCGTGATCGACCTCAATCATATTACCATACTGGGGGTGAGCCTCAGAGAACACCACGACGCCTCCGGCGGCGGCGGTAACGGCCTCGCCTTCGGCGGCCATGAAATCCATTCCCTCGTGAAATGCATTCCAGCCCGTAAACGGATCAATGCGCCAGCCGAAGTTCGACGAATACCATCCGGTAGACACGGGAAGCTCGGTGGGCAACAACTGTTTTTTCGCGTGGGTGATGGTAAACATGGATTCCAGCACGCCGAGCTTGTCGGTACGATCATCTACCTGCAGTGCCATCTGATCCAGCTTCTCCCCCAGTTCGGCCATGGATAATTCCTTGGCTGGGGTCATCGTCGACATCGGGCCGCCACGCGCCGGCGGCTGATCGAACATGAACTCCTGCGGCTTGATGCCCGCCAGTTTGGTCAGTCGCTCGCCCAAGGTATCCAGCCGCAGCAGCTTCGCCTGCATTTCTCCAAGGCGGGCGGCCATGGTGTCCAGGCTTTCGCGCAGATAGGATTGGGTTTTGCGGGTCTGTTCGGCCTGCACGGCTTCCAGCAGCGATTGAAGATAGGGGCTCTGGTTGGTGACCGCATAGCGCAGGGAGAAATAGTTCATCAGCACGGCGAGCGAGACAACCATCAGGCACAACAGCAGGCCGAGAAACAGGACCTGGGGCGTACTCACGGTATAGCTTCGCGCCTGCGCGAACTTGTTGGAAACCAGAATAATATTCATGTTTCCCCTTTAAAATCCTTCCAATCAGACCTTCGTGAACAGCGACCGCATCGGACTTCTTCTCCGGCAGCTTCCGGAATTGCAGGGGCTGACTCGCCAAGTCAAGCGGCTTTCCGCCCTGCAAGCAACTCTCGCGGACGCCCTGCCGGCCAACCTCGCGGGCTCTGTTGCACTGGCTATTGCGGAAACTGGCGAACTCGTGCTCTACGCTGACAACGGCGCGGTCGCCACTAAATTAAAACATCTGGCGCCGCGAATTCTGATTTTTTTACAACAGCGGGGAATTGAGGTTACCGGTATTCGGGTACAAATGCAAGTAGGTATCCGTCATAACCCATTGCCCCAAAAACAAATTTTCCTAAGCCCGGAGGGGCGTAAGGCAATTCAGAACTTAGCTAAACGTATTGAGAGTTCACCCTTGAAGACTGCCTTGGAACAACTCTCCCGGCGCGGAAAGCTTTCAGAAGATGGGGACTAAGCGCTCCAGTGCATATAATGCCATGACAATTATAAGAATAATCGCTCCGAGTCGTACAGTTTGCCAAGCAAACTGTTTCCATTTCAGATCTTTGGTAACGACGAACGCCACCAGCGAAACGCCGACTATCACGATCAACAGCGCTCCGAGAATTCTCAGTACAAGCATGAATTTTCTTTGGGAGGGCGCGCGGCCAAGGTCACAGCGAGGTCACAACGCGTTCAGGGCCGGCCGATCCTGACGTGGGTCAGCGCGGTGTTCAGGCCGCCTGGATCTGGAGCCTCAGGAATGCGGGGGCATCCTCGGGCTTCAGGAAAGTCACGTATTCCCAAGCTGCCTCGTCTTCCATCAGGGTTCGTAACAAGCCGTTGTTGAGGGCATGGCCGGACTTATGCGCCGAATAGGCGCCAATCACCGGGTGCCCCAAGAGGTACAGGTCACCGATCGCATCCAGCGCCTTGTGTTTCACGAACTCGTCCTCGTAACGCAGGCCATCGGCATTCAACACCCGGTATTCATCCATCACGATGGCATTGTCCAGGCTGCCGCCGAGCGCCAGGCCTTGCGCCCGCATGTTCTCGACGTCCTGCATGAAGCCAAACGTACGCGCCCGGCTCACCTCCTTAATATAAGAGGTGTACTCAAAGTCCACCACCACGCGCTTGTTGGAATTCGCAAATACCGGGTGCTTGAAATCGATGCTGAAATCCACCCGGAAGCCGTTATAGGGCTCGAACTTCACCCACTTGTCGCCCTGCTTCACCTCGACCGTCTTCCTGATGCGGATGAACCGTTTGGCTACAGGCTGTTCCTCGATTCCCGCCGACTGCAGCAGAAACACGAATGGCGAAGCCGAACCGTCCATGATGGGCACTTCGCCAGCGGTGAGTTCGACATAAACATTGTCGATGCCTAAACCGGCAAGCGCAGACATCAGGTGCTCGACGGTCTGCACCCTTGCCCCGCTTTTTTCCAGGCAGGAGGACAGGCGCGTGTCGCCCACGGCGTAGGGGTCGGCCTTGATGTCGACGACGGGATCGAGATCCACTCGCCGGAACACGATGCCCGTATTCGGCGCAGCAGGCCGCAACGTGAGATACACCTTTTCTCCCGTATGCAGCCCCACACCTGTGGCGCGAACAATGTTTTTCAGCGTGCGTTGTTTGATCATGTCAATGCACTCCCGCAGTGCGACCTCGTGGACCACTCTCCGCAGTCAATGATAAATATATGATTAGATTACCATAGCTGCTGGCGAAAATCCACCGTCCGGATTTCATGCCGTGATGCAACAATGCTGTTGGTCTTGGTCGCCTAATCCGCCTGTTTACGCAGAAATGCCGGAATGTCGAGCATGTCGACGCCGGATTGCCTCATCGCCTCCACTGCGGCATCCCTCGAGCGACGGCGCATTACTGCCGGCGCTTCCAGATCGCCATAGTTCACCTCCAGCGGCATGAAGTCCGTGCCCGTTTTTACGACGCTCAACGGCTTCTGCTGATGGCGGTTGACCGCTCCGCCAAGCCCGGTGGCAACCATGGTGACCCGCAGCCTGTTTTCCATCGTTTCGTCTATTACCGTGCCCACGATGACGGTGGCGTCTTCTGCGGTGAAACCCTTGATGGTGTTCATCACCTCGTGCACTTCCTTCATTTTCAAGCTGTTGCTCGCCGTGATATTCACCAGCACGCCGCGCGCACCCGCCAGGTTGACGTCTTCCAGCAGCGGACTCGCCACTGCCTGTTCCGCCGCCAGGTGGGCGCGATCTACCCCAGATGCAACCGCAGAACCCATCATTGCCATTCCCATTTCCGACATGACGGTACGCACGTCCGCAAAGTCGACGTTAACCAGGCCCGGACATTTGATGACCTCCGCAATGCCGGCGACCGCGCCGTGCAAAACCGTGTTTGCCGCCTTGAATGCGTCCAGCATGCTGACGTCCTCGCCAAGTACCTGCATGAGCTTGTCATTCGGGATAACGATCAGAGAGTCGACATGGCGGGAAAGTTCTTCGAGGCCCTGATTCGCCACTTTTTGCCGCTTGCCCTCGAAAGCGAACGGCTTGGTGACAACCGCGACGGTCAGTATCCCGAGTTCACGCGCCGCTTCCGCGACGATCGGCGCAGCACCGGTGCCAGTGCCGCCGCCCATTCCGGCCGTCAGGAACAGCATGTCCGCGCCCTCGATCAGCTCGATGATGCGCTCGCGGTCCTCCATCGCTGCCTCACGGCCGATGTCGGGGTTCGCGCCGGCTCCCAGCCCCTTTGTGACGTTGGGTCCGAGCTGGAGCAGCGTCTTGGCCTTGTTGCGCTTGAGCGCCTGGGAATCCGTGTTGGCGCATATGAACTCCACGCCATCCACCCCTTCGCCGATCATGTGGTCAACGGCATTGCCGCCGCAGCCTCCCACTCCAACTACCTTGATCACTGCTTCCTGAGGTTGTGTATCCACGATTTCAAACATCAGCCGTCTCCTTGGTTAGTGATTAAAAACTTTAAGAACCCAACTCCCTTGAATCCGCATTCCTAGAAATTCGTCTCGAACCATTTCTTCATGCGTCCGAGGATTTGTTTGATGGAACCGCTTTGCATTTTCTCGATCTGCTGGCGATGGTGCTGACCCATTCCGGCCATGAGCAGGCCGACTCCGGTGGAATATCGCGGGTTGCGAATCACTTCCGAGAGGCCGCCCGCATAGCCCGGCAGCCCAAGCCGCACCGGCATGTGGAAGACTTCCTCGCCGAGTTCCACCATTCCCTGCATGGAGGCGCTACCCCCGGTGATCACGATGCCGGACGAGAGCAGTTCCTCAAACCCGCTGCGGCGCAGTTCGGCCTGGACCAGGGAATAGAGTTCTTCCACTCTGGGCTCGATCACTTCAGCCAGAGTCTGGCGTGACATCTTCTTGGTTCCGCGCTCGCCCACACCGGGAACCTCGACCATCTCCTGCGGGTCGGCCAGTTCGCGCAATGCGCAGCCATAACGGCGCTTGATCTCCTCGGCCTCCTTGGTCGGCGTGCGCAGCGCCATGGCGATGTCGTTGGTTATCTGGTCTCCTGCAATCGGGATGACCGCGGTATGGCGTATTGCGCCTTGCGTGAACACAGCGATGTCCGAGGTGCCACCGCCGATGTCCACCAGGCAGACGCCCAGGTCTTTCTCGTCTTCCGAGAGCACGGCCATCGCAGAGGCAAGCGGTTGCAGGATGAGGTCATTGACCTCGAGCCCGCAGCGCCTGACGCATTTCATGATGTTCTGTGCCGCCGACACCGCGCCGGTGACAATATGCACCTTGACCTCCAGTCGTACGCCGCTCATGCCCAGCGGTTCGCGCACGTCTTCCTGCCCGTCAATCACGAACTCCTGGTTGAGCACGTGCAGGATCTGCTGGTCAGTGGGAATCGGGATCGCCTTGGCAGTTTCCACCACTCTGTCGACGTCGGTCTGCGCGACCTCCCGATCCTTGATGGCCACCATGCCGTGGGAATTGAAACTGCGGATGTGGCTGCCGGCAATGCCGGTCCAGACATCGCGAATCTTGCAATCGGCCATCAGCTCCGCCTCCTCCAGCGCGCGCTGGATCGCGTTGACGGTAGATTCGATGTTCACGACCACGCCCTTCTTCAGCCCACGGGAAGGCGAGCTGCCCATGCCGATGACTTCGAAGCCGCCCTCGGGCTTCATTTCCGCAACGATGGCCGCGATCTTGGAGGTGCCGATGTCCAGGCCCACGATCAAGTTCTTGTTATCCTTCCTGCCGCTCAATGCCATCGTTTTATCGATTCTGGTTCTTCAGGTTTTTTTCGGGGTCCACTTCAGTCCCGGACTTCTTACTGCGAAACCATTGCTGTAGCGCAGGTCGACGTGCAACGGCGACTGTGGAAGCTGGGCGATGGCTTTCGCGTAGGCGCTGACGAAGGTAGCCAGCCGGCCGTCGAGGTTATCCCTTCCCAGCTCGATCACCATCCCGTCGTCCAGTTTCAATTGCCAGGCGCGGCGCGGCGAGACACGGATCTGCGCGATCTTCCTTTCCATCGGCGCAACCATTTTCTCGAACTCTGCATAGCGGGCCACCACCTCCGCGGCCATTTCATCGGGACCGATAAACACCGGCAGGACGCTGTTGATGGCCGCCTCAAAAACCTCGCCCTGCGCATTCACCAGCCCAGTGGATCCCCAGCGCGCCAGCGGGCGATGCTCTTGCATCGCGACTTCCAGCCGGTCTGGCCAGTAGCGGCGCACATTGACCCCGCGCACCCACGGCAGCTTTTCGAATCCGGCTCGCGCCCGGGCCAGATCGACGGTGAAAAAATTCCCGCGCAGTTCGCGGGCAATCACGGCCTGCACCTGTTCCTGCGTTAGATGCGCCGCTTCTCCCGTCACCTGGATCTCGCGCAGCGGGAATATCGGCAGGTGCACGAAGTAGTGAGCGGCGCAATACAAAGCCACGGCGGCGGCTATGGCAAACAGCAGGTTCGCAGTCGTCCGCAGGCTGGCGGCGTCATCCCACATGGGCGCCCTCCAAAATTTTCAGCACAAGGTCAGGGAAAGAAATTCCCGCCTGGCGGGCAGCCATCGGCACCAGGCTGTGGCCTGTCATGCCCGGCGATGTATTCATTTCCAGGAAGCAATATGAACCATCGGCGCGAAGGATCAGGTCCGCCCGACCCCAACCTTCGCAACCCAGCACCCTGAACGCATTCAGGGTCACAGCCCGGATTTCGTCCTCGATATCCGTGGGGATGCCCGACGGGCAGTGGTACTTGGTGTCGTCGGTGAAATACTTGTTCTGGTAATCGTAGTTGCCGCCAGGCGCCTCGATCCAGATCAGCGGCAGCGCCTGGTCCCCAAGCACGGAGGCTGTAAGTTCCTTGCCGGCGATGAACTCCTCCGCCAGGACCGCGGGGTCATGGCGGGCGGCGAGTTCATAAGCCCCCGCAAGTTGCTCCGTCGTCGTGACCTTGCTCAGGCCGATCGTCGAGCCCTCATGGACCGGTTTGACGATCAGCGGCAATCCGAGGGTCTGCACGACATTTTTCCAGTCCGATTTCGCTTCGAGGAGCATGTCCTGGGGCGAGGGTATTCCCACTGCCTGCCATATGAGCTTCGTTCGCCACTTGTCCATAGCCAGGCTGCTCGCCATCACGCCGCTGCCGGTATAGGGAATGCCAAGCAACTCGAGCGCGCCTT
>CAYODB010000113.1:0-12821 GCA_964402495.1 uncultured Bordetella sp.
AAGCTGGCCGAGGAGCAGCGGCGGCATCTCTGGCAATTGCTGCGCGGTGCCGAGCACGATGGCGGAGGAAATCAAGCCACAACCGACAAAGACCACCAGCGACTTGGCGTCGAGCGGGGTGCGATCGGCGGCGCGGGTGAACAGGTTCTGGGACGCGTAGAGCATTCCGGATGCCAGGGCGAGCAGGTCGACGATGCCGGGCGGGGAAGCGATCACGGCAGCCCCGCCGAGCAACAGGAAGGCACCGACTATCGCCGTGGCCACGCCGAGAACGCGGAGCCGGGTCAGCGGTTCGCCGAAAAAGATCCGTCCGCCGAGCACTCCCCATACCGGCGCCAGGTAGAAAAGCAGCATCACCCGGACGACTTCGCCGCGGACGATGGCGGACAGGAAGCACACGTTGGCCAGGCCGCCGACGACTGCGATCATCAGCACCAGGTTGCGCTGCGGCCACCAGGTGTGGCGGCGGTAGATCAGCCATGGCAGGGCCAGCACCCCGACCATGCCGTAGCTCATCATGGTCAGCGTGATGCCGTTCAGGCCCTGGCTGCCGAAGTACTTGAGCGGGATCCAGGTCAGTCCCCACAACAGCCCGGCCAGCAGCAGGGCGGCCACGGCAAGGCGCGAGCGATCCGGTGGCGACGGTACGACGGTCTGGGCCAGACTGCTCATACTACGGTGACAAAGGAAACGCCGTGGGCGCCGATGAAGCCGTCCGCGCGCCGGCGGGTTCGCGCCAAAGGGTTCTGAAAGAACCCGTGGTTGAGGTATTGGGTGTCATGTTTGTATTGAAGAAATGCAGGGACGTGGGGCGCCCGACTTCGCTGGATACCGGGCTTTGCCCATAAGGGGCGACGGACGAGGGGCGAGGGACGAGTGAGAAGGTCTGGAGATCTCTGTTTTCTCGTCCCTCGTCCCTCGCCCCTGATTTCATCCAATCCACGCCCCGCCATTCGGGCTCAGCACCTGGCCGTAGTAAAAGCTCGCCAGGTCCGAGGCGAGGAACAGGGCGGTGCCCGCGATTTCCTCAGGTTCGCCGACGCGCCGTGCCGGGATCGCCCGCTCGCGCTCCAGAACTTCGGGGCTCATGTTCTCCAGCGACAGCATTGGCGTATTCACCGGTCCCGGCGCGATCGCATTGACGCGGATCGCCGGCGCGAACTCGCGCGCCATCGAGCGGGTCAGACCGATCACGCCGGCCTTGGCCGCGCAGTAGGGACCGTACCGCTCCCGGCCGAGGACGCCGAGTTCGGAAGCGATGTTGATCACGATGCCGCTGCCGCGTTCCACCATGCCCGGCAGTACCGCTTTCGAACACAGAAATATTCCTTTCAAGTCGGTGTCGAGCACCCAGTCCCAGTCTTCCTCTGTAGTTTCCAGGAACGGCTTTTCCAGCAGCACGCCCGCGTTGTTCACCAGGATGTCGATGGGCCCCAGGGTGTCATAGACCTTTCCCACCATGCGCTCGACTTTTGCGGCCTTGGTGACATCGGCCTCGACTTCGATTGCGCTCGCGCCCGCCGCGGCGATGACTTTCACGACCTGGCGTGCGGCAGCGGCGCGCCCCATGTGATTGACCGCAACCCGCGCACCGGCGGCGGCCAGCGCGACCGCAATGGCCCGGCCTATGCCCGTAGCGGCGCCGGTAACCAGCGCGGTCTTGCCCTCGAGTGAAATTGTCGTCATCGGTCAGTCAAAAAAGATGGGTCGTCATCCAAATCTTTAACCACGGATACCCTCGCTTTGCTTGGAGTACCCTTTTAGGACACGGAGAACACGGAGGAAAATGCAGAGAAAAGAAAAATGGAATTGGTGTTGAGAGGCGGCGCAGATTGTATGTTAATGCAGCGTGGAGCAAATGTAATGCACGCCAATTCCAGAAATATCCAAGCATTATTTTCACTAGGTATTTATTTCTCCGTGCTCTCCGTGTCCTAAAAGGGTACTCCACGCAAAGCGAGGGTATCCGTGGTTCAGAGTCTATATAGGGAAACCGATTCGGGCCTTGCCACGAAGTCAGATTCATTCAGTGCATTACCTCGCCATTGGAAACAACGATGGCTTGCCCGGTGATCGGGTGCGCGTCGCGGCTGGCGAGAAAAAGATAAATCCCGGCGATGTCGGCCGGTTCGAGCAGGGCGGGCATGGCCTGAGCGTGGAGCTGTCCGCCGAAAGCCCGGGCCTCGTCGCGCAGTCGCGCGAGATCCGCTTCCCTGCCGAGGTCGCAGGCGACGGTCTTCGTTTCCGTCGCGCCGGAGTAAGCGGTGCGCGCGCCTTGCAGCGCCTCCGCATCGCGATCGACAGCATTCAGGCGGCAGCCCTGGGCTGCAAACGCCTGCGCAATCGCAAGTCCAATACCCTTCCCGGCGCCGGTGACCATCACGGTCTTGCCGGCGAGCGCATACGTGGGCATAGATCAGACCGCGGTGAGGAAGGAAACGCCCGCTGCGCCGAGAAAACCATCCGCGCGATTCGGTCCGCTGGTTTTCACCTCGCCGTAGTCGTCCGCAAGGATGCGGGCGATGCGGTCGCGGTGATAACCCCTGAGAAGCTCGATCATCGGGATGGTCTGCACGTGCTCGCCCGGGAACAGGCGGGCATGCAGTTTCGGCAGGTCGTGCCACGGCACGATGGGGCGCTCGTGATGCGCGTTGTGGTAGGAAAAATTCGGCAGCAGCAGGTTGAGCCAGGGATGTCCCACCGATACCAGGTTGGAGTAGGTGTTGCCCTGCTCATAGTCGTGGTCTCGCACCTTGTCGTCCGGGACTTCGCCTTCCTCGAGCACGGCGAAGGCATCGTAAGTGTGCTGGTACGAATCGGTGAAGCGCAGCACATGCAGCATGATCATGTAGGCGACCAGGTACAGCAGGAGCGCTTTGACGGAAATCCAGGCCAGCAGCGCAAAGGCCGCGATGCGGAGGGCGACGATCGCGATGAGGCGGGGACGCTCCGCCTTGCGCGCTTCCTTGGCGAAGGGCAGCACGACGACGTACGCGTGCATGATGAACTCGACCGCCGGGATCCAGGCCCACTCGGCGGCGATGACCAGCCTGCGGAGCCAGGAGGGCGATTCGTCAAGGTACTTCTTGTAGTCGAAGGTCAGCACATCGGCACGATCGATGTGGTGGCGCATGTGCTTGCGGCGCAGCGCCTGGAACGGTGCGTAGCAGCTACCGTTGATCCAGCTCATCAGCACGCCCCAGTTGTGGTTCGCCCCGGCTGACTTGAAGACGCTCTGGTGCGCGAATTCGTGGACGAAGTACGCGCTGTAAATCAATGCATGCGCAGCCAGCACGACGCCGGCCAGGCTGGCATACCACGGGTCCGCGATCATGAGCGCAATCCCCACTGCGTAACCGAGCAGCGTGTACGCAAACGCGGCCACATTCAGCCAGGTGCCATCGGGCGCACGGAAAAACGCTTTCATGTTTGCATCCTCCTCCGAAACGGGGCCCGCCTGCGCGGGCCCGGTTTCTTTACGTCACTTCTTCATGCTTTTCAGGATCGAACCGTCGAAAGTGTCTTCGATTTTGGGAATGGCGGTGATCTGGCCTTTGGCCTTGAGGATCTCGCCGATCAGCGCGCCGCTGACATGGAACGAGGTGGTGTCCTTGCCCTTGGCGAAGACCTTGGCCATTTCGTTCGCCGGCATGTTGTACACGCCGGTAAGCTGTTCCTTCACTTCGGCAGACGAGACGCCGATCGTCTTGCCAATGATTTCGGCGGCCTTGTCCGGGTTTTTCTTCATGTAGTCGAGGCCGTCGATATAGCCCTGGATCAGCGCCTTTACGACTTCAGGCTTCGCCTTGATAAATTCCTTTTTGAACACCAGCACGTCGGTGATCAGGCCGGGAGCCTCCTTGGAGGAGTACACCACATGGAATTCTTGCCCCCTTCGAGCGCCGTGATCTGCGACACGTTCGGCTCGTAAGTCACGCCGATGGGCATCGAACCGGAGGCCATGGCAGCGGGAATCGCTTCCGGCGTCATGTTGACCGGGGAGATGTCTTTCTCAGTCATCTTGTTGACCTTGAGCGCATACGACAGCAGGAAGTCGGAAGGCGACAGCGGATTGAAGCCGACCTTCTTGCCCTTGAAGTCGCTGACCTTCTTGATGTCGACGCTGCTGACAATCGCATCGCCGCCCGCCGAGTAGTCGATCGGGCTGACGACCCGCTGGGTGCTGCCTTTGGCCACCTGGCCGATGACCTGGTCGTAAGTCAGCATGCCGCCGTCCACGGAACCGCCCTCGATTGCGGGCGGGATCAGGGCCGGGTCGCTGAACACCTGCAGCGAAACCTTGATTCCGGACTTCTTATAAAGATCGAGCGCGTCGGCCACGTAATAGGGGCCGTAGCCGATCCAGATCACCGTCCCGATTTTTGCGGACCCGGCAGCGTAAGCACCACTGGCGGCAAGCAACAGGATGGCGAGGAGGGTATGGGTAGTGCGACGCAGGACTGCATTAAGGCCGAACATGTCGAGCTCCTCTTCGGGTAAAAAAACACGTGAGAGCAGTCCTGCTCTCCCGGGCTTTTATCCCTCCGTGGAGCCTCTTATGAGGCCGGGCCACTCTCGGACCAGTCGCCTTTGCAGGCCGGAACCCTAGTGCCCCTACCGGAACTTGCCTGGAACCCGGCAAGACCGCTCACTGACTACAATCCTTCATAGCAATTGGGGTGCCAATCGCGGCACGAACCGAAAAACGATTGCTGCTGATGGACTTGCATCGTCTTTGCCGATGCGGGGGAAGGGCGTCCGCCGCACAGAAATGGCGCCACTTCAGGCCTATACCGCGCCACGATAGTGCGCGAGCCCGGATGCCCCCTGGAATCCCGGAAAGGGCGGAAATCGGCTATCCGGTAAAATGCCTGCTCGAACCACGCCTCGATTCCAGAATGTCTTTCCTCTCTTTGCTGTTCACGCTGCTGATCGAGCAGTTCCGGCCACTGAGTCCGCGCTCTGTTGTCCAGCGCTGGTTCGTTCGCTATGTGGACACCCTGAGCAGCCAATTCAATGCGGGCGAAAGGGGCCAGGGGATGATTGCGTGGTGGCTCGCCGTACTGCCCTGGGCTTTGATTGCCCTCGCCGGCTATTATTTTCTGGGCCGCATCAACGTCGGACTTGGCTGGTTGTGGAATGTCGCGGTGTTGTACCTGACGCTGGGCTTCCGCCAGTTCAGCCATGCATTCACCGAGATCACGGAAGCCTTGCGCGCCGGCGACATCGACAAGGCCCGCCAGTTGCTGGGCGAGTGGCGCAACGAATCAGCGGCCGAATACAACGGAACTGAAATATCGAAAGTCGCCATCGAGGAAGGATTGATCGGATCGCATCGCCATGTCTTCGGCGTGATCTTCTGGTTCCTGGTACTGCCCGGACCGACGGGCGCAATCCTCTATCGCATGGCTGCGATCCTCGATGAAAAATGGGGAGCGAGTCCGCTCGAGGAGTACGGCGAATTCGGCCGCTATGCGCGCAGGATCTTCCACTACATGAACTGGATTCCGGTGCGCCTTACCGCGCTGAGCTTCGCGGTCGCCGGCGATTTCGAGGACGCCGTTTATTGCTGGCGTTCGCAGGGGACCGCGTGGCCGGATCCGGAGAAAGGCATCGTGCTGGCAAGTGGCGCCGGCGCGATCGGCGTCCGGCTCGGCGAAACGCTGCACCATCACGGCATGGTGAGCTTCCGGCCCGAACTGGGCCTGGGCGACGAAGCCGACGTCAACAGTATGACCACCGCAGTCGGCATGATCTGGCGCGCGCTGGTGATCTGGATGTTCATCCTCGGGCTGGTCACGCTCGCCCGATTCATCAACGTCTAATGCAAACCCAATCTAGGACAACGCTCACCGCAGAGGACGCTAAGGACGCAGAGGAAAAACCGCAGAGAGAGAACATGTGGAAGTGTGTTGTACTCCCGGCAAGTTGTGCCGCCCGCGTTGAGCACCCGCAATCTTCACAACTTCCTTTCGCTTTCCTCCGCGCGTTTTTCTCTGCGTCCTAAAAGGGTACTCCGACGTGCTACGCCCGTAGGGTATCAGCGTCCTCTGCGGTGAGTGTGGTTCTGGCTTCAGGCGGTGAGTGCGCTTTCAGTAGGCTTTGCCCGACTCGATTTCGCGAGCCAGCTTGCGGTAGGCTTCCAACCGGCGGGCATCGACCCTGCCGTCCCCCAGGGCCTGGATGATCGAGCAGCCGGGCTCCACCAGGTGTCTGCAGTTGTGGAATTTGCAGGTTCCCAGCAGCGGGCGGAATTCCGGGAACGACGCGGCGATGTCCTGCTCCGTCAAATGATGCAAGCCGAACTCCTGCATGCCGGGCGAATCGATGAGGCCGGATTCCGGGTCGAGGTGGTAGAGCCTTGCGTGCGTGGTCGTATGGCGGCCGGAATCCATGGCCGTCGACACTTCCGAAGTGACGGCGTCGGTTCCCGGAATCAGCGCGTTGATGATCGTGGATTTGCCCATGCCGGATTGCCCGACAAGCACGCTGACCTGCCCCTGCAACAGCGGACGCAGCGGCGAAACATCGCGCTTCGCCGACATCGGCAGGACGCGATAACCCAGCGATGTATAGAGCTTGAGTCGTTCGATGGCTTGCGCGCTTTCTGCCTCGAGGTCGAACTTGTTCAGTACGATCAGCGCGGAAATATTCTGGCTGTCGGCGGCAACCAGGCAGCGGTTGAGCAATTCTTCGTAGTAACTTGGCACCACCGCAAGCACGACTACAATCTGCGTGACGTTTGCCGCGATGAGTTTCTGGCGATACTGGTCCGATCGGTAAAGCAGGGAGGACCTCGGATCCACGGCCTCGATGACACCTTCTCCGGGCCCGGTGCGCGCCACTTCGACGCGGTCGCCGCAGGCAAGCGCGCTGCGTTTGCCGCGGCTTACGCAATCGATGACCTCAGAACCGTCGAGCTCGACCAAGTGGCGCCGGCCGTGGCTGCCGACGACCAGGCCACGATGAAGGGTGGCTTTGACGGTGTTACTCAAAGATCGAACAACGCGTCGACCTTTGCGGCGCAAATGAAGTCGTTTTCACTAATCCCCTTGATTGCGTGCGTCATGTACGCGACGGTCGCCTGGCTATAGCCCACTGCGATGTCGGGATGGTGGTCCTCGCGGTGCGAGATCCAGGCGGCGGCATTCACGAAGGCCATGGTCTCGTAGTAGTTCTTGAACTTGAAGGTCTTCTGCACCATGCCGTTCTTGAACTCCCAGCCGGACAGTCCCTTCAGGAAGTGGCCGATCTGGGTTTGCGTCATGGGCGCCACGCCGCCTTCGCACGGCGCGCATTTCTTTCTCACCAGTCCTTCCGATATCTCGCTCATGGTTGTCTCCAAATTTAGGGCTGAGCCGCAAAGGCGCAAAGGACGCGAAGAAGAGCCGCAAAGAAAAGCGACGTAAACGCGGATGCTTGAGTGTGCTTGCCACGACCGCCGGCCATGGATGCTTGAACCCAGTTCCTTGGCCTTTCTTTTCTTTGCCTTTCCTTTGCGTCCTTTGCGCCTTCGCGGTGATGCAGGGTTAGGCCTTGGCCAGTTGTTCCAGCCGCGCGATGCGGATTGAAGCAGGCGGATGGGAATCGTAAAAAGCCGAGTGCAGAGGATCTGGCGTCAAGGTCGAGGCGTTGTCTTTGTAGAGCTTCACCAGGGCATGCACGAGGTCGCCAGCGGGCGCGAACTTCGCCGCGTACTCGTCGGCTTCGAATTCGTGCTTGCGGGAATACATGGCCATCAGCGGCTGCAGCAGGAAGGTAAATACCGGCACCCCCATGAAGAACAGCACCAGCGCCATGGCGTCCGTGGCGGGGAAGCCCACATGCAGGCCTTCGTAGAACCATGCCTGGTCCTTGAGCATGCCAAGCAGGAACAGGAAGCCGAGGCTGACCGCAAAGGTCCAGGCCATGCGCTTGATCACATGGCGCATGCGGAAGTGGCCGAGTTCGTGCGCGAGGACGGCTTCGATCTCCGGAATTTCGAGACGCGACAACAGCGTGTCGAAGAACACGATGCGCTTGGATTTGCCGAAGCCGGTGAAATAGGCGTTGCCATGGCTGCTGCGCTTGCTGCCGTCCATGACGAACAGGCCCTTCGAGGTGAAACCGCAGCGGGTAATCAGGCCTTCGATGCGCTTCTTCATCTCGCCTTCCTGCATGGGCGAGAACTTGTTGAACAGCGGGGCGATGAAGGTCGGGTAGATCGCCAGCACCAGCGTATTGAACACGACCCAGACCACCCAGACATACAGCCACCAGTATTCACCCATGCCGGCCATCAGCCAGAGCACCGCGAACAGCAGCGGCAGGCCGAATAGCGCGCCGACCACTGCGTGCTTGACCAGATCTCCAAGGTACATTCCCAGGGTCATCTTGTTGAACCCGAAGCGGCTCTCAATGCCGAAGGTCCGATACAGGCCAAACGGCATTTCGATCACTGACATGATCACGACCAGGATGCCGACGAACAGCACGCCGTGGCCGATGCCTTCGGGGAAGTAGGAGGCGGCCAGATCGTTGATGGCCTGCAAGCCGCCGCCGAACGTCAGGATCAGCAGGACTGCCGCTTCGAACGCGATCGAAGCCATGTTCAGGCGTGTCTTGGCGCTGCTGTATTCCGCTGCCTTCTGGTGGGCCTCCACTCCGATCTCGCGGGAGAAGGCGGGCGGCACCGTATTGCGGTGGGCCATGATATGCCGCACGTGGCGCAGGGCGAGCCACAGGCGCACGCTGGTGGCGATGATGAGGGCGGCAAGAAACAGCACCGAAAAAGTATTCATGTATAGGAGTCTTCGTTAGGGAATCGACCTGACCTGTGACAAAATAAGGTCAGGATAATTCAGGAAAAAGTGAACAAGGATTATGGCACAGGATCCCAACAATCTGCTCTGGATCGACATGGAAATGAGCGGTCTGAACCCGGAGGGCGACCGCGTCCTCGAAGTGGCGATCGTCATTACCGATTCGCAGCTCAATACGGTGGTCGAAGCGCCGGTGAAAGTCGTGTTTCAGCCGGATGAGGTGCTCGACCGCATGGATTCGTGGAACAAATCCATGCACAAGAAGACCGGCCTCGTCGACAAGGTGAAGGCGGCGAAGCAGAACGAAGCCGAGGTGGAGGCCGAGATGATCGCCTTCCTGTCGCAATACATCCCTGCCAACACCTCGCCGATGTGCGGCAATTCCATCTGCCAGGACCGGCGCTTTCTCGCCCGCCACATGCCAAAGCTGGAGGTCTTTTTCCATTACCGCAACCTCGACGTGTCGACCCTGAAGGAACTGGCGAAACGCTGGAAGCCGGGGATCATGGCCGGACTCACCAAGCAGGGCAAGCACGAAGCCCTCGCGGATATCTACGATTCGATCGAGGAGCTGAAGTATTACAAAGACAGGTTTCTCAATCTGGGAGATTGAGAAACCGGCGAAAAGGTAAAAGGTGAAAGCGAAAAGTGGTGAAGCGGGCGCCTGATCGCGCGCTTACTTTTACCTTTTACCTTTAACCTTTCACCTGCTGGTCCAGTAGATACTGGATCAACCGCTTCGTAGAAGCATCATGCCCCTCTCCGGCCTTCCCGGCCCGCAGATCCTCGAGCACCCCGCTGGCAAGCTGCTTGCCCAGTTCCACGCCCCACTGGTCGAATGAGTTGATGTTCCAGATCGCGCCCTGCACGAACACCTTGTGCTCATAGAGCGCGATCAGCGCGCCCAGCGAGTGCGGATCGAGCTTTTTCATGATGATGGTGTTGCTGGGCCGGTTGCCGGGGAACACCCGGTGCGGGATCAGGCGTTCGAGTTCTTCGCCGCTCATGCCTTTGGCGGTGAGTTCGGCCCGCACTTGCTCCGCGGTCTTTCCTTTCAGCAAAGCCTCGCCCTGGGCAATGCAGTTGGCGAGCAGCATGTCGTGGTGCCGCGGGAAGGCGTCCGAACTGTTTGCGGGGACGATGAAATCTGCCGGGGTGGCCTGGGTGCCCTGGTGCAGGTGCTGGAAGAAAGCGTGCTGGCCGTTGGTGCCGGGCGCCCCCCAGATAACCGGGCCGGTCGCATAGTCGACACGGGCGCCGGAACGATCTACCTGTTTGCCGTTGCTTTCCATGTCGAGTTGCTGAAGAAACGCGGGCAGGTAAAGGAGATCCTGGGCATAAGGCAGCATGGCGTGGGTTGCATGGCCGAAAAAGTCGCCATGCCAGATCCCCACAAGCGCCGCCATGGCCGGCATGTTCCGGTCCAGCGGGCTGGTGCGGAACTGCTCGTCCATTTCGAAGCCACCGATCAGCAGGGCCTCGAAGTGGTCATAGCCCACCGCCAGGGCAATGGGTAGCCCGATCGCCGACCAGAGGGAGTATCGCCCCCCCACCCAGTCCCAGAAACCAAAGACCCGTTCCGGGATGATCCCGAACGCGGAAGTGGCCTCCAGGTTGGTTGATACGGCGGCGAAGTGGTGCTCGATCACGGTCGTGTCGGGCGCGGAGTGTGTCAGTTTAGTAAGTAACCACTCACGCGCAGATCTCGCATTCGCCAGGGTTTCCTGCGTGGTGAAGGTTTTTGAGGAAACGATGAACAGCGTGGACTCGGGGTTGAGTCCCTCCAGGGTCGCCGCGAGGTGAGCGCCGTCCACGTTGGACACGAAATGCGCCCGCAGGCTCGGGGAGGCATAGGGTCGCAGGGCTGTCGTGACCATCAGCGGGCCAAGGTCGGACCCGCCAATGCCGATGTTCACGACATCCGTAAAAGGCTGGCCGGTCACGCCGCAGGCTACGCCGCTGCGCACCCGCTCGGCCATCCCCCGCATCCGGGACAGTACGGCCCGGATCTCGGGCATGACATCCTTGCCGTCCACGAGCACCGGCCGGTCCGACCGGTTGCGCAGGGCGGTATGCAGGACGGCCCGCTGTTCGGTGACGTTGATCCGGCGGCCGTCGAACATGGCCCCAATCTGGGCCGGCACGCTGGCGTCCTCGGCGGCCGCCACCAACAACTTGCGGGTTTCGGCGGTCAGCGGGTTCTTCGAATAATCGAACAGCAGGCCACAAGCCTCGATGGAGAATGACCTGCTGCGCTCCGGATCCTGGGCAAACAGGTCGAGGATGCGGACATCGCGCATTTCGCGCGCATGCGTGTCGAGGGCTTTCCAGGTCGGGCGGTCGGGCAGGCGCATAAGAGCAGGGGCGAGGGTTGAGGAGTGAGGAGTGAGGGGCGAGGGATCTCAAGCTGATTTTATAGGACGGCGCTCCGGAGGCGGGTCCCAAAAAAACAAAAAGGCCCGCGGATTTCTCCGGGGGCCTTTCGGCTGGGCGGGTGAAACTTACGCGACTTTTTTCTTGGTGCCGGTGGTGTTGATCGCGGCGGTCATCGTCGCTTCGGTCGCTTCGGCGACCTGGCGGCTCGCCTTGGAGAACACGTCGTAAGCCTGGTTGGCGGCGGCTACTGCGGACTTCACCGCAGCGACGGCTACATCGGAACCGGCCGGGGCGCTCTTGGCAGCCTTGTCCAGCGCGGTCACGAAGTTCTTGTTCAGGTCGGCGATACGATCTTCGAAGAACTTGGTCAGGTCGGCCTGGGTTTCGGTGGCAACGCTGTAGACGCCACGGCTATAGGCTGAGATCTTGTCTGCGGCGGGCTGCACGAAGGTGCCCTGGATGTCGGTCAGTTCCTGGGCATCCTTGACGCCGGACAGGGCCTTGACGGTCTTGGCGGTATCGGCAAATGCGGCTTTGGCGACCTTCAGGTTCAGGTCGATCAGCTTCTCGCTGCCGACGAACATGATGCCGGCAAAGCTGATGAATGTTTCAAGGGTTTCCTTGTTCGATGCAATCAGTTGTTCAGACACGTTGTACATGTGTTTACTCCCGGTGGGATACGTTTGAAGGATCAGCTTGGTGCTGCTTTTCTTGGGCTGCTTTCTGCGATGCAGTGCAATTTGCTGCATCGCAAAAAGTGAGGCCATTCTATAGGCAGGGATGCTCCTGTCAACAAGAATCTGCAGTTTTGGCACAAGCTCGTCGTTTTATTATTTAGTTATTATTTAACAATTAGTTATATATACTTTCAACAGGTGTAACCAGGCTCATGGACAGGGTAATCAAGGCAGTTAGTGGGGCAGTTCAGTCTATGGTGCACCCCATTATTCTTGCCGTGATGGTGGTGCCGATGGCCATTGCCCTGATGCTTTGGGTAGCTGTCGGCTGGCTTGCCTGGGACGCCTGGAACCAGGCGATACAGGCCTATGCAACGGCCTGGATGCCCGAATCCTGGACAGCCGGATGGGATCTGGCCTGGCTGGGTTTGGTATTGGCGCTAATGGGGGCAGTGATTGCCCTGGCGCCCTTGGTGATCGTGACCTCTTTGCTGTTCGCCGCCCTGTTCGCCATGCCGGTGCTCCTGAAGCATGTGGCCGGACATTCGTTCCCGGACCTGGAACGCAAGCAGGGTGGCTCCCTCGCTGGCAGCATCTGGAACGCAGTCGCCGCCGTGGGCACCTTCCTGCTGCTATGGGTGCTGACCATACCGCTGTGGCTGCTTGGGCCGCTGGCCCTGGTGCTGCCACTTCTGTTGTCAGCGAACCTGAACCAGCGATTGTTCCGGTATGACGCGCTGTCGGAACATGCCAGCGCGGAAGAAATACGGGAGATTTTCGAACAGGCCCGCGGCCGGCTGTTCCTGCTCGGGCTCATTACGGGCTTGATGTATTTCATCCCGCCCATCAATCTCGTGGCGCCGGTGTTGTCCGCGCTGGCGTTCATTCACCTGTGCCTGGGAGAACTGCAGAGCCTGCGTTCCACGGACGGCTCTTGCGTTCAGGGGCTAGGGGGAAGTGCAGGGGC
>CAYODB010000114.1:0-12659 GCA_964402495.1 uncultured Bordetella sp.
GTCCCGGGAGTACCGGGAGTCCCAGTCGCGGCGTCCGCCTCCACGCCGTGCTCGGTCGATAGCACGGCTTCAGGATGAAGGAGCTGAGTCAGTTCTGGTGTTCCAAGTCGCATCGGGCTTATACCATCAGAAGAATTGCGGCCAATGTAGTGGCCCGCGTATTACGCACGTATGACACAAGATCGGGGCGGGGCGTCCCGTGCAAATGCTCGGCCCTGAGCGCCAGGATGCGTCGTGACTCCTTGTAGTCCATTGGGCCTATCGCGGTTGCGCATGCGCCGCATCAACGTTGAATACTGCATGTTCTAAGCTGCAACACATTGAGACCCATCCTTATCCTTAACGTTTCACCACTCATGTCTTCGATTCCAAATTTCCCCGCCTTCCCCGAAACCCGGCCGCGCCTGTCACCCGGGAAACTCGGCGTATCCGCCCTGCTGCGCGCAGCGATCGATCCGGTGGTGGCGATCGGAGCTCTGGCGGTTTGCGTCCTCTGGTTCGAAGGCCGGTTTGATGGGGCCTGCCTGATTCTCGCGCTTCTCGTATTCTCGATGACCTATCCCACCAGCCTTGCGCAAAACGCGACCGGTCCCGGCGCATTGATGCGCAACGTCGTCACCGGCTGGCTGGCGATGATGCTGCTGTTGGTCCTCGTCGGGTGGGCATCCGGAACCCTTGATGCATTCGACCAGCGCGCCCTCCTTGCATGGTTCGTCGTCACTCCATTTGCCCTGTTCGCGGCTCATCGCCTGATTCCGGCTCTCCTGCCGCGTCTTCTCGCCGCCGAAGGCCTGCAACGGACGGCCGTCATTGCGGGAGCAAACGAGACCGGCTGCAGGCTTGCGGAGCGCATCGCGGAAAATCCCTCGCTCGGCACCCGCGTCGCAGGCTTTTTTGACGATCGCGGCACCGACCGGATGAACCATGCTGGTCGCACTCCCAGTCTCGGCTCACTGCATGAACTTTCGGATTATGTGAAAGCCCATCACGTCGACCTCATATACATCGCCCTGCCAATGGCTTCGCAGCCGCGAATCCTCCAGTTGATCGAGGAACTGCACGATACGACGGCGTCGATCTACTTCGCTCCGGACGTCTGCTTTTTCGACCTCGTCCAGGCACGGATCGACACCATCGGCGGCTTGCCAGTGGTCGCCGTGCGGGAGTCGCCTTTCTACGGAGCCGACGGCCTGATCAAACGCGCCAGCGATGTCGTCCTTGCGTCCGCGATCCTGGTCCTGATCGCACCGTTGATGCTCGCCATCGCGATTGGAGTGAAACTGAGTTCGCCAGGCCCGGCACTGTTCAAACAGCGCCGTTACGGGCTGGACGGCAGGCAGATCGTGGTCTACAAGTTCCGCTCGATGAACGTAATTGAGGACGGAGACCTCATCAGGCAGGCCTCCCCCGGAGATCCGCGCGTGACACGTTTCGGTGCTTTCCTGCGGGCCTCCTCGCTCGACGAATTGCCGCAGTTCATCAATGTTCTGCAAGGCCGGATGAGCGTCGTCGGGCCGCGTCCCCATGCGATAGCGCACAACGAGATGTACCGCAAAGTCATTCGCGGCTACATGATCCGGCACAAGGTGAAGCCCGGCATCACCGGTCTGGCGCAGGTCAACGGCCTGCGCGGCGAAACCAGTTCCCTCGACAAGATGCAGATGCGCATCGAGTACGACCTTGCGTACCTGCGGAACTGGTCTTTGCTGCTCGACCTGACAATCGTTCTGAGAACGATCGTCGTCGTACTGGGAAGGCAGAATGCCCATTGAGCGGATCTCAGGCGATGTCCGCCCGGTAGCGATAGCCCAGTCCGCGCACCGTTTCGATGGCCTTGTCGTGGCCGGTCGGCGCCAGCCCCTGGCGCAGCCTGCGGATGTGGACGTCGACGGTGCGCTCTTCAACGAACGCGTCATGGCCCCAGATCTCATCGAGAAGTTTGGCGCGGCTGAAGATGCGGCCGACATGGGTCATGAAGAAGTGCAGCAGGCGGAATTCGGTGGTCCACAAATCGATGTCGTGGTCTCCGGCGGTGACCCGGCGCGCCGCCGGATCCAGTTGAAGCCCCGAGATCTCGACCACGTCATCGGCGAGTTGTGGCGTACGCCGGCGCATTACCGCCTTGATTCGCGCAAGCAGCTCGCGCCCGGAATACGGCTTGGTCAGATAGTCGTCCGCTCCGCCCTCCAGCGCCGCGACTTTGTCCTGCTCTTCCGCACGCTCGCTGATTAGAACAATCGATATGTCCCGGGTACGCTGATCGCTGCGCAGGCGGCGCGTGAACGGAAGGCCCGGAATTCCCGGCAACACCCAGTCGAGCACGACCAGGTCGGGCCGGACTTCGCGCACCAGTGTTTCGGCCTGGGCAACATCGCCGGCGCAACGAACCTTGTATCCGGAGTTCTGAAGATTGGCGGCAAGCAGTTGCCGGGCGGATACCTCCTCTTCGACTACGAGAATGGAGCCGTACATTAACTTCTCCTTGATCGTGGGATCCAAGGCATCCGTATGCGGCCGATGGATTCCGGCCGCGGATCCCTGCGTACGAAGCAACTATCCCACCGCGCTTTGCACGATTCCGTGCGCTTGCGCACATAGCCCGGAAAGATAAGAGGCCATCTCGCGATGACCTCTGGCCACTGGCCCCTCGGCTTGCACGCAGTACGATTGCGTCTGGCCGGATCCTTGTTTCCCGGCCAGGCCGCGTTTCCCGGCTAGGCTGCGGGAAGCGGTATCGGGATCGATACGGACACGGTGGTACCGCGTCCGGCGACACCCTCGATGCTAACCTCGCCCCCGAAGAGTTGGGCACGTTCCTGCATGCCCAGCAAGCCAAGCGATTCGCGGCCGCGAATCTGGCTTTCGGATATTCCGACGCCGTCGTCCACCACCCTGAGCTTGAGCAGATCACCGGAAATGCTGAGGTCCACCTCGACGCCGCTCGCCCTGGCATGACGTGCGATATTGGTCAGGATTTCCTGGAATATCCGGAACACGGCGGTCGATACTTCCTTGTCCAGGTCCACCTGGGCCTCCGGAAGCCTGAGCCGGCAACGCATTCCCATGCGCTTCTGAAATTCCTTGGCCTGCCACTCGAACGCCGCCACCAGCCCCATTTCATCGAGGATCTGCGGCCTCAGGCCGGTCGAAATCCGGCGAATGAGCTGCACGGTGGAATCGAGGAGGCGGCACATGGCTTCGGCCTTCTCCACAATCAGTTCATCGGTGCCGGAAAGCTGCCTGGCCAGCCAGGTCACATCCATCTTGAGGCCAGTAAGCACCTGACCCAGTTCGTCGTGGATTTCGCGCGCAATCCGGGCACGCTCTTCTTCGCGTATGGAAACAAGTCGCGCGGCCAGTGCCCGCAACTGCACTTCCGATTCACGCAACTGAACTTCTGCGACCCGCCTCTCCCTGATTTCCCGGGACAGCGCCGCGTTCTTCTTGTGCAGTTCCACGAATACCGAAACTTTCGACTGCAGTACCGCCGGCACCAGGGGCTTCACCAGGTAGTCCACCGCGCCGACTTCGTAGCCACGGAAGGCCGATTCCATTTCCGGGGACACACCGGTCAGAAAAATGATGGGCGTGTGCCGGGACCGGTCGCGCGTGCGGATCATGCGGGCGGTTTCGAAGCCATCCATTCCCGGCATCCGCACGTCGAGAAGGATCACGGCCAGGTCGTTCTTGAGCACCACCCTCAAGGCCTCTTCGCCGGACTGTGCGCGCAGCAGGTTCTGCCCGAGCGGCTCCAGCAAGGCCTCGAGAGCCAGCAGGTTCCTGGGCTCGTCGTCGACCATCAGTATGTCGGCCTTTCCAGTCTCCATGTGCGCTCCCGTCCCGTGGTCGATTCATCCGCCCCTGTGCAAATGCAGTGGGCGCGCTGGAAAAGATACTCCGTCTGCGCCTGATATGCTTTGCGAAAGGAGCGCCTGATATGCAAACGAGCAGCCAGCCGGCCGCCCTGATCAATATTCACGCGGCTGCGTAGAGCCGGCCGCTGATTTTCCCGACGAACGCCTTGGCACGCGTGCGTAGGAGCAAGCAAGAAAAAGGACCCGAATCGGGTCCTTTTTCAATTTCCGCGGCAAGGGTTCTTACCGTGCTGCCATGTGGTTTCTCAGCGTTCGCCTCGAAACCGCATGTCTTACGATGCAGATGCCGGCGGTAACGTGCATCCATCCGCAACATTCGCCGTTGCGGTGAAGGTGGTGGTACCCGTGCACGAGAAGTCAGAGGCATCCTGAACGTAAGTCCAGGTCGAAGTACCCGTAGCACTGTTGCAGTCCGCAGCGACGGTAACATTCACCGAATTCAAGGTCGTTACACCGCCACGCTCCGGGAAGCTTCCAGTCCAGGTGACCTGGTCGCCCTTGATCGTGCCCGGGAAAGTCGTCTGAGTAGTAGGGTTGGCCGCGTCCAATACGGTGAGATCGCCGCCGCTAGCAGGCTGCGTGACGGTCACCTGGTAGATGGCCTCCGGGTTGCCAGGTGCCTGGCATTCCGGAGCAGCGGAGGTTACAGCCGTTTCGGTAATCGTCCACACCCCAGCGATGTCGCCAATCGGCGCTGCCGGCGCCGCTGGAGGGGCCGCACTGCTACCGCCATCACCACCACCACCACCGCATCCGGCCACGAAGGCGGCCAGCAGTATTGCCATCAACCACGTGAGTGGTTTGAAAATATTTCCGAATCTGTTCATGAGTATCTCCTGATCATGGGATGCCGAAAGGCATCGGTATACGGCCGGTTGGCCGCTGATGCCCGCGCACGGCACCGAGGTTTTGGCCCCGAGCGTCGTGATGGCGACTATCTGCCGCAGTTCATTGCGGTTCTGTGCGGTCGCGCACATATCCGGAAAGAAAATGTTCCCTAGCGCACTTATCCGCGAGCCGATGACGAGGCTATGTTCGCTGGCGCACACAAGGTGCGGTGGATGTCGTGCCGAGGATCGATACGGAGAATCTGTCTGCTCCCGGCTGTGTCAGCGCGCCGCGCGCCATGTTCACGACGGCGGAACTAAACAGCGAATAGGATCAGGTTGTCGACAAACAGGAAATGGATTGACGCGAAGGCTTGCGGTAAACCGGAGGTACTGCTAACGCAGCGTGGAAAGCGTCGGGACTACCAGTTGGAAATCTCGCCGATGAATTTCGTCAGTTCCCGCTCCACGATTTCCTTGCTGATCTGTAGTAGTCGGGACTTGATCGGACAGCAACTGTCCGTCCGAACCCAACTCTCACCGCGGAGGACGCAGATACCCTACGTGCGTAGCACGTCGGAGTACCCTTTTAGGACGCGGAGGAAAGAACGCGGAGAGAGTACCGATGTGCGATGCCGTTTTGGATAGTCAATTGCTCTCCGCGATGAGCGCTTGTCATCGAGGTGCCGGCAGCCCCATCGGTGGCGCCGGGACGAACACTGCTTCGGCTCGACCCCGGACTCTGCTGTCAGCCGCCCGCACGCTTGACGTTCCCGAACCGCGGCTTGAGGATCTCGATCACCCGGTCGCAGTGATCGCCCTGCAACTCGATCACGCCGTCTTTCACGGTACCGCCGGATCCGCACGCGGTCTTGATTTCCTTGCCGAGCAGCTTCAAAGCGGCGTCATTCAGGACAAGTCCCCGGATAACGGTGACGTTTTTTCCGTTGCGACCCTTGGTCTCCCTGGAAACCCGGATCACGCCGTCCGATACCAGCCCAGGATTCTTCCGACTGCAGAAACACCGCTCGATCGGATTGCGGCATGCCGGACACATCCGGCCACCGTCGGTGGAAAACACCAGCCCGCCGCTAAATTTGTCCGGCTTCATGGAAGAAACGCTGATTAAACCTTGTTCCGAAACTTCATTACATCAATGCCTTGTGCTGGTCCGCCGCGGATCATCCTGCCTATGTTCGCTATCGCACAGAATCCGCCGCGCGAAAGGTGAAGGATGTTCGCGGGTGCCCGTTCACCGGTCTCGGTGAACTCACCCTCCCCGGCCTGGAACGCCCCCCTGCGTTCCGGGCCTTTTTTATCGGCACTGCAGGCGGAGCGTATTTACGCGCCCGATCAAATTCCGTTTCTTCCCATCGCCCGAACATCAGTCCCACCGCGATCTCGACCTCGTCGCTCATTTTTTTCCGTTCCGTGTTTTTCCGTTCCGTGGTTCATACCCCATTGGGTACGGTCAATACGAAGCTGCTCGCTGACCCGGCAGAAAAAAATTTTCCCGAAAAACCCTTCATGCATCCTCCTGGACTATCCGGCCTGGACTATCCGGCTTCCCTTGGCGAGATGTGCGCATAGCGGATACCGGAATCATCGCATGCAACGCATGTCCACGTGGACCCCTCCCCTCGAATGCAATCCGCACGTTATTTCCATTTTTACCTCGTACTGGAGATCGCCAATCAACTGGGCGCATGCGCCGTCTGTTCACATCGGGGTTCTTGACTATTCGCGCCGCCGCGGTCATAAACACGTAACAACCTTGTTCCTAAGGCTCTAAAAAATAATGAAGAACCCGCTGATCCACTACTCCATTCTCCCCAGCAACCCCGAAGCCCACCTGTTCGAAGTCCGCTGCACCGTGAATAACCCCGATCCCTGGGGACAGAAGTTTTCCCTCCCTGCCTGGATTCCGGGCAGCTATATGATCCGCGAATTCGCCAAGCACGTCGTCCGCATCCGCGCGCAGGCTGGTCGCAAGCAACTGCCTATCGTGAAGCTGGACAAGAATACCTGGCAGGTCGCGCCGCACGACGGCCCGGTCACGGTGACGATGGAAGTCTATGCGTGGGACCTGTCCGTACGCGGCGCGCACCTGGATACGACGCATGCCTTCTTCAATGGGACTTCCATGTTCCTGAAGGTCGAGGGCTGCGAAGACGAACCGGTCGAGGTCGAGATCCTGCCGCCGAAAGGTACGAGGTACCGAAACTGGGGCGTGGCGACTTCGATGCGGCGCAAAGGCGCCAGCCCGTATCTGTTCGGCACCTATGAGGCCGCAACCTACGACGAGCTGATCGACCATCCGGTCGAGATGGGCAGCTTCGAGCTCGCGACTTTCAAGGCAGCCGGGGTCCAGCACGACATCGCCATCACCGGCCGGCACCGCACCGACATGCGGCGGCTGGCGAAGGACCTGAAGACCCTGTGTGAAACCCAGATTGAATTCTTCGGTGGCACGGCGCCGATGGACCGCTACGTCTTCCTGATCACTGCGATTGGTGACGGCTACGGCGGGCTGGAGCATCGCGCCTCCACTGCGCTGATCTGCTCGCGCAATGACTTGCCGCAGGAAGGCATGGGCAAGGCCACCAGCGGCTACCGCACTTTCCTCGGGCTCGCGAGCCACGAATACTTCCACGCCTGGAACGTGAAACGCATCAGGCCCGCCGCATTCACGCCTTACGATCTGAACCAGGAGAACTACACCACTTTACTGTGGGCCTTCGAGGGCCTGACCTCGTATTACGACGACCTGCTGCTGGTCCGCGCCGGATTGATCCCTGGCAACACCTACCTGGAAACGCTGGGCCGCAATATCACCACCCTGCTGCGCGTCGCCGGCGGCAGGAAGCAGACCGTGGCCGAGTCCAGCTTCGACGCCTGGATCAAGTACTACCGGGGCGACGAGAACACGCCCAACGCCGGGGTCAGCTATTACCTCAAAGGCAGCCTGATCGGCCTCTCGCTCGACCTGCTGATCCGCGCGCAAACGAACAATCGCCGATCGCTCGATCACGTAATGCGCGCGCTCTGGAAGCAATACGGCGCCCGGGGAATTGGCGTGCCCGAGGATGGCATCGAGCAGGCGGCCGAACAGGCGACCGGCCTGAAGCTGAAAAACTTCTTCGACAAGGCCGTGCGCTCCACCGCCGACCTGCCACTGGAAAAACTGCTCGCCACCGTCGGCGTGGACATGCAGCAGCGCCCTGCCCGTTCCGGCGCCGACAGGCGCGACCCGAAATCGAAAAAGGAAAAACTGGCGCAGCGTGGCGTGAGCCTGGGCGTGCGCTCAGGCAGCGATGGCGGAGACCTGAAGATCAACCAGGTCTTCGACGGTGGGGCGGCACAGCAGGCGGGCCTCGCGGCGGGCGACATCGTCATCGCCATCGACGGGCTGCGCGTGTCGTCCGACAATATCGATGCTCATCTCAAGCGCTATCGGCCCGGAGAAACCGTGCCGCTGCATGTTTTCCGGCGGGACGAGCTGCACGTCATGCCTTTGACACTTGCCGCGGCCAGGCCGGATGCATGGACGCTCAGTATCGTGGACGACGCGCGCCTCTCCCGCTCCCGCAAGGCGTGGCTTGGTACTGACTAAACGAACAATATTGAGGCGGGCTGCAGGAGCTAACCTGGACGGCTCAATCGCACGATCCGGGAGACGGAAGGAACCCCCGCGTTGTTCATGATGAACAGCATGTAATCTCCCGGAGGCGCAAGATTTCCGTTTGCCGGGGCCGCGAGTTCGAGCCCACCGGCGACCCTCACCAGCGAAAGCTCGACGAACCGCTGGTTCTGGTCGAAACCGTGGGTGACCGAAGATGGCCGGACGAGGGTGGCCCGAACGACCTGTCCAGCATCAGGAGTCGCCACGAAAAACTGCTGGCCGTAGCCGACCAAGCCGGGCGCACTGGTGATCGAAGGCCTGGCGCCACGAAAGAGATAAGGGGGCGAGAAGATCTCGACGTTCAGCTCCCGGGGAAGGGTGCCACCATCATCCCCGCTGCCTGCGTGCAGAATCCGCGCGTCGGGCAACAGGAGCGTGGCCGAGTGATATACCCGCGTCACCCGATTGCTGGCCCAGGTGGTCCAGTTTCCGCTGTCGGGATCCCATACCTCCGCGGCGCGTACGCCTCCGGCTGGATCAGTGAATCCGGGACTGCTGGTTCCGCCTGTGGCGAGTACGCGGCCGTCCGGCAAAAGCGTCGCATTGAGTTGGCGTCGCGCCTGCGCCATCGACCCAGTGTATTGCCACGCCGGAACGGCCTGGCTGAGATCGATCACCTCGGCCGTACTTGTGGGGGGGCCCGAGGCCGGATCGCTCCCGCCCACGATCAACACTTTGCCCGGTCGATACATCGCAGCAGTCCCGTACTCACGTTGGCCATAATTTGCCGTCGCGACCGGCGTCAATGAACCGGAGCCTGAGGTATCGAGGTAGAAGGACTCAGAGAGTTGCCCGGCTAAAAACACCAACCCGTTCGGGGCGACGAACAGGCGGGGATAATCCCCAAACGCCCGATTGATACCGGAGAGCGCGCGCCAAGCGCTGCCATTCCACACCTCGGGAATGGTGGCTTCGATGCCGTTTTGATCACCCCCGGCCACGGCAACAACCTCGCCGTTAGCCAATGTGGTGGTGGTGGGGTACCAACGTCCCTTGCCCATCGGTGCCACTGCGGTCCACGTCCGAGTTGCCGCATCGAAAAGGTTTGCGTCCGGCAGCCCATGGTGATCGGTGATGTGCCCGCCGGCGACGAGGAGGCGACCGTCGGGCAGGAATGTGTGTCCGCTACAGAACACGTTGGTCGGGACGGGAATCGCCGTGAACACACCGGTCGCCGGATCCCAGATCCAGGGGTCCCCGATCCGCCCCCAGGAGAGCACCTGGCCAGACGGAAGCTGGTGAAGATGCGCCGCTACCACCGGCCAATCAATCGGAGCGGCCCACTCCCCCGAGGAGGCCTGAGGTTCCTGCCGGGGACTCTGTGGGCAGGCATCGCTTTTGTTGGCGACTGGCGAGATCGCCGCGTTGGAATACGAGACCTGCAATGCTCCCGGCGACAGCGTGGTCAGGCGGGTTGTGCTTGGGGTGTTCACGGCAGACCGCGCCGGAAGGAGTAGCTCGCCCCGCTCCGAAGTGCCGGCCACTGCAAACTGCACGGTAAGCGCGGTGGGGCCGGAATTCTGCAGATCGAAATCGTTGGCGCAAACATATGCCACGGCAGGCGCCGGGCCGGCCTGACCTGACTGGCCAGGCTCGCCGGACGATGAACCCTGACAACCGATGATAGTGCATCCGAGAATGGCCGCGCCGAGCCGCTGAGTCGCCAGGACCCAGGACGACACATCGAGCACCTGCCCCTTCGCTCCTGTCAATGCTTGTTCGGTTCGCATCTGAGTCAATCCTCAAAGAGTGCCCATCCATCAGGGACGGTTCAATCGCTTGCGATCGGGACCTTCATGCATGGTTTTGGCATTGGTGCCGATTGTGCCTGCGCCGGGTTTTACGCTGTTGGTGACTCCAGGATCGTCACCATGGGCCGTAAGGCCTACAAGAAGGGCCGCCCTCGCGCCGATTGCGAGCGGTGTGATGAATTGCCCGCTGAGATTTCCCGGGCAAGGTCGAGCTACTGCGCGCATTACGGTGAAGAGCGGTTTGAGTGGATGCTTGCAATTGCGACCTCAAACGGCTTTTTTCGACACTGACACACTGGACTACCCAGCCAAAGTCCCACCAATTCCACAGTCCCGCCAATTATCGAACGCCCCGACGGCGGTAAAGCCCGTACCGCAGCGGGTCCGGCGCCACCCTGGGTCAGCTAGCCTGTGACGCCGCCCGCGTCTGGAGCAATCGCGTGAGGGTCGGCATCAGGTCGAGGCCCGTATCGACCTTGAGCTTTTGGGCGCGTGGCTGCAACCCATCCAGACCCACCCGGACTACAGAACCCAACGGCGCGATCGCAATGGTGTTCGCCTCGTTCGGCGGCAGTGCGAGCACACGACCGCCGAAGACCTTGCGGATGCGCTCGATGCTCTCGACCGGGCGCCGCCGCTTGCCGATCAGATTGGCGACCAGAATGCCGTTCGGCGCAAGTCGCGCCCGGCAGTAGCGGTAGAACGCTGGCGAATCCATCCGTCCCGCCTCGGCCTTCGCATCGAAGCCATCGAGCAGGATCAGGTCGAAGCGCTTCCGGCAGTCCGCCACATACCGGTAACCGTCGCCGATCTCGATCCGGAACCGGCGGGATTCTTCGGGCAGCTTGAAGTACTGCCATGCCGTCATGATCACTTCGGGATCGATTTCCACCACCTCTATCCTGGCCTTGGGCCGGTAGCGAAAAAGGAACTTCGCGATCGATCCCGCACCAAGCCCGATCTGCAGGATGCTGCGCGGCCACCCGCCGCCACGCAGGAGCAGCGCAAACATCATGTCCCTGGAGTATTCGAGCTCCAGCGCCCAGGGACGGTTGATGCGCATCGCGCCCTGGATCCAGTGCGCGCCGAACTGGAGGTAGCGGACGCCTTCGTCCTCGTCTATCTGAATGGATGGCATATGCAGCGGGAAGGAGTGAGCAAAAGGCCGCGATGTTACTACAGCTTCAGCAGGCCCCCAAACGTGGAATCAGCGCAAGCGCATCGGCGGATTCAGCAAAGTCCGCGAAGCGCGGAACCCTCGTTCCAAGGACCGGAGTCGGGTGCCGAACACCGGCATGTCGCTGCCACCATCCCGGACTATGCATACACCAACTTTGATGACGGCCTGCTGCTGATGCGGAACTTGCCGGGTATTCACGCGGTCCCTCATGCGCTTATACTTGAACCCGTCTTCCCATAAGCGTCTGCAGCACGCGACGCCGGTACCCTCGATGAGACTCTCGCTGCGCTTCGTTCTGCCCCTCTTGCTGGTCCTCGCTGCAGTCGCCTATGGCGTAACGGTGGTTGCCGACAAACTGACCTTGCGCTGGTTCGTGCGCGATCTGGACACGCGCACCGTGGTGGTGGCGAAGGCCGTGGATGAATCGCTGCGCGATCTGATTCCGACCGGCCAGGGCAAGCGCATCGTCGGACTGTTCGAGCACATGGTCCTGGACGAACGCCTGCTGGCGATCGGCTTCTGCAATCCTCGAAACGAGCTGTCCTACAAGACTTTCACGTTCCCGGGCAGTGTGACCTGCCGGACAGTGGAAGAAGTGTCCCCGGGTTCCGGCAGTGTCCTGCGGCTGCCGCAAGGCTCGCTGCACGCCTCCGTCTCGCCGGTGCTCGGGCCGGGCGGTGAGTCCCTCGGCCGCCTGGTTTTACTCCACGACATGGGCTTCATCGAGCATCGCAGCGCCGATACCCGCCGCTACGTGTTCTATCTGTTTGCAGGGCTCGGTCTGGTGATTTCGATCGTCACCGTGGCAATCGCGCAGATCAGTTGGTGGGGATGGGTGCGCGGCATGCGCATCATGCTGTCCGGCGAATGGCTGGCAAAGCCCAATGCGGGCCCGGCCGAGCTGCGCCCGGTGGCGCGCGACCTGCAGGCGCTGATCCACGATCTCGAACGCGACAAGCGGGTGCGCGATGAAAGCCAGATGAGCTGGAATCCGGAAGCGCTGCGCACCATCCTGCGAGAAGACCTGCGTGGAGACGAATTCCTGATCGTCTCCAACCGCGAACCTTACATCCACATGCGCAGGGAGGGTAAACCCATCGAAGTGCAACGTCCCGCAAGCGGCCTGATCACGGCGCTGGAGCCGGTCATGCTCGCCTGCTCCGGAACCTGGATCGCGCATGGCAGCGGCACGGCGGACCGCGATGTGGTGGACAAGCATGATCACGTTTCCGTGCCGCCCGGCAAAGAGCGTTACCGGATCCGCCGGGTATGGCTGAGCGAAGCCGAGGAGAACGGCTACTATTTCGGCTTCTCGAACGAAGGCTTGTGGCCGCTTTGCCATAT
>CAYODB010000115.1:0-12621 GCA_964402495.1 uncultured Bordetella sp.
GGCTGCATGACGTGCACGATGATATCGCCAAGGTCGACCAGGACCCATTCTCCCGACTGCTCCCCCTCCACGCCATGCACCCGGGCGCCGATTTCCTTCAGCTTGTCCTGCACGTTGTTCGCGAGCGCCTTGGTCTGCCGTGTGGATTCGGCGCTGGCAACGATCATGTAATCGAACAGGGAGGTCATTTTCCTGACATCAAGGACCGTGATATCCCTTGCCTTGATGTCCTCGAGCGCCTCTATGGCGGCATCCTTTATGGCGTCAACCTGCATCTTTTTCCTTGTAAAGATAATTGCGATCAATGTAGTCGAGAACCGGGTCGGGCACCAGATACCGGGGGCTGGCGCCCCGGGCCAGTTGTTCGCGGATCCCCGTTGCCGATATGTCCAGCGCGGTGATCTCCCGTATCAAGATGGAGCCGGCAGCACTGATTCGCAATGCCCCCGAATCGGGCGCCTGGCGCCGCAGGTAAACCTGACGCAGCGGCGCAGGCAGGGAAGCCCGCATTTCCTCCAGCGGATAGCCGGGGCGGTGGGCGATGACCACGTGCGCGAGATCGAACAGTTCCGCCCACCGGTGCCAGGTGGTCAGCGCCGAAAACGCGTCCGCCCCCATGAGCAGGCACAGCGGAAGGCCGCCGAACTGGGCGCGCAATTCCGTAAGCGTGTCGAAGGTATAGCAGATGCCCTGGCGGCGGATTTCCCGGTCGTCGACCTCGAACAGCGGATTGGCGGCGATGGCCAGGCGCACCATCTCCAGCCGGTGTCGGCCGTCAACCCTTGGAGCGTCGCGGTGTGGCGGGGTTCCGGTCGGAATGAAACGAACCCTGCCGAGGCCCAGTTCCTGGGCCAGTTCCTGGGCGAGGCGCAGGTGCGCGACATGGACCGGATTGAACGTGCCGCCGAGGATGCCGATTGGCGCTGAGGAACTCAAATGCCGGCGAACAGGGAACGGTGAACGGTGAACGGTAAACAGTGAATGGTGAACAGGCAACGGTGAACGGTAACCAGCAAACGGCCGAGTCCCGGCCGCGTCGCTTCGCTACCTGTGGCATTCATTTCTTGCCGTTCACTGTTCACTGTTTACCGGTCACTTTTTTCCATCCACCGTTCACAGAAGAACGCGGCGGATATCCGAAAGGGTAGCCGACAAGGCGGTGATAAAGCGCGCGCCCTGTGCGCCGTCGACAGCGCGGTGATCGTACGAAAGTGACAGCGGCAGGATCAGGCGCGGCACGAACTGGCCGTCTTTCCACACCGGTTTCATGGCCGACTTCGAGACGCCGAGGATCGCCACTTCGGGTGCGTTGATGATCGGCGTGAAATGCGTGCCGCCGATGCCGCCCAGGCTGGAAATCGAGAACGTGCCACCCTGCATGTCCGCCGGGCCGAGCTTGCCGTCGCGCGCTTTGGCGCCGGCTTCGGCGAGTTCCTTCGCCAGTTGCAACACGCCCTTCTGGTCGACGTCGCGGATCACCGGCACCACCAGCCCGCCCGGCGTATCGACGGCAACGCCGATGTGGTAGTAGCGCTTGAGGACCAGTGCATCGCCCGATGGCGCAAGGGAGGCATTGAACTCGGGATGATGCTTGAGCGCGGCCACCACGGCTTTCATGATCAGTGCCAGCGGCGTGAGCTTGACGCCCTGCTTCTGCGCCTCGTCGGCCATGCCCTTGCGAAAGGCTTCGAGTTCGGTGATGTCGGCTTCGTCGTTCTGGGTGACGTGCGGGATCGACAACCAGTTGCGGTGCAGGAACGGGCCGGAGATTTTCTTGATGCGCGACATCGGCTGGTTCTCGACCGGGCCGAATTTCGCGAAGTCGACCTGGGGCCAGGCCGGCAGGCCGGGCGCGAATCCGGCGCCACCGCCGCCGGTGGGCTGCGCAAGCGCCGATTTCACGAAACCGGCGATGTCATCCTTGAGGATGCGGCCCTTCGGTCCGCTGCCCTTGACGCGGCCCAGGTCCACGCCCAACTCACGCGCGAAACGGCGCACCGAAGGACTGGCATGCGCACGCGAAAAGCTCTCTTCATTGACCGGTGCAGCAGCCGGTGCGGGCGCGGCGGCGGGAGCGGGTGCCGCCGGTTTTGATTCGGTTACCTTCGCGGCTGGCGCCGGAGCAGCAGGCGCAGGTGCGGCGGCGTTTGGCGATTCGGCAGCCGGCGCGGCAGCGCCTTCGCCTATTTCCAGGCTCAGGATCGCAGTGCCCTGGGAGACCTTGTCGCCCAGCTTGACCTTCATTTCCTTGACCACACCGGCGAAGGGCGCCGGCACTTCCATCGTGGCCTTGTCGGATTCGAGCGAGATCAGCGCGTCTTCCGCCTTGACCGAGTCGCCCGGCTTCACCAGCACTTCTATCACCGGAATATTCTTGAAGTCGCCGATATCTGGAACGAGAACGTCTCTGAGGCTGCCCATGTGTGATTCGTGGTTCGCTATTTGTGGATGATAGGTCAGGGGTGTCGTGAACGCATCAAGCGTGAATGAGTGAAGGCGTGAAGGGTGAAGGGTAAAAACATACCCCTTGGAAGGCGACGCCGGTGGAACACTGGAACGCATTCACGTTCTTACCCTTCACACATTCACCCTTCACGCCTTCACTGAATCTCATACCGTCACGGGATTCGGCTTCGCCGGATCGATGCCGTATTTCTTGATTGCGCTGGTGACCATGGAAGCCGGCACCTTGCCATCCTGGGCGAGCGCCTTGAGCGCGGCGACCGTCACGTAGTAGCGGTCCACCTCGAAGAATTTGCGCAACTGCCGCCGATAGTCGGAACGGCCGTAGCCGTCCGTGCCGAGCACCACGTAGGTCTTGTCGAGGAACGGCCGGATCTGGTCGGCGAAAAGCTTCATGTAGTCGGTTGCCGCGACCACCGGACCGGGGGCGTGGTTGAGGCATTGGCCTGCGTAGGATTCGCGCGGCTTGTCTTCCGGATGCAAAAGGTTCCAGCGTTGAGCGTCCAGGCCCTCGCGACGCAGTTCGTTGAAGCTGGTGGCGCTCCATACGTCGGCCGCCACGCCGAAATCCTTTTCCAGCAGGCCTTGCGCGGCGATGACTTCGCGCAGGATCGAGCCGCTGCCCAGCAACTGCACGCGCGGCGCGTCCTTCTTGCCCTTGCCCTCGGAAATCCGGTACAGCCCTTTGAGGATGCCTTTTTCCGCGCCCTTCGGGATGGCCGGGTGGGAATAGTTTTCGTTGAGCAGGGTGATGTAGTAGAAGACGTCTTCCTGGTTCGTGAACATGCGGCGCAAGCCGTCCTGGATGATCACCGCGACTTCGTAGGCGAAGGTCGGATCGTAGGAAATGCAGTTCGGGATGGTCGAGGCCAGGATGTGGCTGTGGCCGTCCTCGTGCTGCAGGCCTTCGCCATTCAACGTGGTGCGTCCCGAAGTGCCGCCGAGCATGAACCCGCGTGCGCGCTGGTCGCCGGCCGCCCAGGCCAGGTCGCCGACGCGCTGGAAACCGAACATCGAGTAGTAGATGTAGAACGGGATCATCGAGACGCCATGCGTCGAGTACGACGTTGCTGCGGCGATCCACGAAGACATGGCACCCGGCTCGTTGATGCCTTCCTGCAGGATCTGGCCGTTCTTGTCCTCCTTATAGAACATGAGCTGGTCGGCGTCCTGCGGCGTGTAGAGCTGCCCGACTGAAGACCAGATGCCGAGCTGGCGGAACATGCCTTCCATGCCGAAAGTGCGCGATTCGTCGGGCACGATCGGCACGACGCGCTTGCCGACGTTCTTGTCCTTTACAAGGATGTTGAGAATGCGCACGAACGCCATGGTGGTGGACGATTCGCGTTCCTCGGTGCTTTTCAGCAGCGGCTCGAACGCACCGAGCGCCGGAATCTCCAGCGTGTCGCCTTTCTGGCGGCGCTGCGGCAGGTAGCCGCCGAGTTCTTCGCGGCGCTTGCGCATGTACGCGAGTTCGGGCGAGCCTTCCTCGAACGTGAGGTAAGGGATTTCCTCCAGTTTGTCATCAGGCACCGGCAGGTCGAAGCGGTCGCGGAAAGCTTTCAGCGACGTGGTGCCCATTTTCTTCTGCTGGTGCGTGATGTTCTGCGCTTCCCCGGCTTCACCCATGCCGTAACCCTTGATGGTCTTGGCCAGGATCACGGTTGGCTGCCCCTGCGTCTTCACGGCGGAGGCGTATGCAGCGTAAAGCTTGTGCGGATCGTGGCCGCCGCGGTTCAGGCGCCAGATGTCGTCGTCCGACATGTTGGCGACCATTTCCAGCAGCTCCGGATATTTGCCAAAGAAATGCTTGCGTACGTAGGCGCCGTCCTTGGACTTGAAAGTCTGGTACTCGCCGTCCACCGCCTCTTCCATGCGGCGTGCCAGCAGGCCGCTGCGGTCTCGCGCCAGCAGAGGATCCCAGTAGGACCCCCAGATCACCTTGATCACGTTCCATCCAGCGCCGCGGAAATCGGATTCCAGTTCCTGGATGATCTTGCCGTTGCCGCGCACCGGGCCGTCCAGGCGTTGCAGGTTGCAGTTCACCACGAAGATCAGATTGTCGAGTTTCTCCCTCGAGGCCACGCCGATCGCGCCCATCGATTCCGGTTCATCGATCTCGCCGTCCCCGATAAAACACCAGACCTTGCGGCCTTCGGTGTTGGCGATGCCGCGGTCCTGCAGGTATTTCATGAAGCGCGCCTGGTAGATGGCCATGATCGGCCCAAGCCCCATGGATACCGTGGGGAACTGCCAGAAGTCCGGCATCAGCCAGGGATGCGGATAGGAGGAGAGCCCCTTGCCGTCCACTTCCTGGCGGAAGTTGTCCATCTGCTCCTTCTTCAGCCGTCCCAGCATGAACGCGCGCGCGTAAACGCCTGGCGCCGAATGGCCCTGGACGAAAATCAGGTCGCCGCCGTGCTTGTCGGAGGGCGCATGCCAGAAGTGGTTGAAGCCGACGTCATACAGCGTGGCGGCGGAGGCAAAGCTGGCGATGTGTCCGCCCAGTTCGGAAGATTGTTTGTTGGCGCGCAATACCATGGCGGCGGCGTTCCAGCGCACGTAGGAGCGGATGCGATGCTCCAGCTCGTGATCTCCCGGGGAGCGTTCCTCCTGGCCGGGCGGGATGGTGTTGATGTACGCCGTGTTGGCGCTGTAAGGCAGGTAGGCGCCGGAACGGCGTGCCTTCTCGATCAGTTGTTCGAGGATGTAATGGGCGCGTTCGGGACCTTCGTGCTGCAGCACGCCGTCGAGGGCATCCAGCCACTCGTTTGTTTCCTGCGGATCGTCATCCGGAAGTGCTGCCATGGTTTCTACCCTTGGTAAGGTTGGTCTCGCGGCGTTGCGGCGTTCGTGACACCCAGGCCGGCGATAATAAAAATTATAGCACTGCAGTCATGCTGCACGCCCCGCCGGGCGCTGCGCTGCAGTGCGTCATTTTGGCGCGGGAGGGACCCGGCCGAGAAGGTAGAACTCATCGTTCGCGCGCATGTCGATGAGATGCGCCATACGGTTGGACAGGGCAAAAAAAGCGGTGATGCCACCGATGTCCCAGATATCCTCGTCGCTGAATCCGTGGCCGAGCAATGTCGCGTGATCGGCGTCGTTCATGGCTTCGGGTGTGCGTGCCAGCTTGCAGGCGAAATCGAGCATGGCCTTCTGCCGTAGCGTGAGGTCGGACTTGCCGTGGTGAATGGCGACCTGGTCGGCGATCTGCGGATTCCTGGCGTAAATGCGCAGGATCGCGCCGTGGGCGATCACGCAGTAGGGGCATTGGTTCAAGCCGCTGGTCGCCACCACGATCATTTCCTTCTCGGCTTTCGACAGGCCGGACTGCTTCAGCATCAGCGCGTCGTGATAGGCGAAGAAGGCGCGGAACTCGTCCGGCCGGTGCGCGAGCGTGATGAACACGTTCGGGATGAACCCGGCCTTCTGCTGCACCTCGAGCAATTTCGTGCGGATGTCTTCCGGCAGGTCTTCGAGTTTCGGAACGGGGTATTTGCTGATGGGATGGGTCATTTTGCTTCGCTCAGAGGGTGTAAAGGCGTGAAGGGTGAATGCGTGAAGGAGTGAAGGGTGCAGTGCTCTAAAGATGTGGTTCTATCCCCTTCACACATTCACCCTTCACGCATTCACCAGCGCAATGCCCAGCATTGCGCATCAATCATATTTTCTCAGGTCTTCTATGACCTTGCCGTCGTTCGGCAGGGAGCCGGCATCGACGAACTCGACTTCTCCGCGAAGCTTGCATACTTCGCGCAGGGTATCCGAAATCGTCCGCGACAGATCGTCGCTTCGGGTCTTCGATTCGCAACGCAGGGTCATGACGTCATTCCTGCCGGCATCGTGGTTCACCACAAGCCGCGCCTTGAGGATTTCCGGGTGTCGCCTGACCGCCTGGTCCACCTGCGAAGGGTGAACGAACATTCCCTTCACTTTCGTAGTCTGGTCGGCGCGGCCCATCCAGCCCTTGATGCGCATGTTGGTCCGGCCGCACGCGCTGGCGCCGGCCGCGACGGCGGAAAGGTCGCCGGTGGCGAAGCGGATGAGCGGATACTCGACGGACAGCAGGGTGACGACAACCTCGCCGACCTGACCATCGGTAAGCGGATCTCCGGTTCCGGGGCGGACAATCTCCACGATCACGCCTTCGTCGACGATCAGTCCCGCCGTTGGTATCGTTTCATAAGCCACGAGACCAAGATCTGCGGTGCCGTAGCTTTGTCGAACTTCGATGCCACGCGCCTTCAGCCAGTCGCGCACCGGCGGCAGCAGAGCCTCGCCGGAAACCATGGCCTTCTTCAGGCTGGATGCGTCGAAGTTCAGTTCATCCGCTTTTTCCAGGATGATCTTCAGGAACGAGGGCGTACCGGCGTAGGCGTTGGGCTTGAGGTCGGCGATGGCTGCAACCTGCAATTCGGTCTGGCCAATGCCGGCAGGAAACACCGCGCAACCGATGGCCTGTGCGCCAAGATCCATCATGAAACCCGCCGGCGTGAAGTGGTAGGAGAAGGTGTTGTGCACGACGTCGCCGTGGCGGAATCCCGCGGCGAACAGCGCACGGCCCATGCGCCAGAAATCGCCCCGCGGCCCTTGCGGATCGTAAATCGGACCCGGCGAGGAAAAGATGCGTCCCAACGCGCCGTTCGGCACGGCTGTCATGCCGGCGAATGGTGGCGTCTGCTTCTGCAGGCCGATCAGGTCGGACTTGCGCGTGACCGGCAGGGCCGCAAGGGATTTGCGGTCGCGAATATCCTTCGGATCGATGTCCTTCAGCAGTGCCGCAAAGTAGGGTGCGTTGGCTTTGGCGTGCGCAACCTGCATCGACACCGCCGCGAACTGCTCGCGTTCGCGCTCGTCGGGTTTACGGGTTTCGAGGTCGTCGTAGAAATCCATGATTCAGGGACGAGGGGTGAGGGACGAGGATCGAGGGAAAACAGAATCTTGAGTCCGAAGGCTCTTGCTCGCCCCTCGTCCCTCGCCCCTCTCCCCTGCAGCTAAGCCAGCCATCTCTTGCGGCGGCGATAGTGCTTGGAATCGCGGAAGCTCTTGCGGCCCGCGGTCGAGAGCCCCAGGTAGAACTCCTTCACGTCTTCGTTGCTGGCGAGGTCCGCGGCCGGGCCGTCCATGACGACCCGGCCGTTCTCGAGGATGTAGCCGTAGTCCGCGTGCCGCAACGCGACGTTGGTGTTCTGTTCGGCCAGCAGGAAACTTACTTTCTCCTTTTCATTGAGGCCGCGCACGATCTCGAATATTTCCTCGACGATCTGCGGCGCGAGTCCCATGGAAGGCTCGTCCAGGAGAATCATGGTCGGCCGCGCCATCAACGCGCGCCCGATGGCCGTCATCTGCTGTTCCCCGCCGGAGGTGTAACCCGACTGGCTCTTGCGCCTTTCCTTGAGGCGCGGGAAATACTGATAGACCATTTCCAGGTCCTGTCGAATCGCCGCGCGGCTGGCGCTGCGGGTGAAAGCGCCGGTCAGGAGGTTTTCTTCCACGGTCAGATGCTGGAAGCAATGTCGGCCTTCCATTACCTGCACCACGCCGAGCTTCACCAGTTCCCAGGGCGTGGCCTTGTCGACACGCTTGCCGCGAAATTCGACCGATCCCTTGGTCACGTCGCCACGCTCCGAAGCCAGCAGGTTCGAAATTGCCTTGAGCGTCGTCGTCTTGCCCGCGCCATTGGCACCGAGCAGCGCAACGATCGAGCCTTCCTGCACCTGCAGCGAAACGCCCTTGAGCACCAGGATCACGTGGTCGTAGATGACCTCGATGTTGTTGACGGTGAGGAGGGGTGCGGGAGTTGCGGACATTGCGGTGATATGTGATCTGGTCGTGGTGTCAGTTAAAAGGGGCGAGGGGTGAGGGACGAGGGTCGAGGGAAAAGCTTGAATGCATTACCCCCTCATTCCTCGTCCCTCGCCCCCGCGAAGCCTTATCCTTTCATGCAACCGGGCGTGATGTTCTTTTCCTTCGCATACTTGCCGGCCGATTCCTCGACCATCTTGCGAATCAGCGCCCGGTCGCCGCTCATCCAGTCGGAAGCCGCATTCCATTTCGCGCCTTCCCATTTCTGGAAGCGCACCAGGCCGCTGCCGCTGTGATCCGCGCACGACAGCTTCAGCGGCGGCACCATGCTGCCGAAGCCGAGCTGGTCGAGGCGCTTCTGATCGATGTTGAGGTTCTCGATGCCCCACCTCGTCTGTTCGCCCGTGACCGGCTTCTTGCCGTACTTGCCTTGCGCAGTCCGCACGGCCTCGACCGTGATCATGGCGGCCGCCAGACCGCGATTCCACAGTACGGTGCCGACCAGTTTCGGGTCGCCGCCCTTGCCCTTGGCATAGACGAACTTCTCGACGTCGCGGACTACCTGGAAGTCCTTGCCTGCAAGGTTCAGGCTTGCCGCGTAGTAGCCTTCTGCGGCCGGCCCAGCGGCCTGGGTATCGATTTCGGAGCCAGCCCACCAGATGCCCACCATCTTGTCGCGGGGATAGCCGACTTTCTGGGCGGTGGACAGCGCTGTCGCGCTCATAACGCCCCAGCCCCAGAGGATCACCCAGTCCGGTTTGTACTGGCGGATTTGCAGCCACTGCGACTGCTGCTCGTTGCCGGGATGTGGCACCGGAATCATCTTGAGTTCGAAGCCGAGCTTGGTGGCTTCGGCTTCCAGCACCGGCTGCGGCTCCTTGCCGTACGCGGAATCGTGATACAGCAGGACGATCTTCTTGCCCTTGAGCGAGCCTTTTTCCTGGTCGCCGATGAATTTCACGATGCCGGTGGCGCCGTCCCAATAATTCGAGAGGATCGGAAATACCCAGGGAAACACGCGGCCGTCGGTGGCGTCGGTGCGGCCGTAACCCAGCGTGATCAGCGGAATCTTGTCGACCGGGGCCTTGTCTATCAGCCCGTAAGTGATGCCGGTGGACATCGGATGGATGGCGGTCGGCCCGGTCGTGGTGCGGGTTTTCAGGCGCTCATAGCACTCGACGCCTTTGGCGTTGTTGTATTCGGTCTCGCATTCCTCCCAGGACAGTTTGACGCCGTTGATGCCGCCGTCCTTTTCGTTCACCAGGTTGAGGTAGTCGATCATGCCGGTGAAAAAGGCAGCCCCGTTGGCTCCGTACGGTCCAACGCGGTATCCCAGGATACCCATGAACTGCGTGCCCGCCTGCTGTGCCGCGACGGGCTGAACGACCGCAAGGCCGCCGGTCAGGGCGAGCAGTACGGTCAATGTTTTTATCCAGGTCTTCATGTACTCCTCCGGTGCTTGTTGTGCTGCGTTCCAGTGGGGAATGTCAGTGGGGAAACGGCCATAACCGCAGTTTTTCTTTTGCAATCTGCCACAGTCGCGCCAGTCCGTGCGGCTCGACGATCAGGAAGAAAATGATCAGTCCGCCGAATACCAGCAGTTGCGACATGGAAGTAACGCCCGGGCCCAGGTTCAGGTTGAACGCGGTATTGGCCTCAGTCAAGGCAACCTCCAGGAAAATCGGCATCAGGGTGATGAAGGCCGCGCCGAGGAAGGAACCCATGATGCTGCCCACCCCGCCGACGATGACCATGAACAGGATGCGGAACGACAGGTCCAGGTTGAAGCCGTCGGGTTCCACGCTGCCGAGGTAAGCGTAGGCGTATAACGCCCCGGCTACGCCGCAATAGAAAGAGCTGACCGCAAAGGCCGTGAGTTTGGTGCGCAGGATGCGGATGCCGATCACTTCCGCGGCCACGTCCATGTCCCGCACCGCCATCCAGGCGCGGCCGATGCGGCTGCGCACCAGGTTCTTTGCCAGCAGGGCGAGCACGACGACGATCGCCAGTACCAGCAGGTACTTGCGCATCGGCGTATCGAACGGCATTCCGAGTATCTCAATAGGTTGCGCGGTAATGACGCCGGATGCACTGTAATTCGAGAACCAGCCCACCTTGGTGATCAACCAGGGGATAAAAAACTGCGCAGCCAGCGTCGCAACAGCCAGATAAAAGCCCTTGATGCGCAGGCTGGGCAATCCGAACAGGACACCGACCGCCGCGGCCGAAAGGCCGCCGAGGATGAAGCTGATCAGAACCGGCATTCCCGGCACGCGCAACTCGAAGTTGTACGTCGCCACCGCGCCGACCGCCATGAAAGCGGCGGTGCCCAGGGAAAGCTGGCCGGCGTAGCCGGTCAGGATGTTCAGCCCCAGCGCCGCCAGCGAAAACACCAGGAAGGGAATGAGGATGGCGGTCAGCCAGTAGTCGCTGGCTAATAGCGGCAGGCCGACGAACGCGATCGCCAGGAGGATGAACATCCCGTAGCGGTCCTGGCGGATCGGCAGCAGCGCCTGATCCGCAGCGTAGGAGGTTTTGAATTGTCCTGCTTCCCTATAGAACATGAGGGGCGAGGGGCGAGGGATGAGGGGCGAGGGAAAACATCTTCAAACCCGATCTATTCTTCGTTCGCCGAACAGGCCCTCGGGGCGGACCAGGAGGAAGAGAAGGGCCATGACGTAGGCGAACCAGCCTTCGATGCCGCCGCCGATGTGCGGCCCGATATACACCTCGGCCAGTTTTTCCGACGCACCGATGATCAGACCGCCGACGATTGCGCCCGTGACGGATTCGAAGCCGCCGATGATCAGCACGGGCAGGGCCTTGAGGGCGACGAAAGTCAAAGCGAACTGCACGCCGTTGCGCGCCCCCCACATCAGGCCCGCGACCAGCGCGACGAATCCCGCCACCGACCAGACGATGGCCCAGATCTGCGTGAGCGGAATGCCGACGGCCAGTGCGGCCTGGTGGTCGTCCGCGACGGCGCGCAAGGCGCGGCCGACACGCGTGACCTGGAAGAACACGGCCAGCACGGTGACGAGCACACCCGCGACGACGGCCGCAATCAGGTCGAAGCCGCTGATCGCCATGTCGAAACGCTCCAGAAGGAAAGGTATCGGCTCGTCCTTGATGCCGAGGTCCAGCCGGCGCACGTTGGTGCCCCAGATCAGTTGCGCCAGGCCCTCGATGAAGAATGCCAGTCCGATGGTGGCCATGAACAGCGTGATCTGCGGCTGGTTGACCAGCGGTCGCAGCACGATGCGTTCGGTCAGGATGCCCAGTACCACCATCGCAGCGAGGGCCAGCGCAAACGCCGCCCAGAACGGCAGCGCGAATTTCTCCTGCAGGCCGACGAAAGTCAGCGCCGCGAAGAACACCATCGCTCCCTGGGCGAAATTGAACACGCCCGACGCCTTGTAGATCAGTACGAAGCCGAGCGCCACCAGCGAGTACATCACCCCCGCCAGCAATCCGCCGATCAGCACTTCGAAAAAGAAGCTCATCTACCTAAACCTTCCGCCTCAACGCAAAGACGCAGAGGACGCAGAGAAAATCGAGAAGAAAAATTATGTGTTTTTGTCATCCCGCGTCGACGAACCATCTTCAGCGCGCTGAGTCCCGGTTCTACATGACGCATTTTTTCCTTTGCGAACTCTGCGCCCTCTGCGCCTTTGCGTTGGGTGTAGTCAATGTGAAACTCCCAGATACGCATCGATCACCGCCTTGTTGGCGCGGATCTCGTCCGGGGTGCCGTCACCAATCTTGCGGCCGTAGTCCAGCACCACGACACGATCGCAGATATCCATCACCACGCCCATGTCGTGTTCGATCAGGACGATGGTAGTGCCGAATTCGTCGTTGACGTCGAGGATGAAACGGCACATGTCCTGTTTCTCTTCGACGTTCATGCCCGCCATGGGCTCGTCGAGCAGCAGCAGCACCGGCTCGGCCGCGAGTGCGCGCGCCAGTTCCACGCGCTTCTGCAGCCCGTAGGGCAGGCGTCCGACCGGCGTCTTGCGGATGTATTCGATCTGCAGGAAGTCGACGATGTGCTCGACCTTCTCGCGGTGCTCGATCTCTTCTTTCTGGTTGGAACCCCAGTAAAGCGCCTGGGCCAGCAGCGAGCTGTGCATCTTCAGGTTGCGGCCGGTCATGATGTTGTCGAGCACCGTCATGCCCTTGAATAGCGCGATGTTCTGAAAGGTGCGGGCGATACCGAGCTTCGCCGCTTCGTGTGGCACCATGCGCTTCCATGCCTGTCCCCTGAAGCGCACCGTGCCCTGCTGCGGTTGATAAACGCCGTTGATGACGTTCAGCATCGAGCTCTTGCCTGCGCCGTTGGGGCCGATG
>CAYODB010000116.1:0-12563 GCA_964402495.1 uncultured Bordetella sp.
GCACCGAGAACGGCAGCGTCAGCACCACGGCGTCATGTTCGGTTTCCACCGTCTTGCCGCGGTTGCTGAATGTCAGCCCAACACGCCCGTCGGAAAGTTTGCGCGCGCGCACCAGCTTGTGCTCGTAGGTAATCTGGCCGGGCAGGCTGTCGGCCAGCCCCTGCGCGATGCGGTCGTTGCCCTCGACCACATGGAAGCGCTCGTCGCTGAATACCCCGAACGGCCGGAACTTCGAGCGCCGGTCAGCATGGATGAACAGCAGCAGATTGATGCAACTTTGCTGTGCAATCTCCAGCCCGTATTCGATGGTGTAGGCCACGTCCAGCACCGCGCGAATCAGCGGGCCGGCTCCGCGCGACACGAGATAATCCTGCAGCGTGGTGTAGTCCAGCACCCGGTCCGCCTCGGTGTGCGACACCGCCGTCGGCGGCGACAGCGTCTTTATGTCCGCCTGCATTGCCGGCACGAAGGCGCGCAGCTCGTCCACCACCTGCGCCTCGCTGTAGTGCCGGCCGGCGAAGTAATAGGCCACTTCGGCCGGCTCTTTGGTCACGGTCTCCATGGTCAAGCCGAAAGTCCTGGCGTAGCCGCGCATGGTGACATGACCGGTGTCGATGAACTCGCCGCCGCGCTCTGCCACCTGCCCGGGGAAATAGTTGTAAAGCGAAAAGCAGCGTCCGCCAGCGCGGTTCGAAGCCTCGAACAGTTCCGCGCGCACACCCTTGCCCGCCAGCGCGTAGCCGCAGGACAATCCTGCCAGCCCGGCGCCGACAATCGCCACGCCGCCGCTCACGTTCGGTGCCGCCAGTGCCGCGCGCATCGAACCGGGCAGGGCGCCGGCAGCGCCCACGATCGTCCCCGCGCCCATCGCGGTGAGAATCCGGCGGCGCTCCTGGTTCACCTGCCCGGTGTGGGCGATCTCATCCAGCGCCTCCTGTGCGGTTTGGCCGGTCTGCTCGCAATGCAACGCGATCTCGATGTAGCGGTTAAGTTTGTGAAATAAATCCGACCGGCTCATGGCATGTACCTCCTGGAAGGGCTTGGGTTGGTTGCCGCCACTGTGCCTCGACAGACCATTTCAGTACAGTTTCAGCGCACGCTTTGTCGCAATGCATCGCGCGTGAGAATGTTCTGCTGTGCGTTACAGCGATGACATGTGGATTTGTACTCCGGAACTGGACGGGAGTGAATATTGCACAGTACTAATGTGCAGTTTCTCACAACACCCAGCAGACCTTGGTTGTTAGGGTAGGTCTTACAGGCTAGGTAAGCCGTACCAGGTGGTATGGCGATAGCGTGTTCGCGGGATTATGCACTTCCATGCGAGGGGCCCTGGCTCGCGTGCCAAGGTGGACGAAGACATGCGCGCCCTGCGGTCTCGAATCACGTTCTACTTTCAACCCACAAGGGGGAATGACATGAAACTGTTACGTAAACTTGGCTTGTTGATGGTTTTTGCGATTGTCTCAATCGGCGCTCAAACGGCAGCGCTGGCTGAAGAAACGGCGAAAGGTAAGGTGATCGTGACCGGCACCTTCGGTACAGGAGGCGCCAATCTTAATTTGCCGATAGGCGATTCAACTGGCCACGTGATTATCCAGCAAGTGCGGATCGATCCACTCCAGAGCCAGGACTGGCGCTGGAACGGGCTAACCGCGACGATTCACGAGCAACTGGACGCTTACGCGACGCAAGGCACGTTTCGGATCTATGTCGAATTCAAACATCCCGTGGATGAGTCCCGAGGCAAGGCATACGCTTTTTACGCCGGCAGTTTCCTGGTTAATCTGGACGGCAGTGCACGCTTTTCGGCCAGCGGTAAGCTGCTCGGCGGCACAGGGGACTTCGCTGGCATCGCCGGAAAGGTGTTCGTCGATGGCAGCATCACGGCGGCGGACGGCGGGCGCTACACCTTGACGCTGATCCTGACCAAGTAGCGATTTTGCTCACGGCGGGGCCGCTGGCTGGCGGCCCCGTTGTTGCGTTGCAACCGCCGCGGCAGTCGAAGGCGCCGCCTCCGGTCCGATATGGACACCCGTGCAGCCCTTTACTGGTATCGAACATGACGGTCAGGTGAAGGTTGGGTGACGTCATTTCACGGCTCTGTCACGATACCGCAGTATCTTTGCCCCGAAGGGCGGTCCGATACCCTCGTCCTGACAACCGGAGCCTGAATCTCGACCGGCCGACACTCACCTAAGAATTTTGAAGGGGTTGCAGCTTGCTATTCGCGTATTTACTTATCAACCCGCCGCGCGCCGCCATGCGTGGCTTCACCCTGCTCGAACTGCTGGTGGTGATGGTCATCATCGGCCTGCTCGCTGGTTACGTTGGTCCGCGCTATTTCGCCCAGATCGGCAAATCCGAGGTGAAGACTACGAAAGCGCAGATCGACGCCTTCGAGAAAGCCCTGGACCAGTACCGGCTCGATGTCGGTCGGTATCCGGGCACCGAGCAGGGCCTGAACGCGCTGGTGGCGAAACCGGAGAACGAACCGAAATGGAGCGGACCGTACTTGAAGAAAGCCGTGCCGAACGATCCCTGGGGCAATAAATATGTGTACCGCTCGCCCGGCGAGCACGGTGAATTCGACCTGTTCTCCTACGGCAAGGACGGCAAGCTTGGCGGGACGGAAGAGGCGACGGAAATAACGAACTGGTGATGTAAAGGCCGTGAATGGCGTGAATATCGTGAATGCCGTGAATACCGATCTCAAGAAAGCTTCGCGCAGCGACGACGATTACGACATTCACGACATTCACGATTCCAGGATGGTCACCGGATCCACCTACAGTAGTGAGAGACAACTGATGACTCTTTGCGATGCGATACACCGTTAAAGCGCTACGCGAATCGGACACCATCATCTCGATGGTATTCGACGCGACCGACCGCGACGATGCGATGCGCCAGGCGCAGGCAAACGGGCTCGCGGTGTTGTCGTTGAATCGGGAAGCGGACTGGAAGTTCCCTTTGCCCGGGGCCCGGGCGAAGTTCCCTTTGTCGCTGTTTGCGCAGGAACTGCTGGCGCTGCAGGAGGCGGGGCTGACGCTGGTCGAGGCAATCGAAGGCCTGGCGGAGAAAGAGGGCCCCGGGCACACCCGGACCGTCCTCGACCATCTGAAGACGCAGCTCCATCAGGGCCGCACGCTGTCCCAATCGATGAGCGATTTGCCCGAGGTGTTTCCGGCCCTGTTCGTGTCGACCGTCCGTGCCACCGAGCGCACCGGCGATCTGCCCGACGCCCTCCGGCGCTACATCGCGTACCAGTCGCAACTGGAAGTGGTGCGCAAGAAAATCGTCAGTGCTTCGATCTATCCGGTCCTGTTGATGGCGGTGGGCGCGCTGGTGATGCTGTTCCTGCTCGGTTACGTCGTGCCGAAGTTCAGCCACGTATACGAAGACATCCAGGGCGACCTGCCGCTGATGTCCAGGCTGCTGCTGGAAGTCGGCAAGTTTCTCGAGGCCAATGGGCTGGTTGCCGGCATTGCGTTCATCGCTGCTTGTATCGCCATGGTGAGGTTGGCAACGCTGCCGGAAGTCCGCCGCTGGATCGGGACTCGGCTCTGGTCGATACCGGCAATCGGCGAGCGCATGCGGCTCTATCAACTTGCGCGCTTCTACCGCACCCTCGGCATGCTCCTGCGCGGCGGCACGCCGGTCGTCACGGCGCTCGACATGGCTGCAGGCCTGCTGTCGCCGGCATTGCGGGGAAGCCTGGCGCTTGCGGCCCAGTCCATCCGCGAAGGCCGCGCCATTTCGGACGCGATGTCGGCGAACAATCTGACCACGCCCGTGGGATTGCGCATGCTCCGCGTCGGCGAGCGCAGCGGCCGCATGGATGAAATGATGGAGCGCGTCGCTGCTTTCTACGACGACGAGATATCGCGCTGGGTCGACTGGTTTACGAAGCTGTTCGAGCCGCTGCTCATGGCCGTGATCGGCGTGGTGATAGGGGCGATCGTGGTGCTCATGTATCTGCCGGTATTCGAATTGGCGGGGAGCATCCAGTGAATGCGCCGACGGAACATGCCATTCCCGCGGGCCCCATCCTGACCCCCGCCGACCTTGCCGCTGCGCGCCGCGAGGCGGCGACCACGCGGCGCAAGGTGGTCGAAGTGCTGGAGGAGCAATTCAGCCTGGGAGCGGAAGAGTGCACGCGCGCACTGGCCGATCTGTTGCGCATGCCGCTGCTGCCCATGCAGCGATTGCACGAACTCGTTCCGGCGTTCGACCTGCTACCGTTCCGCGAGGCGGCGCAGCGTGAATGCATCGCCCTGCGTGATCCGGCCGGAAATCTGATGGTGGCGATCGGCGATCCCTTCGCCCTCGACCTTCAGGCCTGGGCGCAGGAACGCCTGGCCGTGCCTTTCGTCTTCCAGCTTGCCCATCGCAACGATATCGCCGCGCTGCTTTCCCGCGCCGAGGAGGGCATGCGGGCCATGGACGGCGTCGTGTCGTCGGATGCTGTGGTGCTGGACGACGGCCGGCGCGTGGAAGACCTGTCGCTCAAGGCGATCAGCGAACACTCCAGCCCCGTGGTCCGCCTGGTCAACTCGACCCTGTACGACGCACTGAAGATCGGCGCCAGCGACGTCCATCTGGAATCCACCGGCAGCGGCCTGTCAATCAAGTACCGCATCGACGGGGTGCTGGCGCCGGCCGGCTCCGGGCAGGGCGCCGATATGGCCGAACGCATCATCTCCCGCATCAAGGTGATGGCGGAACTCGACATCGCCGAGCGCCGCGTACCGCAGGACGGCCGCTTCAAGGCGGCGGTGAAAGGGCGCGAAGTGGATTTCCGCGTTTCCATCATGCCCAGCATCTTCGGAGAAGATGCGGTATTGCGGATTCTCGACAAACAGGCGCTGGCCGATGAATTCCAGGGCCTGCGGCTGGAAGCGCTGGGCTTCGACGAACCGGTCAAGGCGTGGCTGCGCAAGCTGGCCAATGAACCGTACGGAATGCTGCTCGTCACCGGACCGACCGGCAGCGGCAAGACCACCACCCTGTACGCGATGCTGTCCGAAATCCACCACGGCCGCGAAAAGATCATCACCATCGAAGATCCGGTCGAGTACCAGCTTCCCGGCATCCTGCAGATTCCGGTCAACGAGAAGAAGGGCCTGACGTTCGCCCGCGGCCTGCGATCGATCCTGCGCCACGATCCGGACAAGATCATGGTGGGCGAGATCCGCGACCCCGAAACCGCGCAGATTGCCGTGCAGTCGGCGCTGACCGGCCATCTGGTCTTCACGACCGTGCATGCCAACAATGTATTCGACGTCATCGGCCGCTTTTTGCACATGGGAGTCGATCCGCACAGTTTTGTCGCCGCGCTCAACGGCGTCGCGGCACAGCGGCTGGTGCGGCTCAATTGCACCGCGTGCAGCACCGCGGACGAGCCGGACGACCGGCTGCTGGCGGACTCGGGACTCGGGCGCGAGGCCGTCGGCGGCTTCAACTTCCGCGCTGGGCGCGGCTGCGGCCAGTGCCGCGGATCCGGTTATCGCGGCCGCAAGGCCATCGCGGAAACCATGCTGCTCAACGACGAACTGCGCGAACTCATCGTTACCCGCCAGTCGATTCGCAGCATCAAGGAAGCGGCACGCAAGCTCGGCACGCGCGATCTTCGCGAGGCCGCGATCGACCTGGTGCGCGCCGGTGAAACCACGCTTTTGGAGATCAACCGTGTCACTTTTGTGGCGTGAGCGCATCAGCATTACCCTGGCGCCGCAACAGGTGACCCTGCTGCGTTACGCGGGCGGCATCCGGCCCGCCCTGCGGGATCGCAAGGTCATCAATTGCGCACCGGCGGGCGATGGCCCGGCCTGGCGCGGGGCGCTCGAAGCCCTGCGCGAAGCACTGGCCCATCCGAACACCGCCGCGGCCGATGCTGGCATCGTGCTGTCGAACCATTTCGTGCGCTATCTCGTGCTGCCCTGGAACGCCACGCTTGCAGGAGAGCGCGAGGAACTCGCTTTTGCCGCCGCGCGTTTCCACCAGGTCTACGGCGAGATCGCCCGAAGCTGGACGGTACGGCTGTCGGCAGGCAAGCCGGGCGCGTCCGCGCTCGCGGCCGCGGTGGAGAAGGCCCTTCTCGATGCGATTGTCGCGCTGTTGCAGAATTCTCCACTGCGACTGCGCTCCCTGCAGCCGGCCTTGATGGCAGCCTGCAATTCCCGGCCGGGTGCGGTTGCGCCGAATGCCTGGATCGCCCTCGCCGAGCCCGGGCGCCTGCTGCTGGGTTTGCAGCGGGGAGGAAACTGGCAGTCGTTGCGCAGCAGGCCGTTGAACGGCGAAATGGTCTCGCTCGCCGAATTGATCGACCAGGAACTTCTGCTGCTCGGCGTGGATCCCGCCGGCGAAAAGGTCTATCTGCACAAGTCAGGCAATCCGCCCGTCGACGTGCGGGGATTGAAGGTGGAAAGTTGGCCGGCTGCTGTCGCCGGCGCAGGGGCCGCAATGACCAGAGGGCTGCAATGACCAGAGGCCCGCAATGACCAGAGGCGGACTGCAATGAATCGTGTCGACCTCGATTTCAATGCGCGCCGGACCAGCCGCTGGCTGGGCATCGGCTTGCTGTTCATAGCAGCCATCGCGACGGCCAAAATGCTGCATGTCTATACTTCCGCCAGGCATGAGGCGGAACTGCTGGAGACGCGAGTCGCCCAGTTCGAGCGGCGCCCTGGCGGCCAGGACGACGAGCGGGCGCCCATCGCCGAGGCCACCCTGCGCGAGATCCGTCACGCCAATGACGTCATCGACCAGATCGCGCTGCCGTGGGAACGCCTGTTCAAGGCTGTGGAGGCGGCGGCGAACAACAAGGTGGCGCTGCTCGGCATTGCGCCGGACCAGAAGGGCGGAACCGTGGAGATCAGCGGTGAATGCGCCGACCTGCAGACCATGTTCGACTACGTCAAGCGCCTGGACCAGCAGGCCTCGCTTGGGCGGGTCTATCTGCTCAATCACCAGATCAACGCGCAGGACCCGCAACGGCCGGTGCGCTTTACGGTAACCGCCTCATGGCTGCAGCCAACCTCTCGCTTGTGACCTGGCGCCTGCGCCGGCTGGGACGCGGCCTCGACTGGGCCATGACCCTGGCACTGGGCCTGGTTGCCTTCAATCTCGCTTTCTATTTTTCCGCGGTCGCCCCGGCGGTGAGCCAGACGTCGAACTTGCGGGCGGAAGTTGCGCAATTGCGTGTGACGGCCGCGCAAGTGGCGGGCAAAGCCGTGGCGCCGCCCGATCCGGTGGCCGACCTCGGTGCGTTCTATTCCGCCCTTGCGCGGCCCGCCCAGGTGCCCGACCTGTTGCGCCGCCTGCATCGCGCTGCCGCCGACCAGGGGCTGTTGGTGGAACAGGGCGAGTACCGGCCTTTGCCGGACCCCGACGGCAGGCTCGTTCGCTATCAGATTCTGTTGCCGGCAAGGGGGACCTATCCCGAGGTACGCCGCTTCCTTGCGCAGGCCAGCCGGACGCTGCCAGCGCTCGCCCTCGACGGGGTTGCATTCCAGCGCCAGCAGATCGGTGACGAAATGCTCGAAGCCCAGATCAAGTTGACGCTGTTCGTGGAATCGGGCGCAACGGTCGTGACCGGAAGCAGCCGATGAAAATGGGCGCCCGCCAGCGCTGGACCGCGCTGATCTCGCTGCTGCTGCTCGCGCTGACCGCCGCCGCCTGGGTGCGTGAATCGGAGAAGGATTCCGTTGCGCAAGTCGTGGAAGCGCCGGTGCGCACCTCGCGCCCGCCGCGTGCCGCGCAGCCTGTGCGGCTACCCGCCGAGCGCGTTGCGCTGGAGAAGCTGCGGGCGCATGCCCTCGATGCGAACAATGCGGACCCGTTCGCGGCGCGCTCGTGGCGCAAGCCTGCACCGCGATCCGCTCCGGGCACGGAGGTATCGGCTCCGCCGCCTCCGCCGGCCGCACCGACTTTGCCTTTCGTCTACATGGGCAAGCTGGTCTCCGACGAAGCCAATGCCGTGTTCCTGACCCAGGGCGAGCGCAACCTGGTGGTGCGCGAAGGCGACATCATCGACTCGCTCTATCGCGTCGACCGGTTCGCGGACACGCAAATCCTGCTTACGCATCTGCCGACCGGCATACAGCAAACGCTCGTCACAGGGGAAGTCCAGTGAAGTCCTTCATTGCAGGTGTCCTTGCTCTGGCCCTCTTCGGTTGCGCGACCACCGATCCGGCATTCGTCACCGGCAAACGCATGGTCGAGCTGGGCCAGGTGGAGGAAGGCCTGAAGCAGGTCGGCGCTGCCTCCAAGGCGCACCCGGACAATGTGGAGTACCGCGCCTTCTACGTGCGCAACCGCGACGTCTACATCAATCAGATGCTGAACAATGGCGACAAGCAGCGATTGCTCGGCAGGTTCGAGGACGCCGAGCCCTTCTACAAACGCGTGCTGATGCTCGACGACGGCAACGTCCGCGCCCGGGCCGGACTGGACCAGGTCCAGACGGAGCTACGCCACCGGCGCATTGCGACCGAAGCAAAGGCAAGGGCCGATGCAGGCGATCTCGACGGGGCGCTCGCGCATCTGCGGCCGGTTCTGGCGGAGAACCCGGCGCAGCGTGAGGCCAGGGCCCTGCTGCGGGCGATCGAGGAATCGCAGGTGAAGGCCGCGGCTTCCAACACGGTGCTGAAGAGTTCGCTGCGCAAGCCGGTCACCCTGGAGTTCCGGGACGCGCCGCTGAAGAGCGTGTTCGAGGTGCTGTCGCGCACCTCGGGCATCAACTTCATCTTCGATCGCGACGTGAGGCCGGACCTCAGGTCGACGATGTTCGTGCGCAATACCCGCATCGAGGACGCGGTGAGGTTCCTTCTTGCCACCAACCAGTTGGAGCAGAAGGTGTTGAGCGACAACACCATCCTCATCTACCCAAACCTGCCCAACAAGCAAAAGGACTATCAGGAACTGATGGTCAAGAGCTTCTACCTCGCCAATGCCGACGTGAAGCAGACGCTGAACCTGATCAAGATGGTGATCAAGACCCGCGACGTGTTCATCGACGACAAGCTGAACCTGCTGGTCATGCGCGATACGCCGGAAGCCATCCGCCTGGCGGAAAAGCTGATCGCCGCGCAGGACCTGGCCGAACCGGAAGTCATGCTCGAAGTCGAGGTGCTGGAAGTGGCGCGCAACCGCCTCACCGAACTGGGCATCCGCTATCCCACCCAGGTAACCGTGGGTGTGCAGGGTGCGGCCGGTCCGGGCAGTGTCACGCTCGGGGAAACCAAGGGAAGCTGGTCCGAACTGACCCGGATCGGGATCACGGATCCGGCGCTGATCCTGAATCTGAGGAAGCAGGACGGCGACACCAACCTGCTGGCCAATCCGCGCATCCGGGTCAAGAACCGCGAAAAGGCCAAGATCCACATCGGCGACAAGCTGCCGGTCATCACCACGACATCGAGCGTCAACGTCGGCGTCGCCGAGTCGGTGACCTACCTCGATGTCGGTCTCAAGCTCGACGTCGAGCCGAACGTGTTCCTCGAGGACGATGTGGCGATAAAGGTGGGCCTCGAGGTCAGCAACATCGTGCAGGAAATCCGCAGCGCCAACGGCACGCTGACCTACCGCATCGGCACCCGCAATACCGCGACGACGCTGCGCCTGAAGAATGGAGAGACCCAGGTGCTTGCCGGCCTGATCCAGGACGAGGAGCGCAACACGGCTGACAAGGTTCCGGGACTGGGCAACCTGCCCCTGCTGGGCCGGCTCTTCGGCAGCCAAAAGGATGAGCGCAACAAGACCGAGATCGTGCTGCTCATTACCCCGTATGTGGTGCGGAACCTGGAGCGGCCGGGCGCAACCACGCTGGAGTTCATGTCGGGGACCGACGCGTCCATCGGCGGCGGTTCGCTCGGCCTGAGATCGGCCGATGTCCCGGGGGCGGCTGCACAACCGGTCAACGTTCCGGTTCCCTTGGCGGTGCCGCCGGCACCAATACCGCTTCCTGTGCGTCCGGATCAGGAAGTCGCACCGGTCCCGCTGTCGCCCGAGGAAAGACAATGAAAGACGGGGCCGAGGTACGAGGTTCGCCCGACTTCGCTGGATACCGGGCTTCGCCCATAAGGTTCAAGTGAAAAGCGTCATAAGGCATTGGGCTGTTACTCGGACCTCGGCCCTCGGCCCTCGGCCCTTTCGGGCATTTACACTCATCGAACTGATCATCACCGTCGCCATCGTTGCGATCCTGGCGTCGGCCGCTTTGCCGTTGACACAGATCGTGGTCCAGCGCGGCAAGGAGCAGGAGTTGCGCACGGCCCTGCGCCAGATCCGCGAAGCCATCGACGCTTACAAACAGACGGCGGACGAAGGACGCGTCAGCCGCAAGGCGGACGAGTCGGGATACCCGCCCTCGCTCGATGTTCTGGCTGCCGGCGTCGAGGACATCAAGACGCCCCAGAAAAAAGCCATCTACCTGCTGCGCCGCCTGCCGCGCGATCCTTTCGCTCCCGCCGAACTTGCCGCCGCCGAAACCTGGGGCAAGCGCTCCTACGCCAGCCCGCCCGACGATCCTCGCGAAGGCGAGGACGTGTTCGATGTGTATTCCCTGGCGGAAGGGAAGGGGTTGAACGGCGTGCCGTACAGGGAATGGTGATGGAGCAAGGGACGAGGGGTGAGGGACGAGGGACGAGGGAAAAACGAGGCCTGAAGGGCTCGGGTTTATTTCCCCTCGTCCCTCGTCCCTCACCCCTCGTCCCTGCAACTCAACGCGCGTTTACGCTCGTTGAGTTGCTAGTTGTCATGTCCATCATAGCGCTGCTCATGTCCATCGCCGTGCCGCGCTACTTTCACAGTACCGACAAGGCGCGCGAGGCGGTGCTGAAGCAAAACCTTGCACAGATGCGCGATGCGATCGACAAGTTCTATGGCGACCGCGGCCGCTATCCCGACGCGCTGGACGATCTGGTCAGCAAGAAATACCTGCGGAAGATTCCACCCGACCCGATCACCGACAGCCCGCTGACCTGGGTCACGGCGGCGCCCGAAGTCGCCGGAATCGGCAATGTTTTCGACGTAAGGAGCGGAGCGCCGGGAACCGCGCTCGATGGCAGCAAATACGGTGATTGGTGATTGGTGGGGCCCGTACGGGTATACCGGGCTTGCGCCCATGACTGGTGATTTGCAAAGGCGATGAGACGATTCGACAGCGGAGGTGTATTACCCAACCACCAATTACCAATCACCAGTTACGGTTTCACCTACATCGGCCTGCTGATCTTCATCGCGCTGATCGGCATTGCCCTGGCAGGAACGGGGCTGGTATGGCATGCGGAATCGCGCCGCCTGAAGGAGCACGACCTGTTGTTTGCAGGGGAGCAGTACCGGCGGGCGATTGGGAGGTATTACGAGAGTACTCCGGGAGAGAAACAATTTCCGAAAGCGATCAATGACCTGTTGCAGGATCGCCGCTATCTGAACGTGCAACGCTACCTGCGCCGCGCTTATGTCGATCCGATTTCTGCGTCGGAAACCTGGGGAATCGTGGAAGGGCCGCAGGGCGGCATTGCCGGCGTTTACAGCTTGTCGGCAAGCAAGCCGGTCAAGCAGGCCAATTTCCGCGCGGGCCAGGCGGATTTCGAAGGCAGGGAAAAGTACAGCGACTGGCGTTTCATTTACGTGCCGCAGGTGCCGGTCACCGGGGCCGGTGGCGCGGCGAAAAAAAACTAGGAACTGGTGCGGTATTTCTTGTAGTAGGTCATGACCCGCGGCACGTAGGTCATGGTTTCGGAGTAGGGCGGGATGCGGTTGCCGTATTTCACGACGGCGTTCTCGCCGGCGTTGTAGGCGGCGACCGCCAGGTGCAGGTCGTTGTTGAACATGCGCACCAGGTCGCGCAGGTAGCGTGCGCCACCCTGGATGTTCTGGGCGGGATCGAGCCGGTTGGTCACGCCGTAGCGTTTGGCGGTTGCCGGCATCAATTGCATCAGGCCCGCCGCGCCCTTGGGCGAGCGCGCGAAGGGGTTGTAACCCGATTCCGCCGAGATGACGGCATGGATCAAAGCCGGTTCCAGCTTGTTGGTCCTCGCGGCGTCCTGGATGTGCTTGGCATAGCGCGCGCGCGCCTTCGGATCGTAGTGGCGGATCTCGGAAGCCAGCGTATCGGTTACCGGGTCGGGCTTCTTCTTCTCCTTCAGGTAAACCTTGTACCGGCTGTCATTTGGCACGTTGGTGAAGTGCACCGCGCCGTCGGCATCCACGTAACGGAAGATGTCGGCGTGCGCTATTCCGGCAGATAGCGCCGAAACCAGTAAGAGGATGGGTCGGATTCTCATGATGAACCAGTAGGTTAGCAACTTTCAGGCCACAGCGCCCTTTCAGGCCACGGCGCCGCAACGTTCCGCCGCCTCCTCCTGCTAACGGCAGAATGCAGCGGGATTTGAGGCAAAGTCTCTCAGGCCGTCCGCCTCGGCGGGATCAGGACCGTGGCGAGCGATGCAATCACCAGCGCCATGGCCGCGTATTCCTGCCAGTGCGGGCTCTCCCCCAGCAGCCAGATGCCGCTGAAGACGCCGACCACCGGAATCATCAGCGTCGACAGCGCG
>CAYODB010000117.1:0-9049 GCA_964402495.1 uncultured Bordetella sp.
CGCCGAGGTCGACGAATGCGCCGTAGTCGGTGATGTTCTTGACGATGCCCTTGACGACCGCGCCTTCCTGAAGGCTCGACAGAAGCGCTTCGCGCTCGGCACCCTGGGTCTGCTCCAGCACGGCGCGACGCGACACCACCACGTTGTTGCGCTTGCGGTCGAGCTTGATGACCTTGAAATCGAGATGCTTGCCTTCGTAGGGGTTGGTGTCCTTGACGGGACGGATGTCCACCAGCGAGCCGGGGAGGAAGGCGCGAATGCCGTTGACCATGACGGTCAGGCCGCCCTTCACTTTGCCGTTGACCAGCCCCTGCACCAGGGTGCCCTGCTCCATGGCCTTCTCGAGGTCATGCCACGCGGCAAGGCGCTTGGCCTTCTCGCGGGACAGTCGGGTTTCCCCATACCCGTCTTCGAGTGCTTCGATCGCAACCGTGACGTAATCGCCCGGCTTGACTTCGAGTTCGCCGCGGTCGTTCTTGAATTCGTCCGCAGAAATGAAACTTTCCGACTTCAGGCCGGCATTCACCACCACGAAGTTCTGGTCCACGCGGACCACTTCGGCGGTGATGACTTCGCCTGCGCGCATTTCCTGCCGCGAGAGGCTTTCCTCGAACATGGCGGCGAAATTATTTTCGATGGCGCTGGAGGCGGGGGTTTCGATTTCAGTTTTCATATGGGGAGGTGGGATTTCTAAAAAAAACCGTTGCATATAACGGGTTAGTTGATCAATCCATCAACAGCGAAAACAAACCCTCCGACGGCGTACTGCCGCCAAGGTGCAGGGCTGGTTCTAGCGGGATGGGACTCGAGGCTGCGCCGACTCGAACCATTGGATCACTCGGGAGGTCGTCTCCTCGATTGAAAGTCCAGTAGTATCAAGAACTTGCGCTTCCGCGCTCTTTTGCAGGGGGGCCACGCTGCGAGTGCTATCGCGCTCGTCGCGTTGACGCAATTCCAGCAAAAGGGCTGCAAGGTTAGCATCGAAACCTTTGTCTATCAACTGTTTATATCTGCGGAGCGCACGTTCTTCGGCTGCTGCCGTGAGGAATACCTTGAGCTTCGCATCAGGAAAAACAACGGTAGCCATGTCGCGGCCATCGGCCACCAGTCCCGGCGGGCGCCGGAAAGCGCGCTGGCGCAACATGAGCCCTTGACGCACGGCTGGGATCGCGGCCACCAGTGAGGCCGCCGCCGAGACCTCGTCCCGGCGAATTGCATCCGTCACATCGTCCTGGCTCAGCCAGATCCGGCCCTCGCGGAACTCCACCGGCAACGCGGACGCCAGCCGGCCGAGGGTTTCCGCATCCTGCAGTCCGGTTCCCGCCCGAATCGCGGCCAGCGCAACCAATCGATAGAGCGCGCCGCTGTCGAGATAGTGAAAACCGAGTTGTTCGGCCACGCGTTGCGCCACGGTCCCCTTGCCTGAAGCCGAAGGCCCATCAATGGCAATCACCGGGACGGAGGAATCCCAGGTCACCGCCCGGAACCGATCGAAATAGTCGGGAAAGGTCTTGGCGACGCACCCCGGATCGTTGATCCGGACCGGCACGCCACCCAGGGCTGCCAGCGCAAAGCACATGGCCATGCGGTGGTCGTCGTAAGTATCGATCACGGCATGAGGCGTCAGAATTGAGGATTGAGGGGGGGTTACGACCAGGTAATCCATGCCCTCTTCCACCGTGGCGCCGATTTTGCGCAGCTCCTTCGCCATCGCGGCGATGCGATCGGTTTCCTTGACCCGCCAGCTGGCGATATTGCGCAGCCGGCTCGGCCCGTCGGCGAACAACGCGGCCACCGCCAGCGTCATCGCGGCATCGGGTATATGGTTCAGGTCGAGATCGAAAGCGCGCAGCCGGTTCGATTCGGGTGCGCGCGCCTCGATCCAGTTGTCCCCCATCTCGACGCGGGCGCCCATGGCAGCGAGTGCGTCGGCGAAGTGCACGTCGCCCTGGATGCTGTGCCGGCCAACACCCTCCACCCTCAACGGACCGCCGCCAATGGCGCCCGCGGCAAGAAAATACGAGGCGCCGGAAGCGTCACCTTCGACGAACATCTCGCCGGGACTGACGAAACCGCTGCCCCCGGGAATCGTGAACGAGGACTCGCCTGTTCGCCTGACCACGACGCCGAACCGTGCCATCAGGTTGAGCGTGATATCCACGTAAGGTTTCGAAATCAGCTCGCCTACGACCTCGATGGTCGTTTCGGATCCCGTCAGCGGCAGAGCCATCAGGAGAGCAGTCAGGAACTGGCTCGACACGTCACCGCGCACCCGGATGCCGCCGCCGCCCCGCACGTTGCCGGGAAATATTTCCAGGGGAGGATAGCCGTCGTTGCCGAGATAACGCACGTCGGCGCCAACTCCACGCAATGCATCCACCAGATCGCCGATCGGACGTTCGTGCATGCGGGGCACTCCGGAAAGCCGGTAGTGCCCGCCGCTAAGCGCCAGCACGGCGGTGAGCGGACGGAACGCGGTTCCGGCATTGCCGAGGAACAGGTCCGTCCGTTTCACCGGAAATGAGCCCGCATTGCCGCTTACGCGCACATGTCCCGCACGCCCTCCCTTTTCCACACTGACTCCCAGTGCACCCAGCGCATCGAGCATGCGTTGGACATCGTCCGCGGCCAGCAGATCGTGAATGTCCGTGCTGCCCTGCGCGAGCGCAGCCAGGAGCAAGGTGCGGTTGGAAATGCTCTTGGAGCCGGGCAGCCGCAGCGTACCCGACGCCCGGTTCAGCGGACCCAGATCGAGATGATCGGGATACCCTGCCATCAGCGCTTCTGGTTCCTGTCCAGCCAGGCGCCACGTGCACTGCGAGCCGTTTCGAATATACGCTCCAGTTCCACGGCATCGGCCGCCTTGAGACGCGCGGTGAGCTCGGCTACCTGCTTCTGGTAAGCCTCGAGATCGGCCACCAGCGCCTCTTTGTTGGCCAGCGCGATGTCGCGCCACATTTCTGGGGAACTGCCGGCAATCCGCGTGAAATCGCGGAAGCCGCTGGCGGCGAAATCGAACAGCTCGCGCGCATCCGCGCGGCCGGCAATCATGTGCACCAGCGAGTAGGCGAGCATGTGCGGAAGATGGCTCACCGCCGAGAAAACGCGATCGTGGTGCTCCGCGGACATGCGCGTGGTGCGGGCACCGCAGATCTTCCACATCGCTTCAACACGGTCCACGGCTTCCGGCTTGTTCTCCGGGAGTGGCGCGAGGACGACGTTCTTGCCCTCGAACAGGTTCGGACTCGCGGCATCGACGCCGGTATATTCCGCGCCTGCGATCGGATGCCCCGGCACCGTGGTGGAAAGATGCGACGGCAGCAGCCGCCTGACCGCTGCCACGAAATCCTGTTTCGTGCTGCCGGCATCGGTGACCAGCGTTCCCGGGAGCAGGCTTTCTGCCAGGGCGCCGAGGACGCGTTCATTCTGCTGTACGGGCACTGCGAGAAGGACGGCATCCGCGCCCCGTACTGCCGCGCCGATGTCCGCCGACGCTTCGTCGATGACACCGAGCTCCAGCGCGCGTTCGATATTGCTGCGGCCACGGCCGACGCCGACAACGCGCTTGACCCTGCCCGCCCGGCGCAATGCGGACGCCACCGAACCGCCTATGAGGCCGACGCCGATCACGACCAGCTTATCGCTGTTAAATTCGCTCAAGACTATTCCAACCAGGCGGCCGGCAGCTCAACGATGCGCGGCCAATATGGTTTCGAGCGCGGCCAGGAACCTCTGGTTCTCCGCCTGTGTTCCGATCGATACACGCAAATGCTCCGGCATGCCATAGGCGCCGACGGGACGCACGATCACGCCCAGCCGGAGCAGACGCTGGAAAACACCGGCGCCATCTCCGACCCTGAAGCTGACGAAGTTGGCGTGCGATGGAATCCACGACAATCCCAGACGGCGGAATGCCTCCGTCAGCATTCGCATGCCGTCCCGGTTGAGTGCGTAGCTCTTCTGCACGAATTCCTGGTCGGCCAACGCCGCCACTGCCGCCACCTGGGCGAGGTGGCTGACATTGAAGGGCTGGCGCACCCGGTTCATGAGATCCGCGACCTGCGGACGCACCAGCGCATAGCCGACGCGCAATCCTGCGAGTCCATAGGCCTTGGAGAAGGTGCGCGAGATGGCCAGATTGGGGAATTCCTCCAGCCACCGCGCGCTGTCGCCGCGAAGGTCCGGTTCCAGATACTCGTTGTAGGCCTCGTCCAGTACGACCAGGACATTCGACGGGACCTTGCGCAGGAATGCCAGGACCGCGTCCGGAGCAATCCAGGTTCCCGTGGGGTTATTGGGATTGGCCATGAAAACGATGCGCGTATCGGCGCGTATCGCCGCGGCCATGGCATCGAGGTCATGCCCGAATTCACGCGCGGGCACTTCGATGCCTTCGGCCCCTGTTGCCTGCGTTGCCAGTGGATAAACGGCGAATGCATGCTGCGAATAGACCGCGGAGGCGCCCGCTGCCAGGAAGGCGCGAGCGGCCATTTCCAGCACATCATTGGAGCCGTTGCCAAGGACAATATGGTCCTGGGCAATACCGTATTTTCGCGAAATCGCGGCCTTCAGTTCGAAGCCGTTGCCGTCCGGATAGCGCCCCACTTCCGGCAATGCCGCCTGCATCGCCGCGACCGCCTTCGGACTCGCGCCGAGCGGATTCTCGTTGGAAGCCAGCTTGATGATGCCGTCCTCCTGCAAACCCAGTTCGCGCGCCAGTTCGGCAATGGGCTTGCCCGGCAGGTACGGAGCGATGCCGCGAACGTAGAAAGGCGCACGCTCACAGACATCCAGCACCTCGACCCTGGCGGCCAGGCTGCTCATGCCACCGCCACCGGGTATGAGCCGAGCACCTTCAGGAAAGCGGCCAGGTTGCGCATTTCGGCGAGCGCCTGCGCCACATTGGCATCGGTCTGGTGCCCCTCGAGGTCGACAAAGAACACGTATTCCCACAGGCCCGTGCGCGATGGCCGCGACTCCAGGCGGGACATGCTCACGTTGTGCCGGGCCAGAGGCGTAAGCAGTTCGTGCATGGCGCCGGGCACGTTACGGCTGGCCATCACCAGGGAGGTCTTGTCGCGGCCGGAGCGCTGCACCTCCTGCTGCGAGATGACGGCAAAGCGCGTCGTATTGTTCGGGTCGTCCTCGATGCCTGCCGCCAGCACGTTCAAGCCGTAGTGATCGGCCGCCGAGCGTCCCGCGATCGCCGCCGATTCCGCGTCTTCGCCTGCCAGGCGCGCCGCCTCGGCGTTGCTCGATACCGCCACTCGCTCCAGACCCGGATGGTTCTGGTTCAGCCAGGCGTTGCACTGGGCCAGGCTCTGCGCATGCGAATAGACGCGCTTGAACCCATCCGCGGATGCCGCCCTGGACAGGAGATTCTGGCGCACCGGCAGCAGCACTTCCCCGCAGATCCTCAGCGGCGTCGAAACCAGCAGGTCCATGGTGCGTCCGACCGCGCCTTCGGTCGAGTTTTCCAAAGGCACCACGCCGTAGCCAACCGTATCCGATTCGACGCAGCGGAATACCTCGTCGATGGACGTGCACAGCACCACGGGCGCTTGTCCGCCGAAATGCTTGACCACCGCTTCCTCGCTGAAGGTGCCTTTCGGACCGAGGCTGGCGACGGAAAACGCGTCTTCCAGCGCGCGGCAGGCGGAAATGATTTCGGTGAACAGGCGGGTCACGGCCTTGGCGGGAAGGGGCCCCGGATTGCGCTCGGTCAGGCGGCGCAACACCTGGGCTTCGCGCTCGGGCCGGTAGACGATTCCGTCCGTCTTGAGCTTGCCGATGGCGTGCGCAACCGATGCGCGTTCGCTGACAAGCTTGAGGATTTCCTGGTCGATGGCATCGATCCGTTCGCGCAACAGCTTGAGGTCGCCGGCCATGGCTCAGGTTCTCGCAGGCAGATAGCGCACCGCGAGCACACCCTCGATCGCGGCAATCTTTGCAATGACCTCCCGGGACACCGGACTGTCCACGTCCACCAGGGTATAGGCCATGTCCTTTTTCGACTTGTTCAGCATGTTGTGGATGTTAAGTCCAGCCTGCGCCATCGCGGTGGAAATCTGGCCCACCATGTTCGGCACGTTGGCGTTGGCAATGCCCAGCCGGAAGGGGGATTCGCGGCTCATGACGACTTCCGGGAAGTTCACGGCGTTGCGCACATTGCCATTTTCGAGGTAGTCGCGCACCTGGTCCACCACCATTACCGCGCAGTTATCCTCCGCCTCCCGGGTGGATGCCCCCAGGTGAGGCGTGGCAACCACGCCGGGATGGCCCTTCAGGGCCGCACTTGGAAAATCGCAAACGTAGGCCTTGAGACGTTTCGCAGAGAGGGCCTCGATCACGGCATCATTGGCAACGATACCGTCGCGGGAAAAATTCAGCAGGACCGCGCCCTTCTTCATGAGGCCGATGCGCCTGGCGTCGATCAGGTTGCGCGTGGCATCCAGCAGGGGTACATGCAAGGTGACGAAATCGCTGCTGCGCAGCACATCTTCGATGCTCTGCGCCTTGCGCACCTGGGAGGGCAGGCTCCATGCCGCGTCCACAGTGATCTCGGGATCGTAGCCGAGCACGTTCATGCCGAGTTTGATGGCGGCATCGGCAATCAGGCTGCCGATCCGGCCCAGGCCGATGACGCCCAGCGTCTGGTTGGGCAGTTCGATGCCGGCAAAGTGCTTCTTGCCATCCTCGACGGCTTTATTGATCTGCTCGTCGCTGCCCTCGACGCCTTCCGCAAAGCGGATCGCCGGCAGCAGGTTACGGGCCGCCAGCAGCATCCCCGCGAGCACCAGTTCCTTGACGGCGTTGGCGTTCGCTCCCGGCGCATTGAATACCGGTGCGCCACGCTGGCTCATGGTCGCCACCGGAATATTGTTGGTGCCCGCACCCGCGCGCCCGATCGTCCTGACGGACTGCGGAATATCGATCTTGTGCATGTCCTGGGAGCGCACCAGGATCGCGTCAGGCGAACCGACGTCCGGCCCCACGGCGTAAAGATCCGGGGGCAGGCGCTTCAGGCCCACATGGGAAATGGTATTGAGCGTGAGAATGCTCAGGGACGCAGCCACGGCGGTATCGGCCATTTCAGGTCAGCCGTTGCACTTCTCGAAATCGCGCATGAACTCGACCAGCGCCCTGACCCCTTCGATGGGCATGGCGTTGTAGATGGATGCACGCATGCCGCCTACCGATCGATGCCCCTTCAACTGGATCATGCCGCGCGACTTGGCCTGCTTCAGGAATTCCTCGTCGAGGCTTTCGCTCTTCAGCCGGAACGGAATATTCATGATGGAGCGGTCTTCCTTTGCAACCGGGCTCGAGTAGAACGAGCTGCTGTCGAGGACGCCGTAAATCAGTCCGGCCTTCTCGTTGTTGACCTTTAGCATCGCGGCAAGCCCGCCGTTTTTCTTCAGCCACTGGAACACCAGCCCCGCGATATAAAGGCCATATGTCGGCGGCGTGTTGTACATCGACTCGTTGTCGGCGTGGATCTTGTAGTCGTACATTGCCGGCGTACCGGGAATGACCTGCCCCAGCAGGTCTTCGCGAACGATGACGATCGTCAGTCCCGCCGGCCCGATGTTCTTCTGCGCGCCGGCGTAAATGACACCGTACCTGGAAACGTCGATGGGCCGCGACAGGATATGGGAAGACATGTCGGCGACCAGCGGCACGCCCCGGGTGTCGGGTATCCAGTGGTACTCGATGCCGCCGATGGTCTCGTTCGAAGTGATGTGCACGTAGGCCGCATCCGCATCCGATTTCCAGGTGGATTGTTTCGGCACGTAGGTGAAACTCCGGTCTTCCGAACTTGCCGCGACATTGACGCTGCAGAACTTCTTCGCTTCGCCGATCGCCTTCTTCGCCCATTCACCGGTGTGAATGTAGTCAGCGGATTTTTTTCCGTGCAGCAGGTTCATCGGCACCATCGCAAACTGCGCCGTCGCCCCGCCTTGCAGGAACAGGACCTTGTAGTTGGCCGGGATCGCCAGCAATTCCCGCAGGTCGGCCTCGGCGTCGGCGGCAATCGCGATGAATTCCTTGCCGCGATGGCTCATTTCCATCACCGACATGCCCGAGCCGCGCCAGTCGAGCATCTCGTCCCGCGCCTGCTCCAGGACCGGCTGCGGCAGGACCGCGGGTCCCGGACTGAAATTGAAAATTCTCCCCACGCTGTTGCTCCGTCTGCTGGTTGTTCCAAGAACCGCCGTACGATCAGGAAGGTTCGCCGTCGTCAGGATCCGGATTGGCGGTGTCGCCGGACTGTTCGCCGCCCTCTTCAGCCAAGGGCTCCTGCCCCTCCTCGTCCGGTTCCGTACTTCCGGCCGGGCCTTCCTCGCCTTCGATTCCCGGCACCTGGCCTTCCGGATCATCGGGATCCACGATTTTTTCCAGGCCGGCCAGCTTCTCGTCGGACCCGAGATTGATCAGCGTAACCCCTTGGGTCGCACGACTCATTTCCCGGATTTCCTTTACGCGGGTGCGGATCAGCACTCCACCGGTGGTGATCAGCATGATCTCGTCGTTTTCCTCGACCAGCGTGGCTGCAACCACATTGCCGTTGCGGGCGCTGGTCTGGATCGCGATCATCCCCTGCGTGCCGCGGCCATGGCGGGTGTATTCGACGATAGGCGTGCGTTTCCCGAACCCGTTCTCGGTCGCCGTGAGTACCGACAGGTTCTCATTGTCGGCGACCAGCAGCGAGATCAGCTTCTGCGCGCCCGACAATCTCATGCCGCGAACGCCGCGGGCGACACGGCCCATCGGGCGCACGTCCTGTTCGTCGAAGCGAACGGCTTTTCCCGCGTCCGAGAACAGCATGATGTCGTGGCGGCCCTCGGTCAAAGCCACTCCGATCAGGTAATCGCCTTCGTCCAGGTCCACGGCGATGATCCCGGAAGGACGCGGGCGTGAAAAATCCGACAGCGGTGTCTTCTTCACGGTGCCGTTGGCGGTCGCCATGAACACGAACTTGTTCTCGTCGAAATCCTTGACCGGCAGGATGGCGGTGATCTTCTCGCCTTCGGTCAGCGGCAAAAGG
>CAYODB010000117.1:9059-12517 GCA_964402495.1 uncultured Bordetella sp.
CGGCACAAGGTTGACGATCGGCTTGCCGCGGCTGGCGCGCCCACCCTGCGGCACGTTGTAAACCTTGATCCAGTAAAGCTGGCCGCGGCTGGAGAAACAGAGGACGTAGTCGTGCGTGTTCGCGATGAACAGGTTGTCGATGAAATCGTCTTCCTTGGTCGCCGTCGCCTGCTTGCCGCGCCCGCCGCGCTTCTGTGCACGGTAGTCCGCCAGCGGCTGGGCCTTGACGTAACCACTGTGCGACAGGGTGACCACAACGTCTTCCGGCGCGATCAGGTCCTCCATGCTGAGGTCTTCCGCATTGGTGACGATCTCGCTGCGGCGCTCGTCGTTGAACTGATCGCGCGTCTGCTTCAATTCCTCCTTGATGATCTGGGTGATGCGCTCCGGCTTGGCCAGGATGTCGAGCAGGTCGGCAATGTTCTCCATCACCTCGCGGTACTCCGCCACGATCCTTTCCTGCTCCAGCCCGGTCAGGCGCTGCAACTGCATTTCGAGGATGCGCTGCGCCTGCACGTCCGACAGGCGGTAACCGTCCTCCTGCTGGCCATACTCGGGCAGCAGGCCGTCGGGTCGCGACGACGCGGCCTGGGCCCGCACCAGCATCGATTCGACAAGCTCCGAGCGCCAGGTATGCGCCATCAGTTCACGCTTGGCTTCCGACGGAGCCGGCGCCGCCTTGATGAGGGCGATGATTTCGTCGACGTTCGAGAGGGCAACTGCCAGGCCCTCAAGGATGTGCCCGCGCTCGCGCGCCTTGCGCAATTCGAACACCGTGCGCCGGGTGACCACTTCCCGCCGGTGGCGCAGGAAGGCATCGAGGATTTCCTTCAGGTTGAGCAGGCGCGGCTGGCGATCCACCAGCGCGACCATGTTCATCCCGAAGGTATCCTGCATCTGCGTTTCCTTGTACAGATTGTTCAGGATGACTTCGGGCACTTCGCCGCGCTTGAGTTCCAGCACCACCCGCATGCCGGATTTATCCGACTCGTCACGGATTTCGGACAAACCGTCCAGGCGCTTCTCCCTGACGAGTTCGCCGATTTTTATCAGCAGCGACGACTTGTTGACCTGGTAGGGCAGCTCATCGACGATGATGGCCTGGCGATTGCCCTTCTCGAGGTCCTCGAAGTGGGTGCGGGCCCGGATGACGATGCGGCCGCGACCGGTCCGGTAACCTTCCTTGACGCCGGCCGTGCCGTAGATGATGCCCCGGGTCGGAAAGTCCGGACCAGGGATGATGTCGATCAGTTCATCGATGGTGATCTCGGGCCGCTCCAGAATGGCCAGGCAGGCGTCGACCACTTCGCCCAGGTTGTGCGGCGGCACGTTGGTCGCCATGCCGACGGCGATGCCGGACGACCCGTTGACCAGTAGATTGGGAATCCGGGCCGGCAGGACGGTGGGTTCCTGCTCCTTGCCGTCATAGTTGGGAACAAAGTCGACCGTCTCCTTGTCGATATCGGCAAGCAGTTCGGAGGCGATTCTTTCCAGCCGGCACTCGGTATAGCGATAGGCCGCGGCCGAATCGCCGTCGACCGAGCCGAAGTTGCCCTGGCCGTCGATCAGCGTGTAACGCAGCGAGAAATCCTGCGCCATGCGGACCAGCGTGTCGTAAATCGCATTGTCGCCATGGGGGTGGAACTTACCCATGACCTCGCCGACGACGCGGGCGCATTTCACATACGGCCGGTTCCACGCGATGTTCGCTTCATGCATCGCGAACAGCACCCGACGGTGTACTGGCTTCAGTCCGTCCCGCACATCTGGCAGCGCCCTGCCCACGATTACGCTCATCGCGTAATCCATGTAGGACTGGCGCATTTCGTCTTCGATGTTTACGGGGATTAGGTGGCGTGCGAAATCAACCATCTTCGGCTTTATAAGTTCTTAAATTTCCTGAGAAACACGGGGCCCCACAACAGCCAGAATTGTAGCACGTCCGGCGCCCGTGCTTAAGCGCTGCGGGGCCGCCTCAACGAGATTGCAGCAGGGCCGCGATTCGCGCCCGATCCGGGCGCTCGATCACCCCTGCCTCGGTGACCAGCACGTCGACCAACACGGCCGGCGTGACATCGAACACAGGGTTGTAGGCACTGACTTCGGCGGGCGCATAGCGGTGGCCACCGATCGTGGTGATTTCCTCGCCGGCACGCTCTTCAATGTTTATGGCGGCGCCATCCGGTGTGGCCATATCAAAGGTGGACAGGGGCGCCACGACCATCACGCGCGCGCCGTGGGCGCGGGCCAGCAGCGCCAGTCCATAGGTGCCTATCTTGTTCGCGACGTCACCATTCGCGGCCACGCGGTCGGCGCCGACGATCAGCCATGACACCCCCTCGGCACGCATTACGTGCGCCGCGCTGCTGTCGGTGATGAGTCGCACGGGGATGCCGTCGCGCACGAGCTCCCAGGCGGTCAGTCGCGCGCCCTGCAGCCATGGACGGGTTTCGGTGGCGAATACGCGCGCAATCCGGCCGCTGGCATAAGCATCGCGAATCACCCCCAGCGCGGTGCCATGGCCGGCGGTGGCGAGCGCGCCTGCATTGCAGTGGGTGATGACGGTGGACGCGGGGTCGATCAGTACAGCGCCCAGTTCGCCCATGCGATGGTTGGCGGCCAGGTCATCTGCGTGCAGTTGCTGCGCGAGGGCGAGCAGCGGCGCGGACGGGTCGCCCACGATGTCGCGTGCCGCCTGCGCCATGCGGTCAACGGCCCAGGCCAGATTCACCGCGGTGGGGCGTGCGCCGCGCAGCGCGTGACTATCGGCCTGCCAGGCGTCGCGCCAGCCCTGGCCGCTGCGGGCCCAGGCGGCGCGCGCCGCGAACACCATGCCATACGCGCCAGCGATGCCGATGGCCGGTGCGCCGCGCACGATCATCGCGCGAATCGCCTCGACGACCGCCGCCGCACTCTCGCAGTCGACGTAGCATTCTTCAGCCGGGAGCAGCCGCTGGTCGAGCAGACGCAGCCTGCCGTCGTGCCACTGAATCGGATTGACGGAATGCGACGAACGGGGCATTGAACTCATGGCGGTCGGCTGCGTGCGTTAAAAATCGTATGTTACCTTAGGACCCTGGTCAGCATTATCTTGTCAACCTCAAGGGTGTTCCTGCGTGGTTGCGGCAAGGTGCGCTGCTTGGCAATAGCGGGGCTATTGCCAAGCAGCGCAAGGCCGCGGCAGCTGCTCAGGAACAGCCGAAAATGTAAAGATCATTTTGACCAGGGTCCTTAAGCTCGAGGCACCGCCGGACTGTCGACGGGCCGCCAGCCGGATGCCCGACACGACCAACACCCCGGGGTCTGACTGCTGGTCGGGGCCTATCAGCGGAGCCACCGTGCAACAGGTTGATCAGATAATCCACGCGCGCTGGGTCATCCCGGTTGAGCCCGCGGCCGAAGTCCTCCCTGCCCACAGCGTGCTCGTGCGCGATGGCCGCATCACGGCCGTGCTTCCC
>CAYODB010000118.1:0-12494 GCA_964402495.1 uncultured Bordetella sp.
CAGAACGCAAGTGAAATATCTCGCGCCGAGCCTGGTGTACCGTGACCGTGCATACGCTCTTCACGCGCGGTGCAGCCGGTTGCGCTGGTCCTGGGCCTGATCGACGTGGTCATGATCGCCAACCTGCTGATCATGGTCATCGTCGGGGCTTACGGACCTTCGTGTCGCGGCTGAATCTGCAAGGGCATCCTGACGAGCCCGAATGGCTGTCCCACGTCAATGCCGGCGTGCTCAAGGTCAAGCTGGCCACCGCGCTCATCGGCATCTCGTCGATCCATCTTCTGAAAACGTTCATCAATGCCCAGCATTTGCCCGAGGCGATCATCAAGTGGCAGGTGGTTATCCACCTGACGTTCGTGGTCTCGGCTCTGGCCATGGCGTATACTGACCGCTTGACCAGTACGCCGCGCGCCGCGCACTAGCTTCCGGGCATTTCCTTCGATGGTCACGATCCGCCAGCAGGACCTGATCGACAGCGTCGCCGACGCGCTCCAGTACATCTCGTACTATCACCCGATGGACTACATCCGGTCCCTTGCGCGTGCCTACGAACTGGAGCAGTCCGCCGCCGCACGCGATGCCATCGCCCAGATCCTCACCAATTCGCGCATGTGCGCGGAAGGCAAGCGCCCGATCTGCCAGGACACGGGAATCGTGGTCGCGTTCGTGCGCATCGGCATGAACGTGAACTGGCAGGGCGCGACCATGGGCGTGTCCGACATGATCAACGAAGGTGTGCGACGCGCCTACCTGAATCCGGACAACAAGCTGCGCGCCTCGATCCTGGCCGACCCGGCCGGCGGCCGCAAGAACACCCGCGACAACACGCCGGCGGTCATCCACATGGAAGTCGTGCCAGGAGACGGCATCGACATCCGGATCGCCGCCAAGGGCGGCGGTTCGGAGAACAAAGCGAAATTCGTCATGCTGAATCCCTCGGACAGCATCGTAGACTGGGTCATGAAGACGGTGCCGACCATGGGCGCGGGCTGGTGTCCGCCCGGCATGCTCGGCATCGGTATCGGCGGCAGTGCCGAAAAGGCCATGGTGCTGGCCAAGGAAGCGCTGATGGAGCCCATCGACATGCACGAGCTCAAACTGCGGGGCCCGAAGAACCGCATCGAGGAATTGCGAATCGAACTCTGTGACAAGGTCAATGCGCTGGGCATCGGCGCGCAGGGGCTGGGCGGACTGACCACGGTGCTGGACGTGAAAATCCTCGACTATCCGACCCACGCGGCATCGCTGCCGGTGGCGATGATCCCGAATTGCGCCGCGACCCGACATGTGCATTTTTCCCTGGACGGCAGCGGCCCAGCGAGGCTGGAAGTGCCGGACCTGAAGGAATGGCCGGATGTGCAATGGGTGCCGTCGCCGTCGTCGCGGCGCGTGGACCTGGCGAAGGTGACTCGCGAAGAGGTTGGGAGCTGGAAGCCGGGCGAAACCCTGCTGTTGAATGGCAAGATCCTGACCGGCCGGGATGCCGCCCACAAGCGCATCCAGGACCTGCTGGCCAAAGGAGAAGGCCTGCCGGCCGGCGTGGATTTCACCAACCGGTTCATCTACTACGTCGGCCCGGTGGATCCGGTCCGCAATGAAGTGGTGGGGCCCGCAGGACCGACAACCGCGACCCGCATGGACAAATTTACCGAGATGATGCTGTCGAAGACCGGCCTGATCGGCATGATCGGCAAGGCGGAGCGCGGCCCGGTGGCGATCGAGGCCATCCGCAAGCACAAGGCGGTCTACCTGATGGCGGTCGGTGGCGCGGCTTACCTGGTTTCCCAGGCGATCAAATCCTCCAGGGTCGTAGCTTTCGCCGACCTGGGCATGGAAGCCATCTACGAATTCGACGTGAAAGACATGCCGGTCACCGTGGCCGTCGATGCAAGCGGAACGTCCGTGCATCAGACGGGTCCACGTGAATGGCAGGGGAAGATAGGAAGGATTCCAGTGACAACGGCGTGAGGAGTGAGGGGGTGAGGAGTGAGGTGAGCGTTTTGTCCAGTTTCACCTCGTCCCTCGTCCCTCGTCCCTCGCACCTTGCAGTTCAATGGCGGGCCTCCCCGCATTGCATGGTAGTGAACCTGGTCAGGTCCGGAAGGAAGCAGCCACAGCTATTCTCTGCAAGTGCCGGGGGTAAGGCTCGCCACCCCAACGCGGCGGACGTTCCGGACGGCTCCCGGGACGTTCGCTTTGCGGTAGTGTCCTGCAACAGACGATTGGTGATTCGGAAATAAAGTGACTTTAGCGCTCGCCCGGAAGTGGCGTCCCAGGAGTTTCGCGGAACTGGTCGGCCAGGAGCACGTGGTGCGGGCGATCAGCAACGCGCTCACGCAGAACCGCCTGCACCATGCCTATCTCCTGACCGGCACGCGCGGTGTCGGCAAAACCACCCTGGCGCGCATCATCGCCAAGGCGCTCAACTGCGAGAGCGGCGTGTCCGCCACGCCCTGCGGCAAGTGCGGCGCCTGCACAGAAATCGACGCCGGCCGCTTTGTCGACCTCATCGAACTGGATGCCGCTTCGAACACCCAGGTCGATAACATGCGCGAACTGCTGGAGGGTGCGATGTATGCCCCGACCTCCGGCCGTTTCAAGGTCTACATCATCGACGAAGTCCACATGCTGTCGCGCTCGGCTTTCAACGCGATGCTCAAAACCCTGGAAGAACCGCCCGCGCACGTCAAGTTCATCCTGGCCACCACCGATCCGCAGAAAATCCCGGTCACCGTTTTGTCGCGCTGCCTGCAGTTCAACCTGAAGCAGATCCCGCCGCCGCAGATCCGGGGGCAGATGGAAAACGTACTGGGCAAGGAGGGTGTCGCTTTCGAAGTCCCTGCGCTGAACCTGATCGCGCGCGCGGCAGAGGGCAGCATGCGCGACGCGCTGTCATTACTCGACCAGGCCATCGCCCACGGTGCCGGCAAGGTCGAGGAGACCTCGGTTCGCGAGATGCTCGGGGTGGTTGATCGAGCTTATCTGTTTTCGTTACTCAAGGCGCTGATCGCAGGAAACGGGCCCGCACTTCTGGCCGAAGCCGATCGCATCGCCTCGCGCAGCCTTTCCTTCGATTCGGCCCTCCAGGAACTGGCGACCCTGCTGCATCGTGTCGCGCTGGCGCAGACTGTGCCGGACGCGCTGCAGGAGGACGAACCCGAACGCGATACGCTGTTCGAACTGGCAAAAGGATTCAGCGAGGAAGACGTGCAGTTGCTGTATCAGATCGCCATCCATGGCCGCCGCGACCTGGGCCTGGCGCCGGACGAGTTCGCCGGGTTCACCATGACCCTGATGCGCATGCTGGCCTTCCTGCCGATGGAGCCGGGTAGCGCCGCTACTGCTGGCGGCCGCGAAGCCACCAGCAGACCGGCAGTGAAACCTGCGTCTGCCGCCATTGCACCAGCCGCGGCGGCGCCACCGCGCGCCGCGCCCCTTGCGGCAGCAGTTGCCGGCGCAATCGATCGCGAGCTTGCCGACTGGCGCACCCTGGTGGGCAAAATCAAGGTGGGCGGCATGGCCCGCATGCTGGCCGACAATTGCGAGTTCAGGAAACTCGAGGGCGACATTCTTGAACTGGCCGTGCCGGAAGCGCACAAGCACCTCCTGGAAAAGGCCTACACGGACAAGCTGCAGGCGGCCCTGGAGGAATTTTTCGGGCGCAGGATCCGGCTGAAAATAACACCCGGCGGAGGCGGAAAGACGCCGACCGAAATTGAAAACCAGGAACGCCAGGCCAAGCTGGCCAAGGCGATCGAATCTATCGACACCGATCCGTTCGTGCGCGAACTGGTCGAGAATTTCGACGCGCGAGTGAACGATTCCACGATCAAACCGGTTCAGTAAAGGACACCACCATGATGAAGGGACAGTTGTCGGGCCTCATGAAGCAGGCCCAGCAGATGCAGGAAAATCTGAAGAAGGCGCAGGAAGAGATCGCCATGATGGAAGTGGAAGGGCAGGCGGGCGCCGGCATGGTCAAGGTGCTGATGACCGGCCGCCACGACGTCAAGCGCGTCAACATCGATCCCAGCCTGATGGGCGACGACAAGGACATGCTGGAAGACCTGATTGCCGCCGCCATGAACGATGCCGTGCGCCGGGTCGAGACCGCCACCCAGGAAAAGATGGGCTCGCTGACGTCCGGATTCGGCCTGCCGCCCGGGATGAAGCTTCCTTTCTAGTGAACAGGAGGCGGTGAACAGTGAATGGCGAACAGTGAACAGTGAAGAGTGAAGATCAGATGATGGACAGATCTTGTTCTTACCGTTCGCTGTTCACCGTTCACCGCTCACTAATACACCGCTCACTAAATTACCGTTCACTGTTCGCTCCCAAATGAAAACACCATCGAGCCTGAAAGAACTGATCGAAGCCTTGCGCTGCCTCCCCGGGGTCGGCCCGAAGTCGGCGCAGCGCATGGCCTTCCATCTGTTGCAGAGGGATCATCCGGGCGCGAAGCGCCTGGGGAATGCGCTGGAGCAGGCGGTTTCTCTGGTCCGCCACTGCGAACGTTGCAATAACTTCACCGAAGAAGCAGTCTGTGAACTGTGCCGTTCGTCGCGCCGGGACCATGCCCTGTTGTGCGTGGTCGAAACGCCCGCGGACCTGTTGATGATGGAACAGGCGCAGGTTTATAACGGCCACTACTTCGTCCTGATGGGCCGGCTTTCGCCCCTGGACGGAATCGGCCCGAAGGACATCCATCTCGACCGGCTGGTCAAACGCGCGCTGGGTGGAACGGTCAGGGAAACCATCCTTGCGACCAATTTCACGGTCGAGGGTGAAGCTACGGCCCATTACATCGGCGAGTTGCTGACGCCGCGAGGAATCAAAGTGACGCGCATTGCCAGGGGATTACCAGTGGGAGGGGAATTGGAACACGTGGACAGTGGCACGCTGGCACAGGCGGTAATCGAACGGAGACCAGCTTAGTGTCCGCCGCGCCCGAACCGGTCAAGCAGCGCCGCGCCTCGTCCAGGCGCACACCGAAAAGCACGCCGGCTGTGGCGAAGGGTCAGGGCCGGAAATCCGGTGCCGGTGGCAGGCGGCCGCCAAAGCCCCCGGCGGCACCGCCACCCGCAGCGCCCGACCGTTCGCAGAAGCTGCAGAAAGTGCTGGCGCAGGCGGGCCTGGGCTCGCGGCGCGCCATGGAGGAAATCATCAAGACCGGCAAGGTCAAGGTCAACGGCGCGGTTGCAACACTGGGATCGCGCGTGACGACCGAGGACCAGATCCAGGTCGGCCGCCGTCAGATCAAGTTCCAGGTCACGACGCGCCTGCCGCGCGTCATCCTCTATCACAAGCCGGAAGGCGAGATCGTCAGCCGTGACGATCCCGCGGGCCGCCGCAGCGTGTTCGAGAAGCTGCCGGTGATCCGCAGCGCCAAATGGCTGGCCATCGGTCGTCTCGATTTCAATACCGGCGGGCTGCTGATCTTCACCACCTCCGGCGAACTCGCGAACCGCCTGATGCACCCCCGCTTCGAAGTCGAGCGCGAGTATGCGGTGCGGTTGTTCGGGGTATTGAGTCCGGCGCAGGTCGCGGAACTCAAGAAGGGCGTACGGCTGTCGGATGGCGACGCGAAGTTCGATCAACTCGACGAACAGGGTGGCGAGGGCCGCAACCGCTGGTATCGCGTCATTCTCAAGGAAGGCCGCAACCGGGTGGTGCGCCGCATGTTCGAAGCCCTCGGCATCCAGGTGAGCCGGCTGATGCGCGTGCGCTTCGGGATCGTCGACCTGCCGCCGCGCCTGAAGCGGGGCGAGTGGGTCGAACTCAAGGAAGCGGACATCAAGATGCTGCTGGACTGGGTGGGCAGCGCGGCGCTGGAAGACGACGAACCTGGCGAACCCGCCCCTACTCGTTCAACTCCCCGGCGTTCAACTCCGCGGCGTTCAACAGGAACACAAAACCGTCACCGCCCGAAGTCTCGAGCCAGGTGAACGGCAGGTCCGGATAGGCCTGCTCCAGCGCATCGCGGTTGTGGCCGATCTCGACCACCAGTACGCCTGTCTTCGCGAGCCTTGAACCCGCTTCCGCCAGGATCCGGCGCACGATATCCAGCCCGTCCTGACCCGCAGCCAGCGAGGCTGCGGGCTCTGCCCTGAATTCTGCGGGCAACCGCGCCATGGATTCCGCATTCACGTAAGGCGGGTTGGAGATGATGACCTGATAAGGTCCCCGCAGGCCGGCAAACAAGTCACCCTTGTGCAAATGGACGCGTTTCCCGAGCGCATAGTCGGCGACGTTCCTTTTCGCGACTTCAATGGAATCGGCTGACAGCTCGGTCGCATCCACTTCCGCATCCGGAAACGCGAGCGCCAGCAACACGGCAAGGCATCCTGAGCCCGTGCACAGGTCCAGCGCGCGATTTACCGTGCCATCGCCCAGCCAGGGCTCCAATCCCTGTGGCAGCACTTCCGCGATGTAGGACCGGGGCACGATTGCCCGCTGGTCGACATAGAAGCGGAACTCCCCTAGCCAGGCTTCGTTGGTCAGATAGGCGGCGGGAATGCGCTCATCGATTCTCCTTTGCAGCACATTCGCAACTGCCTGGGCTTCCTGGGGAGTCAGCGCGGCATCGAGGTAAGGCTCGAGCCGGTCCAGCGGCAGGTGCAGCGTGTGGAGGATGAGATAAGCGGCTTCGTCGTAGGCGTTGGTGCTGCCCTGGCCGTAGGCGAGTCCGGCGGCGCTGAACTGGCTGACGGCGAAACGCAGCCAGTCGCGCAGCGTGCGCAGGTGCCCGGCGGCCTCAGCGAACATCCAGCAGCAGGTCCGCGAGTGCCCGCTGGTAAATGCGCGACAGCGCATCCAGATCAGCCAGCGCGATGTGTTCGTTCAGTTTGTGGATCGAAGCGTTGATCGGACCGAGTTCGACCAGTTCCGGGCAGATCTGGGCAATGAAGCGGCCGTCGGACGTGCCGCCGCTGGTGGACAACTCCGGTCGATAGCCGAGTTCACCCTCGACGGCACGGCTCAGGCAATCCACCAGCCTGCCGCGGGGCGTGATGAAAGGATTTCCGGACAGCCACCAGTCGAGCTTGTAGTCGAACCCGTACCGGTCGAGGATCGTATGGACCCGGTGCTTGAGCGACTCGACGCTGCTGACGCTGGAAAAGCGGAAATTGAAGGACACCTTCAGGTCGCCCGGGATCACATTGTTGGCGCCAGTCCCCGCGTGAATATTGGAAATCTGCCAGGTAGTGGGCGGAAAGTATTCATTGCCCTCGTCCCATTCCGCCGCCGCGAGTTTGGCCAGGGCTGGCGCGAACAGATGGATGGGATTGCGCGCGAGCTGGGGATAGGCGATGTGGCCTTGCACCCCGCGCACCAGCAGTTCGCCGGAAAGCGACCCGCGGCGGCCATTTTTCATGGTGTCGCCGAGGCGATCGACCGAAGACGGTTCGCCGACGATGCAATAGTCGAGTAGTTCGCCGCGCGCCTTCAGTTTTTCGACCACTTTTACGGTGCCGTCCGTCGCGATGCCTTCCTCGTCGGAGGTGATGAGCAGGGCGATGGAGCCGGCATGATCGGGATGTTCAGTGACGAACCGCTCCACGGCAGTGACGAATGCGGCTATCGAGGATTTCATGTCGGCGGCGCCGCGTCCGTACATGACGCCATCGCGCACCTCGGGTTTGAACGGATCCGAGAGCCATTGGTCGAGCGGTCCGGTCGGGACCACGTCGGTATGGCCGGCGAAGCAGACCAGCGGTGCCGTAGTGCCGCGCCGTATCCAGAGATTATCGACATCGCCGAAGCGCATCGGTTCGGCCTTGAAACCGACGTGGATCAGGCGCTGCCGTACAACTTCCTGGCAGCCCGCATCGTTGGGCGTGACCGAACTGCGCGAAATCAGTTCACGCGCCAGATCGAAGGTTGCCGCGGACCCTGTTGCGGAATCCGGCATCAGCATTGACCACCAGATCGCGGGTTCACTTGTTGTCGGTATCCATGTTCAGCTTGATCTCGCTGAGCGAATAGCCGGCACCGGGCTTGATCGAAATGCGGCTGGTGGGACTGTCGCCAATCTTGCCGGCGGCCTTCTGCTCGTAGTTGTTGATAAGCCAGGACAGGTTGGTTGCGGAATCCGAGTTCTTCAGGGCCTCGTCCTTGGACACCGTTCCCGCCATGAACAGATCGAACAGGGCCTGTTCGAAGGTCTTCGACCCGGGGGAAAGGCTTTGCTCCATCGCGTCCTTGATCTGGTCGATTTCGCCCTTCTTGATGAGTTCGGCGACGTGTTTGGTGTTGAGCATCACTTCAACCGCCGCCACCTGCGTGCCGTCGTTGGCCTTCACCAGGCGCTGGGAAATGATCGCCTTCAGGCTGATGGCCAGGTCCGAGAGCAGCGAAGTGCGCGCCTCATAAGGGAAAAAGTTGATGATGCGGTTCAGCGCGTGGTAGCTGTTGTTCGCGTGCAGGGTCGAGATGCAAAGGTGGCCCGTCTGGGCGTAAAGCAGCGCGTGCTGGAGCGTCTGGCGGTCGCGGATTTCTCCGATCATCATCATGTCGGGCGCTTCGCGCATCGCGTTGACCAGCGCATTCTCGTAGGATCGGGTGTCGGTGCCGACTTCGCGCTGGTTGATCACGCACTTGTCGTTGCGGAACACGAACTCCATCGGATCCTCGATGGTCAGGATGTGGCCGGCCTTGAGCGCATTGCGGTGCTCGATCATCGCCGCCAGGGTGGTCGACTTGCCCGATCCGGTGGAGCCCACCACGACGACGAAGCCGCGCTTCTCCATGACCAGTTCCTTGAGTATGGCGGGCAGCTTGAGTTTGTCGATGCCCGGCGTGCCGCTCTTGAGGAAGCGCACCACCATGGCGACGTTGCCGCGCTGGCGGAAGATGTTCACGCGGAAACGGCCGATGTCCGGGACCACGTAGGAGAAGTTCATCTCCATGGTTTCCTCGAACTCGCGCACCTGCTTGTCGGTCATGATCTCGTAGGCGATCTTGCGAGCGGCCTCGGGATCGATCATCTGCGCATTGACCGGCATGATGTTGCCGAGGATCTTGATGGATACCGGCGCGCCGGCGGAGATGAACAGGTCGGAAGCCTGCTTTTCCGCCATCAGCTTGAACAACGGGGTGAGGAACATGGTGGCCTCGATCGATTAGACGGTCATGCCGATCCGCACGGCACGATCTGCGGGCTCCGGAAACTAGATGCCACGGAGGAGCTCATTGATGCTGGTCTTGGCGCGGGTCTTGGCGTCGACCTGCTTGACGATGACCGCGCAGTAAAGGCTGTACTTTCCGTCCGCCGAGGGCAGGTTGCCGGACACCACGACCGAGCCGGGTGGAATCCGCCCGTAACTCGTTTCGCCGGTCTCCCGGTTGAAGATCTTCGTGCTCTGGCCGATGTACACGCCCATCGATATCACCGAGCCTTCGCCGACGATGACGCCCTCTACAACTTCCGAGCGGGCGCCGACGAAACAGTTGTCTTCGATCACAGTGGGGTTCGCCTGTACGGGTTCCAGCACGCCGCCGATCCCCACACCGCCGGAGAGGTGCACGTTCTTGCCGATCTGGGCGCAGGAACCCACCGTCGCCCAGGTGTCGACCATCGTGCCTTCGTCCACGTAGGCGCCGATGTTCACGAACGAGGGCATGAGCACCACGTTCTTCGCGATGAAGGATCCGCGGCGCGCCACGGCGTTGGGAACGACCCGGAAGCCGCCCGCGCGAAAATCCGCGTCGCCGTAGTCGGCGAACTTCGCGGGGACCTTGTCGAAATAGTTGGTGTAGCCGTCGCGGATGACTTGGTTATCCTCCAGCCGGAACGAGAGGAGCACGGCTTTCTTGAGCCACTGGTGCGTGATCCAGTCCGATCCCGATTTTTCCGCCACGCGCAGCCGACCGGCATCCAGACCGCTGATGGCTTCGGCGACAGCTTCCTTGAGTGCGGGCTCGGCGTTCTTCGGAGAGATATTGGCGCGGTTATCGAACGCTTTCTCGATGACCGACTGCAGATCCGTCATTCTTGTTTTTCCCTTGTAAAAGTTGAGCGTAAAACTGTTTCAGCCTCTGCGCCGCTTCCACGCAGTCCTCAACCGGAGCCACCAGCGCTATGCGTACGAAGTTCCTGCCGGGATTCACGCCACGCACTTCCCTGGCCAGGTAACTGCCCGGCACGACAGAGACATTATATTGTTCGAACAAGCGTTTAGCGAATTCAGTGTCGTCAATGGGCGTACGCAGCCAGAGATAGAAGGCCGCGTCGGGCAGGGACAGGTCGATGACTTCCGCCAGGATCGACACCACCTTGTCGAACTTCTCCCGGTAAAGCCTGCGGTTGTCACGGACGTGTTCCTCGTCCTGCCAGGCTTTGGCGCTGGCGGCCTGGATCGCGGTGCCCATGGCGCTGCCATGGTAGGTGCGGTACAGCAGGAATTTCTTCAGGATCTCCGCATCGCCGGCAACGAACCCCGAGCGCATCCCCGGCACGTTTGAACGCTTCGACAGGCTGCCGAAACTTACCAGCCGCGGATAGCCGGCGCGGCCCAGGCGATGCGCCGCCGCCAGCCCGCTCAGCGGTGGCTGTTGCTCGTCGAAATAAATCTCCGAATAGCATTCATCGGAAGCGATGATGAAATTGTGGCGATCGGACAGGTCGAACAACTGCTCCCATTCCGCCATCGCCATCACGGCGCCCGTGGGATTCGCCGGCGAACACACATATATGAGTTGGGTGCGCTGCCAAACCGATTCCGGCAGTTGCTGGAAATCCATGGCGAAGCGCTTTTCCGGCAGCGTGTTCAGGAACTGCGGCTCGGCGCCTGCGAGCAGGGCGGCCCCTTCGTAGATCTGGTAGAACGGGTTCGGCGCTACCACGACGGGCTTGCCGGCCGATGCGTCCACCACGGATTGCGCGAATGCGAACAGGGCCTCGCGGCTGCCGAGCACCGGCAGCACCTGCTTCGCCGAATCCAGCGGCGGCACCCGATGCCGGCGTTCGATCCATCCGGCAATCGCAGCACGCAGCGCTTCGCTGCCCAGGGTTGCCGGATAGCTCGACAATCCGCCAAGGTTCTCGGTCAGGGCGTCGAGAATGAACTGCGGGGTGGCGTGCTTGGGTTCGCCGATGGACAGGCTGATCGGGCGCAGGTCGCCGGTGGCCCTGGCACCGGCGAGCAGTGCCGCCAGCTTCTGGAACGGATAGGGTTGCAGCTTTTCCAGGTTCGGATTCATTCGGATCTGCGTTGTCTGCCTGTGTGGCGCCTGCCGGCTAAAACCGCAGGAATTATAAAGGGGGGATCGTAGGCGCAAAAGTACAAATTACCAGCGGCAAATCCGCTGTCCAGAAGGAATCCGCGAGCCTCTCAGCGAACGCTCGCGGCGGGCTCGAAATCTTCCAGCGCGACGCGTGGCGCCGGCTTCCAGCCTTTCTTGCGATGCTCGGCCACCACGGTGGTGAAAATGCCGCCGCGAACGTAGAAGCGCGCCGTGAGGCGCATGAAACGCGGCCGGATTGCGGTGGCCAGGTCGTCGAGAATTCTGTTGGTCACCGCCTCATGGAATGCGCCCTGGTCGCGGTAGGACCAGACGTAGAGCTTCAGGCTTTTCAGTTCGATGCATTTCGCGTCCGCAATGTAGTCGAGCAGCAAAGTGGCGAAATCGGGCTGTCCGGTTTTCGGGCAAAGACAGGTGAATTCCGGAATCTCCATATGAATCAGGTAATCCCGGGACGAATTGGGACTGGGAAAGGTTTCCAGCTTCGATGAAGGTTTACTCGGCATTTCTCGGGGGGCGATTACGTTGTTAAAATACGAGCGGAAAAAACGTGCGCCTGGTCCTCAACTTTGGGCCCCAGGCGCTTGTTTTATGGATATCCGTTGAAATTATAAGCCTTTATAAAGTCCCGAATAGTGCGCCTCACCCACATCAAGCTCGCTGGTTTCAAGTCCTTTGTTGACCCCACACACATCCCCGTGCCCGGCCAACTGGTCGGGGTCGTGGGTCCGAACGGCTGCGGCAAGTCCAATGTAATCGACGCCGTGCGCTGGGTGCTCGGCGAGTCGTCCGCGAAGCAGTTGCGCGGCGAAAGCATGCAGGACGTGATTTTCAACGGCTCCGGCGAACGCAAGCCGGTCGGCCGCGCCAGCGTCGAACTCATTTTCGACAACAGCCTCGGCAAGCTCACCGGACCCTGGGCGCAATACTCCGAGATTTCGGTCAAGCGCGTGCTCGAGCGCGAAGGGGAGTCGTCCTACTTCCTCAACAACATGCATGTGCGTCGGCGGGACGTCTCCGACATCTTCCTCGGCACCGGGCTGGGCGGGCGCGGCTACGCGATCATCGAGCAGGGCATGATCTCGCGCATCATCGAAGCGCGTCCCGAGGATCTGAGAAACTTCCTCGAAGAAGCGGCCGGCGTGTCGAAATACCGCGAGCGCCGCCGCGAAACCGAAACGCGCCTGGAAGACACCCGCGAGACGCTGTTGCGCGTGCCCGGTTTCGGCACGAAGACGGTCAAGGGTCTT
>CAYODB010000119.1:0-12410 GCA_964402495.1 uncultured Bordetella sp.
AGGCGAGAGTGTGTGGCTGGCGTGGTTTTTGTACTCGACCATCGAGAAGTTCGCCCCGCTGGCGATCCAGCGAGGGGAAAGCGGGCGCGCAGAATCCTGGCTGCGGCATGCACAAGCGTTGCGGGCCGCGGTCGAGCGCGAAGCCTGGGATGGCGCATGGTACCGCCGCGCCTATTTCGACGACGGGACGCCGCTCGGATCGGCTTCGCAGGCCGAGTGCCGGATCGATTCCCTGGCGCAGAGCTGGGGGGCGATTTCCGCGGCGGCCGAGCCCGCCCGGATCAGGCGGGCCATGGAGTCCGTCGACGAATACCTGGTGCGTTCCGGCGACAACCTGATCCTGTTGTTCACGCCGCCCTTCGACCGCACACCGCTGGATCCCGGCTACATCAAGGGCTACCTGCCGGGGCTGCGCGAGAACGGCGGCCAGTACACCCACGCGGCGGTCTGGTGCGTGATAGCGCATGCAATGCTCGGCAACGGCGACAGGGCGGGTGAGTTGTTCGACATGCTCAACCCCGTGAACCATGCGTCATCGAGATCGGGGGTCCAGGCCTACAAGATCGAGCCCTATGTCGTCGCCGCGGATATTTACGCCGAACCGCCGCACGTGCGGCGCGGAGGCTGGAGCTGGTATACCGGTGCGGCCGGCTGGATGTACCGCGCCGGTGTCGAGTGGATACTCGGCATTCGCAAGGCGGGCGAATCGCTGGCATTCGATCCCTGCATTCCCGCCCACTGGAACGGCTTTGAAGCCAGCTATCGACACGGTGCGGCGCGTTACGAAATAAAGGTCGAGAACCCCTCTGGCGTATCGCGCGGCGTGGCGGCGATCGAATTCGATGGCAAATCGTTGCCGCCCAACTCGGCAATCGAACTGCGGGATGACGGCGCCGTTCATCGCGTGCGCATAGTGCTGGGGAGTCCGGCTCAGGCCTGACCTCGAACATGCATCCGCGCCGGATGTGTTGTCAGGTAACGGTTACAACGCGTCCTGTAATTCTTACCTTTACATCCGTTTCAAAAAAGCGGTGCCTGAAGGGCCGTTCAGCGCCAGGTACTTGGCGCAAAAGCGACTCTGGCGGTTTGCATTCGCGTGGCATGTGGCTTGCTGAATGAGGCGAAGGAACCGGGCCGCGGCCCGGTCGCCAATGCCGTGCGCACGATGACCATGCGGCGGTTTTCCAAACATTTCAGTCAGGAGGCTCGCACATGAAGATATCGAAAAGCATTACCTGGATCGGCGCCGCATTGTTTGCCGTGGTGCTCACGGCCGGCTGCAATCGCAATGACGACACATCCGCTGCCGATGCACGCCGGCAAATGGACCAGACGCAGGAACGAGCGGGCACAGATCGGGCGCAAGCGCCGATGAACAAGCAGTCTAACATCAGCGATAACATCGATGACGCCGCCATCACCGCCAAGGTGAAGACCGCAATCATCGGCGAACCGGGCCTGAAGGCCTTGCAGATCAATGTCGATACGGCGAACGGCGTCGTCGTCCTGAGTGGAGCGGTGGATTCGCCGACCAGCGTCGATCGCGCCACCCAGATCGCACAGGCTGTCGAGGGCGTGAAGTCGGTCGACAACCGCCTTACGGTCAGGCAGGGCTGACCCAACCAACCCGCGTCCCGTGCTTCCTCCGGCGGGACGCGATCAACCAGGAGCGTTCGACATGTTCACCAGACTAATGGCAATACTGATGCTGGCGGGTTTCATCGCTGGCTGCAACACCATGGAAGGCGTCGGCAAGGACCTTGAGCGAGGCGGCGAGAAAATGCAGGGAAAAGCCAAGAACTGATCGCCAAGAACTGATCGCCAAGAACTGATCCCTGCGCTGCCTGAAAATTCCGCCCTGACCCATCGCCGGGACACCGCTCCCTGGAATTCCCCATGAAACCGCGTGTCACGGCTTTTCGTTTCTGGACGATGCCATCGGCCTGGTTGTGCCTGCCGGGGTGCATCGTCCTTCTCGTTACGGGGTGCGCCACCGGGTCCCTGCCCGACATCAAGCGCATCGACACCAGCAGTGCGCGCAGCGTCCAACTGGAAAACGCCAGGGGTCCCCTTTCGCGGGAACGCAGCGCTGAAATCATCGGCAAACTGAAGGAGCGGGCCGGTGACATCAGCATTCTCGACCGGCACGTCGCTGTCGAGCAAGCGGCGGTCGACAGCCCGCTTGTGGTCGGCAACAAGGCGACCTTGCTGCAGGACGGGCCGGCGACCTACAAGGCGATGCTCGCGGCCATCCGCAGTGCCAAACACCATATCAACCTCGAAACCTACATCATCGAAGACGACGAGGTGGGCCGCGAATTCTCGAACGTCCTCATCCGCAAGCGCGAACAGGGCGTGCAGGTCAATCTCATTTACGACAGCGCCGGCTCGATCAACACGCCGCGCGAGTTTTTCGACCGGCTGCGGGACAACGGCATTCAGGTGATCGAATTCAATCCCGTCAATCCCCTGGAGGCGACGAAAGACTGGGCCCTCAACAATCGCGACCACCGCAAGCTGCTCGTCGCCGATGGCCGGGTCGCATTCGTGGGCGGCATCAACATCAGCAGCGTTTACTCCAGCGGTTCGGGTCCGGGCTTGAGCCGCAAGTCCCCGGCCAAGGCCAGGGCCAGGGCGGCGGCGGCCGACAAGAGCAAATCCGCGGCCTGGCGTGACACGCACATCCAGATCGAAGGTCCGGTGGTCGCGGAATTCCAGAAACTGTTCATGCAGACCTGGGAGAAGCAGGGGGGGCAGCCTCTGGATGGCAGCGGCTATTTTCCCAGACTGGAGGAACGTGGCAAGGACATCGTGCGGGCGGTGGGCAGTGCCGCCGACGAACCCTACGCCCAGATTTACGTAACGGTGGTATCGGCCATCAACAGCGCGGAGAAGCAGATCCACATTACCAATGCCTACTTCGTGCCGGACGATCAGTTGCTGGAAGCCTTGCAGAATGCCTCCCGCCGTGGCGTGGACGTCAAACTGATCCTGCCCAGCCATACGGATTTCTGGGTCGTGTTCCATGCCGGACGCGCGCACTACACCGCGCTGCTTGAAGCCGGCGTGAAAATCTATGAGCGCCAGGGGCCATTGCTGCATTCAAAGACCGCGGCCATCGACGGCGTATGGTCCTGCGTGGGGTCCACCAATCTCGACTGGCGCAGCTTCCTGCACAACAACGAAATCGATGCCGTGGTTCTGGGTGACGGATTCGCCGCACAGATGCAAGCCATGTTCGACAACGACCTTGCGCAATCCCGGGCCATCGACCTCAAGACCTGGAAAAAGCGTCCCGTCGGCGACCGGCTCAAGGAATGGTCGGCGGGGTGGTGGGAGTATTGGCTGTGAAACAGCCGGGCGAAGACAGGTTAGAGGTTAAAGGGGAGAGGTGAAAGTAAGAGCCACGTACGCCTTTACTCTTACCTTTCACCTTTTGACTGCTCTTCTCGAGCAAGGCGATCGCCTTGAGAGGAAGTTTGTCCCTGCTGGCCGGTAATAGTTGCGTGGCATGCCCGGATGCGCTACTCGACATGCATGGCATGGCTTATGCGGAGCATTGTTGATTCCGTCACCGGAGCTTGCGCATGCCCGACATCAACTGGAACGAGATGTGGATTCCGTCACTGTCGCTGTTCGAGATCTTCATCCGCGGCAGCGTGGTCTATCTGGCGCTCTTTCTGTACTTGCGGATGCTGCGCCGGAGCGCCGGTGGAATCGGCTTGACCGATGTTCTGGTCATCGTACTGGTGGCCGATGCCACGCAAAACGCAATGGCAAGTGAATACAAGTCGATTACCGAAGGGATCATGCTGGTCGCGACGATCGGTTTCTGGGAGGCCCTGCTCGACTGGTCCTGAGGTGCTATCTCGAGGGCGACGGCCATCTCAGCGTCATACCGGGCGGGTCCCGCCGCGAGCACAATGCCGACCGGTGACTATCCGGAATCAGGGGTGACCGCGCACTTGCTTGCAGGAAAATTTTTCAAGCGCCCCGGTAGCGTTTACCGGTCTGGCATTCCCGGCGCCGCACAACCCGCTGATTCTACGAATATGAGTTCGTGGCACGGGCGTTGCGTTATTCCTTTACGTGGACATGTTCGCGTTGTTCGCATACTCAAACATCATCTAGGAGACCACCATGAATTGGGACCGCGTCGAAGGCAACTGGAAGCAGTTCAAAGGCAAGGTGAAGGAGAACTGGGGAAAGATTACCGATGATGAACTCGACAAGATCGGTGGCCGCCGCGATCAACTCGCCGGCAAGATCCAGGAATCCTACGGGGTCAGTCGCGATGAAGCCGAGAAGCAGGTGAAGGACTGGGAAAGCCGGCTCTGAATCGTAGAGGTCCGGCAGGGAACTTTGGTATGCCCCCGTGCCGCGCCGTTAGCAAATCTCAAGGAGAAGAACATGCTGTTACGAAACGATGATCAGTTGCGCACATCCGCCGAAGTCTGGCGCGATCGCCTGTTGGCGACTGCCGCTGCCGTGGTCCTCGGCCTGACGCTCAGCAGCGTGGCGCCGGCGGACGAAATGTCCAAGGAAACCAAGCGCACCTCGAAAGCGGAGTACAAGGCCACGATGGACAAAGCCAAGGCTGAGTACAAGGTGGTCCAGGAGCGTTGCCAAAGCATGACCGGCAACGAGAAGGATGTATGCCAGAAGGAAGCCAAAGCCGATCACGCGCGTGCTGAGGCCGACGCAAAGGCCATGCATAAATCGAACAGGGCCGGTGCCGAAGCGAACGAGGAAAAGCGTGAAGCCGAGTTCAAGGTGGCCCGGGCAAAGTGTGATTCCATGACCGGCAATTCCAAGGACGTCTGCGAGAAGGAAGCCGACGCCAAGTACAAGCATTAACCTGAAATCCGCCGACAGGCGGACGGCGCTCAGGTCGTCCGCCCGCCTGCCGGTGAACCGAATTTAACATCCCCCTTTGTCCTCCGCATCGCAAGGTGCCGGGGGATTTTTTTTGTTCGTTGGACAAGCCCCGGATATCGAGAGAGTAAAGAGGTAGAGGTGAGATCGCACCTCTATCCTGCTCGGCCTTTGGCCTGCGGCCCTGGTTTCCTCTTTTCTCTTTTTCTCTCGTCCCTGGTTTCTTTCTCTCCCGGGTAAACCTTACACCGCCTCTTTGTACGCCTTACCTGCCGCTCTGTCTGGCCCTGCACCTCCAAAGCGATGGATTACCTCAAACCACTGAATTCCGTACACTTAGTTGGTTGGCGTAGCGTTGGCATGGAAGGTGCAAAGTTATTGTCAGACGCCGCAGAGTTTTGCCGTTGTCAGGACACGCGGATGACATTGCAGTTGCATCCGGTGGATTCACGGAATGCGCTGCCATTGACGGCGCAGTCGACACGAAGGTGCGGGCATGACGAAGATGGTGATGATGTGGCTGTTCGGCGTTCCGGTTTCGGTAATGCTGCTGTTCATGATGTTTGTTGTGCTGTGAACTCATAAGTCGAGGAGAACGATATGTCGCTCGGGACCGTGTTGCTGATCATCGTGATACTTCTGCTGATCGGTGCAATTCCAACCTGGCCGCACAGCAAGGGCTGGGGTTTCGCGCCGAGTGGTGTCATCGGCGTGGTCCTGGTGATCGTCGTGGTGCTGCTGGTCGCAGGGCGCCTATGACGCATGGCGCCTATCACGCATGGGCGCTATGACGCTGGGCCCTATGACAAATGGGCCCTATGACACATGGGCGCTATGACGCGTGGGCCCGAGGACCCGGTCCCGTCACCCGGACATTTTCGGAGTTTCGGGAAGTGAGACTGCCATGAAATCAGTCAGGAATTTCTCCCGCCCCGGGCTTGCCGCCGTGCTCGCCATCGCGATCTCCGGCTGCGCGCCGGTGCAGATGAAGCAGACACCGGCAGAGTACGCCGACGACGCCTGGATCACTTCAAAGGTGGCGCGCGCGTTCGTCAAGGTCCCCGAACTCAGCGTCTCTGAAATCAAGGTTGACGCCTTCCAGGGCGAAGTCCAGCTCAGCGGTTTTGTGGCCGATGCCGGCGACGTGGGCAGGGCTGCTGCTGTCGCTGGCGGAATCGACGGCGTCAAGGCAGTGAAGAACGACATCCTGGTGAAGTAAGCCTGGTGAGAGCCTGTTGAAGAAAACCTGACGAAGCAAGCGCGAAGATCAATCCGGGCGGCTGTCAAAAGCGGCCACCGGCAACATGGAACGAGGGCGAACATCATGAGAGCGAGTCCAATTGCCAGCACGCTGTTGCCGGGCCTGTTCTGGTCAATGCTTCTTTTATCCCTGTTTGCGGCGCCGGTGCTCATGGCGGCGCGCGATGGAGGGGGCGACACGGGAGTGCATGACACGGACGGGCACACCGCAGAACTGATTCGGCAGCACAGGGAGGCAGTGTCGCCTTTCTTTTCGGTGCCGGATACGCAAGGGCGCCCCACCGATTCTCTGGCAGGCAGACAACTGCGGAACGGACCGGCCATGACTGAAGAATGGTCGTTCCTCCGCGAGGCGCGACCGGAGATCGAACCGATGATCCGCCCGGTGGGAAATCGCGCCAAGCGTATCCGGGTCTAACGCCGGCAGCCGCCTTCGCCGCCAACTGCGTACCTGCAAAATGAGGTAAATATGAGCCAGATCATCGCCGGAATATTTGACACCATCAATCAGGCTGAAGATGCGGCCGAATCGCTGCGCCGGCACCGGTTCGCGGCAGACGACGTTTGCCATTTCGCGAACAACCCGCCAGGGCAGCATGACCAGTTGCCCCTTGGCGGCGACGAGAATTCCGATCCCGGGGCAAAGAATGCCCACGGTGGTGCCCTCGCTGGCGTGGGCGCGGGAACGGGAGCCGGCGCGGCCATTGGCGCGGTAGTCGGCGGGCCGCCTGGGGCGGCTGTTGGGGCTGGCGTCGGCGCCTATATTGGCTCACTCGTCGGCGCGCTGGGAAATCTCGACGGCAAAGGCAGCGCACAGCAGCCGGTGCGCCGGCCCGCGGGTGCCATGGTGGCCGTACGTGTCGACGGCGCCAACCGCGAGCAGATGGCGATTCGTGTACTGCGTTCGGAAGGGGCCAGGCTTATCGAGGCAGCCGAAGGCAATTGGAGCGGGGGCAAATGGACAGACTTCGACCCCGTGGTCGCGCCGCGCCTCGTATCCGATTTGGCCGCCGGTCCGGCCTTGCTCTCGGAAGACGTGGAGCCTGACGTCGCCAGGGTGGTGTACCGGGTGCAGCGCCATGGCGACAAGACATGGGAAGTGCAGGAGCGGGGCTCGGCTGCTCCGCAGCCCGAATTTGTCCTGCGACAGGATGCCGTCGCCCATGCGATTTCTCTGGCGGAACGTACTCCGCATGCCGCCGTGGAGGTCTGGGGCAAGGACGGCAAGCTGATCTGGCGCGAGTCCTACGATGGCGCCGCGCGGAGTCAGCGCCCGTCAGCGGGCAACCCGGGCCCGGGTTGATCAGCCACGGGTGCGATTCCCCATCGCCCTCGCGGCCGTGCAAGAATGACGAATTGAAACGGGTCGTATCGATTCCCCATCATGCGACGCGGACAGGGAGGATGCACGCATGGAAAGGTTTGCGGCCGGCGTTGACGGGCAGGTCTGCGCCGCGCTTGACGGTTTGGCCACGAAATTAGGCCTGGGACTTATCCTGCTCGATTCGGCTTCGCGCCCGGTGTTCTCCAATCGCACCGCTCTGGAATTGCTCGATTGCCGCGCCCCCGGATCGCTGGCGGATCGTTGGGCCGCGCTGCAAACCGCGAAAGCGTCCGGCCCTGCGACGGAAATTACGGCTGCTCACCCCTTCACAGCGGACCTGCCAGTCGAAGGCGCAACGCGCTTCCTGCGCGGCGAAGTCCGGCCCTCGGCTGGCGGCTTCGAAGTATTTCTCAAGGACCGTCGCAAACTGGGAGAACTCGACAGCGAGCTTCTCTGCGCGATCCGTCTGCGCGAATGGATCCACCACTGCGACGCACTGGTCCACGATGCCAACGGCGCACTGAACACCGTTCAACTCACGCTGGAGGTGCTGGATGGCGGGTGGCCCGGTTCGAAGGCGGGCGAGCAGTCCCGCGAGCCGAACCGAAGCAACCACGCAGCAGTGATCCGCGACAACCTGGACAAGCTCCAGGGCACGCTGAGTCAGTTCGTCACCGCCCACGAGGCGGCGCCGGTGCCGGCTGTGTTCGATCTGCGCGAAGTGGTGAATGAGACGGCATCCACGCTGCTGATGCCGGCGCGCCGGCGGCGGATCGATCTGCGGATCAGGCTCGGCGATATGGCGCTGCCGGTACGCGGCAACCGCGCCCGCATTCGGCAGGCGTTGTTCCGCGTTGTGCTCAGTCGGGTCGAGAGCCTGGCGGAACGCAGCCACCTGAACCTCGAAGCGATCGGTTCCGGCGATCGCCCGGAGGTGGTCTGCCTCGATGACGGCACGCTTGCGGAAACTGCAAGGGCGGGGATCTTTCACCTGTTTCTTGCCGAGTCCGGCGCGGGATCCTCCACCGACGGCTTGCGCCTGGCGCGCGCAATGGTGGAGTGCGAAGGCGGTGAGTTTCAGGTGCGCAGCGATGCCGCCGCGGGGACGACGTTCCGCTTCCTGTTTCCGCGGGCAGTCTGAGCGGCAACCGCAGTTTCTCCGCGCGCCGGTAAGCCTTACACTGGCACCTGAAAAACTTTCCGGCTGATTGCCGGGCGCGGTCGGGCCGTCTATCCCTTTCGCATTTACAAATCTTCTATCGATTAGGGAGTTGTAGTGCAATGTGTGCCGCGAACTTTTTTGGCATGGACGTTGCTGATCTACTTTCCAGGAAATGCACAAACGGTCGCCCATGCCGAGGAATCCACCAGACAAAAGAACCGCGTAGGGTGCTCATATTTCAACAGCAATCCTCAGGAGACCACCATGTTGCAGGCCGCAGCTGTCTTTTTCATCATCGCCATCATCGCCGCGATCTTCGGCTTCGGCGGCATTGCCGCCGGCGCGACCGAAATTGCAAAAATCCTGTTCTTCATATTCCTGATCGTCTTCGTCGTCAGCCTGGTCATGGGCCTGATGAGGCGATAGCGCCGCATTCCGCGCGAACAGGTAAACCAAGTTACCCAACCCGGGAGATGCCATGAGTGCAGATACACAAGCCGTGCGCAGCGCGGCAAGCCAGATGAACGGGCAGAAGGACAAGCTGGTGGCCGACATAGGGACGGTCGTCACCGATGCCGAAAACCTGCTGAAGCGGGCGAAGAACGCGGGTGCGGAAGGTTATGCAGCCGTGCGTGCCGAGCTCGAAGGCAAGCTGTCAGAGTCCGTTGTGCGTCTGCAGGAAGTGCAGGAAGAGCTGAAATTCCGCGCCCGCTACGCGGCCCGCACAGCGGATGTCTACGTGCACGAAAATCCGTGGAGGTCGATGGCCATCGTGGCGGCCGCGGGCGTCGTTGTTGGGCTTCTCCTGAGCCGCCGCTGAAGGCCACGGCTTTTCTTTGCACGTCGATGGGGGCGTGATCCGACTGCAACACAGGCCCGACCCGAAGCAGCGATCCGTTGGCGGAAGCCTGCAGGCGCAAGCCCTCGGATCATGGGATGGTAAAGCGCCTGGTATGGTAAAGCGCCTTGGACAGCTATGACATCGTTGTGATCGGCTCTGGCCAGGCGGGTGAAGCGCTTGCCATGGTGTCTGCCCGGGGCGGGCTTGCAACGGCGCTGATCGACGACGGCCAGCAGGGTGCAAACAGCATCAATGCCGGCGCCGCTCCCTCGAATGCACTCATCGCCAGCGCAAATGTCGCGCGCATCGCGCGCCGCGCGGCGGATTTCGGCGTCGAAACCGGCCCGGTGGCCGTGGACTTGCGCAAAATCCAGCGGCGCAGGCATGCGGTCATGGAAGATATTCGCAGCGGCGTGAAGCAGGCCATCAGCGATACGCCGGGCCTGACGCTGCTGGAAGGCAATGCGAGCTTCGCTGACGCCTCCACCCTGAACGTCGAGGGACGCGACGGCGGAACGCGCCAGTTGCGTGGCGGGCGCATTTTCATCAACACCGGGGCGCATCCCGTGTTGCCGCAGTTGCGCGGCCTCGCCGACGTCCACTATCTCGATTCCGACAGCGCGATGGCACTGGACCAACTCCCGTCCCACCTCCTGGTGCTGGGCGGCGGGGCCGCGGGACTGGAACTCGGGCAGGCGTTTTGCCGGCTTGGCGCCCGTGTGTCGATCGTCGAGCGCCAGGGGCGCCTGCTGCCCGGGGAGGACCGCGATGTCGCCGCCACCGTTGCGCAGATCCTGCGTGAAGACGGTGTCGAGATATTCCTGGAAACGATCGCCACATCGGTGGAGACCGATACGGAGGGCAGGATCCGCCTGCAGGTGCGTAATCCCGCCGGTAGCCGGGTCCTGACAGGCTCGCACCTTCTGGTCATAGACGGGAGGGCGCCCAATACCTCGGCGATGAACCTGCAGGCGGCGGGAATCGCGGTCGACGACCAGGGTTATGTCCGCGTCAACGAGCGACTCGAAACCAGCGCTCCCGGCGTTTACGCGCTGGGCGATGTAAACGGCGGCCCGCCGTTCACGCACATGGCCCAGGACGATTTGCGCATCGTGCGCGCCAACCTTCTCGAAAACAGCCGCGCAACGACCGCGGGCCGGATGTGTCCCTACACCGTCTTCATCGATCCCGCATTGGGACGCGTCGGCCTTACGGAGGCGGAAGCTCGGTGCCAGGGCCGTGACGTGCGCGTGGCGCGCCTGCCGATGAGTAAAGTGGCGCGCGCCGTCGAGTTGAACGAAACCCGCGGGTTCATGAAAGCCGTGGTGGACGCCGCTACCGGCCGCATCCTTGGCGCCACGGTTCTTGGCGTGGGCGGCGGCGAAGTCATGGCCATGCTGCAGATCGCGATGATGGCCAACATGCCTTACACGTCGCTTCGCGACGGGGTGTTCGCTTACCCGACGCTGGCGGAATCCCTCAACAATCTTTTCACTTCGATGGAGAAATGACATGCAGACAATCAGCAGGAAAAATCCAGAAAAACTCGCCAACGGGACTTTCATGACCGACGTCAAGACCCTGCGGGAACGAGCCCGCAAGCACATGGACCAGGGCGCGGTGACCGAGGGTTATCAGGCCGACCGCAAGGTGGTCATCAGTCTGCTCAATGAGGCGCTGGCGACGGAAATCGTCTGTGTCCTGCGCTACAAGCGCCACTATTTCATGGCCGAGGGCATAAACGCGGAGAGCGTGGCGGCGGAATTTGCGCAGCACGCGACGGAAGAACAGGGCCATGCCGACCTGATCTCCCAGCGCATCGTGCAACTGGGCGGCGAGCCGAACCTGTCGCCGGAGGGTCTTTCCTCCCGCGCCCATTCCGAGTATGTCGAAGGCACCACGCTGGTCGACATGATCAGGGAGGACCTGGTTGCCGAGCGCATTGCCATCGACAGCTACAAGGAGATGATTGCGTACATGGGCACGAACGACTCGACCACGCGGCGGATGCTCGAAGAAATCCTTGCCGTGGAGGAAGAGCATGCCGACGACCTCGTCTCGCTGCTGGGTGGATTCCCTAAATGACAACCGGCCCGCGCAGGCCGTCGTGAGGAGAACGCATCATGGAGAAAATCTGGTTGCTTGTGCTGGCCCCGCTGGCGATCATCGCGATCGCCTGGTATGCGGCGCGTCATTCGCGCGTGCGCGGCGAAAAGCAGGTACTGAAGGAACAGGTGCAGACCTGGGAGGATGAGGGCGGAAACGTGCCGGAGGTGCCCGCCGCCGGCGCTCGTACCGGCCAGTCCCGGACCGGCTCGTCCAGACCCGGCGCCTGACCAGACCCGCTGCGTGCGCGAGGCGCTTTGGCGCGCCGGAGGGGATGAAACTGGGCACTGGGAAGAATCTGTTCTGATGCCCTGATTGACGCCGGCAGACTTTAAATTTCGAGCAGCGGTCGCAATGCAACGTCCACCCCCGCGAGTTCCGAGGCGCTCAAGTGCCCGAATGTTTCGCTTGCTCTGAGAAAGGGAGAAACCGTGGTCTGTCCCCTATAGGTTCTATAGGTTTCCTATAGGTTTCCTAGGTTTCTGGGTTTGGGAGGGGTGAACTGCCCAATCGGACTGGGTAATTATTCTATTTGTTGGTTTTCTGCGGCACGGCGCGATGATGTTTGTGCAAAGGTCAGTGCCTGGTCCAGCGCATCTATGAACTCATTCACCTTGATAGGTTTGGTGATGTACTTGAGGAAGCCTGCCTCCATGCCCTTCTCGATATCGCTTGGCATCGCGTTGGCGCTGAGCGCGATGATGGGGATATGAGCCGTCGATGGGTCTTTGCGCAGGATTTTCATGGCTTCGATCCCGCTGATGCCGGGCAGGGTGAGGTCCATCAAAATCAGCTCCGGCTGATAAGCGCGTGCAAACTCGATGCCGACATCGCCGTCCGCC
>CAYODB010000120.1:0-12332 GCA_964402495.1 uncultured Bordetella sp.
GCGTGAGCTGGGCATCGCGAATGAACTGCGCCAGCTTGTGCGGGAGGAGGTTCAGTTCGGCGGGCACCAGATGCAGTTCGGCGCCGGAGCAGAGGGCGCCGAAGATGTCGAATGTGGAGACATCGAATCGCAGCGGCGGATGCTGGGAGATGCGGTCGGTGCGGGAGATGCCAAAATACGATTGCGCCCACTGGATGAGGTGCACGACGGCTCCGTGGCTGATCATCACGCCCTTGGGCAGCCCGGTGGATCCCGACGTGAACAGGATGTGCGCCACGTCTTCGCCGCTGTTGGCGGATATCGGGTTGGTCGCCGGAAATGCGGCAAGGTCGCGCAGGGAAAATGCCGGTGCGGGATCGGTTTGCGCTGGCAGGTCCTCGTCCAGCCAGCCGATGATGGGTTGTTGTTGCAGCGTCGCGGCCGCCAGGGTTTCGCGCAGGCCCTGGCCCACCGGGCCCGCGGCCAGAATGAAACGGCAGTCGCTGATCTCGAGCACCCGCGCCTGCCGCTCCGCGGGACTGGCCGGATCCATCGGCACATAGATCGCATCGGCTTTCAGCGTGCCCAGCATTGCCACGATGGCTGCGGGCATCTTTGGCATCAGCAGGCCAACCCGATCTCCGCGCCGGCACCCGGCGTCCCGCAACAGGTGGCCGAGCCTGTTCGCTGTAGCCTCCAGCGTGCCGTAGCTCAGGCGGGTGCCTTTGAATACGATTGCCGTTGCCTCGGGATGCGCCTCTGCTTGCGCGGTCACCCCTTGCTGCATCAGACGAGTGCTCATGAGGGGCAGCGCGCCGGGGCCGGCCGCGTGGTGGAGCGGATCGTGGTGTTCTTCAGCCCGTGGTTGGGGGCGATGGCCGGCATCATGGAGGCTCGCTTTCAAATCATCCGTTGCAGCGCCCAATCTAATCGACGGCATGGGGTCGCCACACCCGCCGGATCCAGCCCCGGTGTGGTCCGTTCGGACCACGTGCCGTGCCCGGTGACGAAAACCTGAATCGGTACGCTGCCGATACTTCCGGTGGATCGCGCGGATCCCGGGTTGCGGTCCTCAGGAATCGGAGCGCATTGCCGACACGGAAAGGCAGGAAAGGAAAGGCCGCCATTGGACTATGACACGACCCGGCTTAGCACGACCCGGCTTAGCACGACCCGGGTTCGCACAACCCGGCTGCAGGGCTGGGAAGACGTTCCCGATCTGGAAGCATCATGGACGAAGCTGCTGAATCGTTCCCGCAATCACAGCGTGTTCCAGACGTTTCCATGGCATGCCTGCTGGTGGAAAGCGTTTCGCGGCTCCCATGAACTGTTCGTGATCCTCGGGTATGTGGGCGCCGAGCTGGTTGGCATTGCGCCAATGATGATCACCCGGGCAAAGGGCCCCATGGGCCAGGTGCGCAGCCATGTTCGCTTCATCGGCAGCCTCAACGGCGCGTCCGATTACTGCGATTTCATAACGGATCCCGACGAACCCGGGGTGCTGCGTGCGCTGCTGGAAGAGATGAACGCGGGTGCAAAAGGTTTCCATCGCATCGACCTGTCCCACTTCCCCAGTCATTCCCCAAACAAGGCCGGAGTCCTCGACTACTTTGCAGGACGCGACGCAAGAATCACGGTTGAATTTCAGGCGGACGCCCTGGCGCGGATGCTGGGCGATGGCCAGGCGGACCGCAAGGCGGCCAACAAATCCAGTCTGAAGAGGCACACCAGATTCTTCGAGAAGTCCGGGGAGCTCCGCTTCCACGCATGTACCAGCGAGGATGAAATCCTCGGATACCTGGGTGTTTTCTTCGAGCAGCACAAGGCGCGGCGGGCGCAAACGGGCTCACCCAGCCAGTTTCTCGATCCCGCCCAGCAGGCCTTCTACAAGGCACTCGTCAGCGAGACCTTCCGCCATGGCTGGCTCAGGTTCGCCGTGGTTCTGTTCGACGGCGGGCCGCTGGCCTGTCATTTTGGTTTCGAGTATCAACGCCGTTTCATCTGGTACAAACCCACTTTCGATGTCCGCTTTGCCGCCAGATCTCCCGGGGAGGTCCTGATCAAGTTTCTCCTCGACGACGCAATCACGAAGGGGCTCGAGGAGTTCGACTTTACCGTCGGATCCGAGCCTTTCAAGTACCGCTTCGCGAACCGGACGCGTTCCAATCATCGCATGATCGTTTTCCGCTCTGCCGGCGATTACTGGATCCACCAGGCCCTCTTCCGGGGAAAATCCATGCTCAGGAAGTGGCTCGGGCGTGACGCAGCTTCAAGGGCCAACGCAGCTTCAGGGACCAACGAATCTTCAACGACTACAGCGTCTTCAAGGACAAATGCGGCATCCACTCAATAGGACGCGGTTCCGAATGCTCAAGGCAGTCCTCGCGGCGACCGGCCTTCTGCTCGTTTCTGCCGCCGGACTAGCGGATGCCTATGTCTGGCGCGACGCCCGGGGCGCTCCGAAGTTTGGGGACAAGCCTCCGCGGGAGGGCGCACTTGATGTCAGCAAGCTCGGGGCGACGTTCCGGTACTTCACCACGTTCGCGAAGGGCCCGTTCAGGACCGCGCCGGGCGACGGAACCTCAGATGATGGTGTCTGGTGGGTGGAGCAGAAGGCAGGGACGAATCGCGCGACCCTTGTCAACATCGGACCTGGCGGCGCAACGGCCCTGCGCCTGCACACCGAACCGGGCGACGACAATGTTTCGAGCAGCGGCGTCCACGAGCGCAACGACGTCGCGCTTCCACAGAAAGACACCGGCTGTTACCAGGGCCGGGAGCAGTGGTGGGAACACTCGATCCTGTTCCCCGACGACTATGTCGCTCCGTCCGCCAGTTCGAAGTATTCATTCAGTTGGAATGTCGTCTTCGATTTCCACAACAGCGCTCCTGGTCCGTGGCAAGCCAATTTGCATACGGAAGTTGTCACCCTTTCCCAGGACCCGAATGATCCGCTGCGAAACCCCTATCCCCCTATTCTCAGGTTCAGGGGCTACGGTGGGGAGAAGTCCGGCGACGGCGCATTCATCGCGCCGATCGGGCCGGTCGTGAGGAACACCTGGTACGATTTTGTCTATCACGTGAAGTGGTCCGCGGGCCCGGACGGCTTCCTGGATGCGTGGGTGAACGGCGTGCAGAAGCTTTCGCACAAGGGACCAACGCTCTACGTCGGGCAGGGCTGCTACCTCAAGCTCGCCAACTACCACGTTGCTTATCGGCAGGCGAGCGCTGTTATCCACCGCCGCGTGATCCGCCACGACGTGGAAGGATCGCGGCGCCCCGATTGACCGGCGAAAGCCGGCTCAGAACCGTTGTTTGCGGCTGACCAGGTAGTCGATAACGCGCAGTCGTCCGCTTCCGCCGAGCGTGTGGACATGCAAAATGTCCTTGCGCCAGCCCGGTGATACCCGGTCAACGGCTGTTTCCCGGTAAGCGTCGTCGCGGAGGACGTCCACCCGATTGATCAACACGGAGTGTCCATAGGCCAAAGAGCAGTCCTGGCTCGGCCGGTACAGCACCCCGTCGCGCGAAAACAGCGGTCCGGCGGGGCGCGCGCTGCGCACATCGGAAACCACTGGATTGGCGCGATGGGCAGTCCAGGGGCCGAGCGGCGTCATGCCCGAGTAAAGATGCAGCTCATCGCTGCTGTCCGCTCCAGGCTCTGCGACGTTGACGAACATCCACCAACGATCTTTGTCCTGCCACAAGGTGGCGTCATACGCGCTGATATTTTCGAGGACAACCCGGTGCAGGCTCCACCGCAGCGGAAACGACTCGCAGCGGTAGACTTCGACTGTTCCGTTGGCCGCCGTTTCCGGCATCATGTACAGTGACCCCTCCCAGGAGAAGATGAACGGATACGAGAGGTGGTAGGGACGCTCGAGAGCGACTTGCGGTTCGCCGGGTTCGCCGTTTTCGAACACCTCGACCGCCATGATGTGCCCCTTCTGCGTGGCGAAAGGCAGTTCCTCGAAGAAGATGAAGGACCGGCCTTCGTGCTCGACCGCGAATGGATCAGCCCAGAAGCGGTCTTTGGGAGGCACCAGGTAACGCAGCCGGTCAAAGCGCACACCCGCCTCGTCCTTGTCGGCGAAGTAATACGCCATCTGCCACTGGTCGCGCCAATTCAACGAACGCAAACGCGTGAGCGCGATATTTGATGCCCAACGCCAGGCCACGCGAGCGACCGCGGAAACAGTCGGCTCGCGCAGTGCGGGATAGCGCGTGGGGACCGCCATCCGTGGCGCTGCGAGGCCCCAGGTATCCCCATCAACAGTCAAGTGTTGCAGTATGCGTCTGTAGAAACTCATTCCCTTGTGCAGCGCATTCAGACGATTGCGCCGAACCGAGTTGGTGATGGTCGCGCCGAAGGTCCGGTATAGCAGGCCAGCCCCCGACGCCGCGTAATCGACGACACTGACCATGGTTACCGGGCTGCCGGCGCTAAGTTCCATGGCGCCGCCCCAGATGTTCGTCGCCGATACGTCCTTTCCGATCGCGATTCCCCAAACACCCAGCCGGGAAATGGGAGTCACCGGCCGCCGTGGTGGACTGGCGGCGAAACACAACCAGACATCGACTTCGCACTGCCTCAACGTGGCGGCTCCCGCCTCATCCAGGCCCCAGCCGTCGCTGTGGCGGGTGATTCCGACATTCAGCAACGGGACCGCGAATTGTGAGGCAACGTCAGTGGGGGTAAACAGCCTCTCCCGCCGGCATCGCATGGCCTTGTCGATGCGGTCAAAAATCTTGTGCAGGTGCGAGGCAAACGACTCTCGGGCCATCCCGCGGGCAACGGCCACAGTCGCCAATCTGACGCCCGGCACGGCCAGGGCCTGGCGCAAAGATTCGAGCGCCCAGCTTTCCTGGACTCTTCCGTCCAGCAGGACGCCAAGCGTGACAGGATTCACGGTCCGGCTCCCGATCAATTCCGAACCGCTGCGAGGTGTTGCCGTGGGTGCGCGTGGAGCGTGACGGTAAACCCCTTCCGTCACTTCGGCGATGCTCGACCAGGACAACTTCTCGGTCGCGAATCGGGAAGCACCTGTCGCCAGCGAGTCGCGCAGCCGCGGGTCGGCCAGGAGTTTCTCCATGGCATCCGCAAGTGCTGTGCCGTCCCGCGGAGGGACGATCAATCCGGTCTGGCCATCGATCACGACGTCGGGGACGTCGCCAACGTCGGTTGCGATAACCGGCCGTGAGCCGGCAAATGCCATTGCGCCGACGCCGCTCTGCGTAGCATCGGTATAGGGCAACACCACGGCCATGGCTCTGCGGAACAGGCTTGGCACCTCCGCCGGCGCAATGTAACGATCGATCAGGTCGATCCAGGGGCAGGATGCGATTCGCGCCCGATGAAGCTCCAGGTCGCTGCCCGTGCCGGCCACGATGACCCTGAAGGCATATCCGCGAGCGTGCAGAATATCGCCGGCGTCCAGCAGATAGCGCAAACCCTTGTAAGCCAGCACGCGGCCGAAGAACAGGAAGGCTCCCGGCTCGAAGCCCGAAATATCAGTGTCGATATCCGTCCGGCCGAGTATGCCATGGGGAACGATGTCAACCCGTCCGGCCACCCGGGAATCCAGGTCTTCGAGTTCCGCCTGCATGCGCGGCCCATGCACGATCAGCCGGTCTGCCCGGCCGCGGAACCAGGTAACGATTCTCCATTGCCAGCCATGCCTGGAGAGCCCGCCGGAATGCGGAACGGGGTCGTGCACCGTAATCAGGACGGGAATGCGCTTGCGGTACGAGTACAACGTCCACCCCACCAGGACAGGGTGAACTTCCTGGATGTGCAGGATCTCGGGAGAGAAGTCCCTCAGGATCCTGTTTATCCGGAGACTGGTGCCGAGAGTGCGCGGATCCCGCATCCTGCCCGGTTCCAGGAATCGGACGGTAACGGTTTTGTGCAGCAGATCGAGCAAGTCATCCGTCAGTTCGCTGCGGGCATTGCTGGTACGCAGTATGAGCAGGACTTCATGTTTGGCCGAAAGGGCGAGCGCGAGGCGGCTGGCGTACTCTGAAAAATGGAGCGCCAGGAGTGCGATCCTCATAGTTTTTTCCCGGGACATATTCTTTGGTGGTGAACGGCCTCCGCGACGTGGAGTTCGCCATCGGTGCGACCGCGTGCCGGAAGGTGCCTAGTGGCCATTGGAAATAAACTTTCTGATCGCGCCTCTGAACACGGCGTGAACTCCCGTCCTTTCAGGTTTTCGCAGCAACAAGGTCCAGCCTATTACCCCATATGCCAGTACGAAGCACCCGATTCCTGCCAGAGTTTCCCAGAGCGGAGGGAGGGAAGCCTGTGCGATTGCCGCGCGGCAGCCCCATGCCATCGCGATTCCCGCCGCTGTGATGACAATAATGTCAGCGCCAAATGGAAATGCCCCCAACGTGCGGCGGACGAACAGAACCCTCGTTGCGTTTGCCACCGCAATGGACGTGAATGTCGCGACTGCCGCACCAAGCTGGCCGTACTCGGGAATCGCAATCCAGCAGAGGAGTGCCGAGACCGCAAGGCCGATCGAAAGGATTTTCAGCTCGAGAACATGCTTGCCCGTCATCGACAGGGCCCAGCCCGACGGCCCGAAGACGATGAAGACATATTGTCCGGCCGCCAGCCAGCTTACGACAGCCTGGGAAGTCACAAACGACGGACCAAAAAGGGGAGGAAACTGCGCGCCCCAAAACAGGAAGATCGCAAAAACCGGCAGCGTGAGCAGGGTAACCAGCCGGGTGCTCAAGGACATAACGTGCACCATGCCGGCAAGGTCTGCTCGTACGTGCCGTTCGGCGATCAATGCACCGAGCCCCTGTCCAAAGGCGACGCCGAAAACGCCCATCAGCACCAGCAGCATCTTTACCAGGGAATACTGTCCCAGGTCCTGTGCGGTCGCGAAACGGCCCAATATCAGCATGTCCATGCTGGCGGTAAGAGAAACGACGAGTACCGCCCCGGCCAGAACGCCCGAGTAACGCATCACGCGAAACGTTTCGCCCCATGCCTGCGGTGTGGCGCGATCGCCTGCATGAAAATCGGAACGGGCGCGCGTCGCGAGGAACGCCGAAGCCAGCAACGATCCGAGCGTGGTTCCCACGACCACGGCCCAGAGGCGCCATCCGGCCAGGAACAGGATGAGAATCGCCGAAAGGCGGATGGTCGGCAACAGGACGCACTCGGCAAGCACGGGCGGAGCCAGTTTGAAAATGCCCCGGTATGCGCCACCCAATACCGCAATGTCGGTCAAAAACGGCAGTGCGAGCGCGAGGCACAGGAGGATTTCGGCAAAGTGGGGGTACTGGTAGAAGTTGGCCTCCACGACTCGGCCCAAACCGAGCGCAACGGCAATCGCCGGGAGCAGGGCGAACGTGCCTGCCAGGAGGCGGACCCGCCGGAGTACCCGAACATGCGCGGTACGGTCCGGTCCGCCATTACTCTCTCCAAAGTGCCTTTGCAGCCCTACGTCGAGTCCCAGGCGGGTCACTATCGCGGTCAGGTCCAGCAGATTGCGGGCGAGGTTGAAGATCCCGTAGTCCGATGCGCCGATGACGCGGGCCACGATCAAGCCCGACAGGAGCGACACGCACTGCTGGTAGAACGTTCCGGCAGCTACGATCGAAGCACGGCCGATCAGCCTGCGCGGTGCCGCCTCGTCTGGTTGGATTTTCATTGCGGCACATCAGGTACCCTGCGTCATACGCTCAAGCTGTAGCGAACGGTGCAGGATTACGGCAAGTAAAATGGCAAACAGCGCCGCAATTCTCCCGTCCGACGGAGTGTAGAGCGTCACGAATGTTGCACCGAAGGTGGCGAGCGCCGCGAGCGCCGCGATCAGCTCTGTGCGCGCATCCGGACTCGCCTTGTCGCCTGCCAGGACAGTCATGGCGCGCCTGATCGCATCGCCGACCACTACCAGGGCCGCGAGCGAGCCGAGGACTCCACCTTCGTAAAGGATCTTGAGAAAACCGCTTTCCGGTTGATCCGGGATGTATGAAATGCCCTTTGTCGTGCCGATGTCGTAGTAGTTGAACACACCCGGCCGTGTTTCGATGAGGTAGGGCTGGAAGCTGGCCAACCCGATGCCTGTTATCGGATGGTCGGCGAACATATCCCAGGTATCTACCCAGATCGTGAGCCGGTGCTCGGTTTCTTCGCTCAGGTATAAAAAGCGCTCCAGAACGGTCGTTGGAACCGTGTTCAGCCACGTTTCCATGGGTACGAGCGCCAGGGCCAGCGCAACGGCGATCACGCTCCCCATGATCAACAGTTTGGCGACGGCATTCCACTTGTTGAACAGGAACAGCGTCACCGCGGATACGGCCAGGCACGCCAAAATGGCGGTACGGGATATCGTCGTCACCAGCGCGCCCAGGCTGACTGCGATCGCGGCCCAGACCAGAAAGCGCATCTTCATGCCGTCGAACCGGCCCCGGACGGAAAGGAGCAGCAGGAACGTGATCATGCACGCGAGATAGGCGCCGGCCCTTTGCGGGTCCTGGAAGAACCCCCCCGCCCGGTAAATCGCCAGTCCGGATTCGGAAATGGTTGACTGGTTCAGGTTGCTGCCCCGCAAGCTCAGATTCAGGTGCAGGAAGTGGTCGATGAAGAGGCCGCCGGCCATGACCAGCAATACGACCGAGAGAAGGAGAACCAGGCGTTCGAACCCTCCGTCCCGCTTCAACTCCTCCAGCGCGAACAGCAGGAAAAAGTAGACGGTACGGTTTTTGAACACGAACTCCCGCACGGACCACAGCGGAAACTGCGAAAACGCGATGCAGGGAATGATGAGCACACACGCGAGCAACAAAGCCCGGGTTGGGAAAAACGACGCCAATGACCCGGAAGGACTGGTCAGTTGTTTCGCGGCCAGCCCGATCATGAGCACGATCATGACTGCCTGGAAGACATCCAGGCCGAAGCGCCCTGGCGGGAGTGTCGCAGCCGCGACGGGAAAGCAGGCGATCAGCGCCAGAAAAGCGAATCGCAGCGGCTCCCGTCGTGTAAGCGTTACCAGGCCGCCGATGACAAGACTGGCGAAGACAGCCACGTAGTAGACGGCACGGTCGCCAGCCATGCCGCCGACGACGGCGGTCGCCAGTCCTGCGAACGCGGCCATTGCCGCCGCAACAATGACGATCAGCGCCGCGGCGGGCAGTGCCGGTGAATCCGCGGTCACGCCGGGAATGTTGGCGCTATTGAAATTCATCGATCAGGATTTCCCCGCCGATGTGCAGCGGACCGCCATGACGTCATGGCGGCCGGTTTCTCCTGCCATTGCATGGCCGGGGGCGTGACGATCGTGACGGCTCCGGCCAGGACGCACCCCGCCCACTGGCTGCGCCTGCGTGGCCGCTCCCTTGTTCCGCAACTGCGCCATCATGCAGGACAACGCGCCACGGCGCGCTCGAACACAATGCCGATGTGCTCCATCTCCTCTTCACTCGGGGGCACATCGAGAATGAACGTGCGGTAGCCGGCGTCGACGTAGCGAGACAGTTCGTCCGCTACCCGATCGTAACTACCTACCAGAAACGGGCAAATGGCCTTGTAGTTCTGGAACGGTACCAGCCAGTACGGATTCTCTTTTCCCATCTCCGTATTGCCGAGTTCCGAGAGTTGCCGGTGCCAGGAGGAATCCGATACCTTCATCGCCAACTGATGAGTAAGCTGTCCCTTGCGGTCTTCGGGGTAGCGCGTGCGCGCGGCGGTCCAGGCTTCGCCGTCTTGCGGGCGGGCGATGATGCCGATACGGATGCCGTTCGCCGTGGCATCCCCGGGCGGGGCCGCCGCGTACTCGGACGGAGGCTTCGGGTATTCGACGGCCGTCGCCCCGAGTTGCCGCGCGGCCTGCATGCCCGCTTCCGAGGAACCGGAAACCAGCAGGCCGGGCATCAGGCTGGCAGGCAGCGGCGGCGTAAGCCTGAGGTTGGCCACCTTGTAGTAGAGGCCTTCGAAGCTCACCGGATCGGCCGATCGCAGCAGTTTCTGAATGACCGTGGCGTACTCGATCAACCGCACGTAACGATCATCGTGGGGTGTGAGGTCGTTGAGCGCCGTGAGGTCGTTCTTGAATCCGCCCGCCACCATGTTCAGGTATACGCGGCGGCCGTGCAGAAAGGCCAGCGAAGTGATCATCTTCGCCACGCTGTAGGGATGCATGTAGACCGGCTGGATCGCCACCAGGGGACAGAGGCGCTCTGTGGCCCCGATGATGATCTGCGAGACCAGCCAGGGATCCAGTTGCGCGTTGTCGGTAAACACGAGGATGCCTTCGCACCCGGCGGCCTCACTGCAGCGCGCCACTTTCTCCAGCTCGCGGAAACTGGTCCCGGACTGCGCCGTCAGCGTAGTGGGGCAGGTGGTGAAAATCTTCAGGCCGTGCTCGGAAGCCGTGGTGCGCATATCGAGTCCTCGCGATCCGTTCGCAAGGGGCTCAATCTACGCGGGGCAAAATGCAGACCACGCGCCGCGACAGGCGCCGGCCCATGATCCATCCGGACCATGGGGGAATCGCCGGGAGGCGGAAAAAACAAGGGCGTGGCCTCGCGGCCGCGCCCCAGGGAACTTCTCAATCAGCAGAGAAACAGATGACTACGCTTCGTTTGGCTTCGGCAGAGACAAGCTGGTAACAACGAGTTGGCCATCTGGTTTCCAAGCGGTGTAGTAAGTGACCTACACCTGTAGTTACTATCCTACATTCACCCTCTATCTGCAAGGGTGGAAAATGGCTCGTTCGGATTATGTTGTGTTCATCGTGCTGGTCCAAAAAAAAGCCGGCGGATCGCTCCACCGGCTTTTCTCGCAGGCAACGCAGCACCATGCTTATAAGGCATGGTTTGCGGTGTGGATTACGGCGTAGCCGTCAGAACTCCGTTTACCATCGTCAGAACTCCCTCCAGCGGCCCCACCGAAACGGAGAGTGCCGTCGTGCCGCGGATCACGCGGTCGTGGATGACCGCGGTGCTTTGCCCGAATGCCGAGTGGTAGTTGGCAAGCTTGAGGAAAACGCCGTACCCCTCGTAGAGCGTCGGCCCACGGTGATCCAGCTTCAGCACGCCGTTGACCCACGCCTGAAAGTAGCCATCGGAACCGGAGGACCACTTCACGTGGTAGACGAAATCGTACCAGCCGCCCTTCACGATCGGGCCAACATCCGCCCCGAAACTGTATTGGTTTCCGGCGCTGTCCATGACCACGGTCGGCCCGGCCTGGCCGCGCAGGGACATCCGGCCGTCAGACCCGGTGAAGATGTGAAAATTGGCCTGTCCTCCCTGATTCCTGGTGTCGTGGAAATCGAAGATGGTGCCCCAGGATCCCGCGGGCGGGGTCACGTAGTCCGAAGGAAACTGGACCGAGTGCGCCCACCAGGATTCCCGGCCCTGGTAGCCGTCGGTGGCCGACTGGGGTAGCGCGACATCGTTGCGCTCGTGGGCGCCGCTGCCGGAGACGTTGTTGTCGCCGGGTTCCGTGTGCAGGCGCAGGCCCGTTCCGCCATCGCGTCCGACGTTTGCGACGGTCGCGCGGTTGGTCCCGGCTTTTTGCTCCACCCACCACACATTGTCATTGGACACCCCGTCACCTGTGGCGGTCCGATACGGAGCCGTTGGGAAGGTGGCGAAAAATTGCACTGTGCCGGGTTGCGCCTGCGTCTTTGTCGTCACCGATACCGGAGCCGCCGTCCACGCCGAATGGTTCGGTACTGCATCGTAGGCGCTCACGCGATAGTTGTACGTGGTGCCCGCGGTCAAGCCGGTGTGCTGGAATGATGTCGTGGCAGTTGTGCCCAGCGCCACATCATTGAGGTAGACGTAGTAGCCCTTGACGCCGACGCTGTCGGTCGAGGCACTCCAGGTCAGATTGATCTGGGTTGCCGAGACCGCCGTTCCGGCAAGCCCGGCCGGGACGGAGGGCGGGGTGGTGTCGGGCGGGGGTGTCCCGGTGGTCGTTACTGATACCGGCGCCGCCGTCCACGCCGAATGGTTCGGTACGGCATCGTAGGCGCTCACGCGGTAGTTGTAGGTTGCACCTGCGGTACGTCCGATATGCTGGAACGATGTCCTCGTCGTTACCCCGAGCGCAACGTCATTGAGGTAAACGTAGTAGCCCGTAACGCCGACGTTGTCCGTCGAAGCGTTCCAGGTCAGGGCGACCTCCGTCGACGAGACGGCTCTGCCCACGAGGCCGGTGGGTACCGAGGGGGCTTGGGTGTCTGGCGCTGGCGCCAGGGTCTTCACGGCAACCGGCGAGGCCGTCCAGGCCGAATGGTTCGGCACGGCGTCGTAGGCGCTCACGCGGTAGTTGTAAGGGGTGTTCGGGGTAAGGCCGGTGTGCTGGAACGATCGCGCGGTTGTCG
>CAYODB010000121.1:0-12259 GCA_964402495.1 uncultured Bordetella sp.
CTGGCTGAAGAAAAAACTCGACGAATCGAAACAGGAGGAGGGCGGCACGCTGCCGGGCGGCTATTCCCGCGTCGCCGATGGCGACGTCATGGCGATGCTCGACTGGATGAAGCGCATGCGCCAGATGGAGAACGACCGTTGGCGCTACGACGAGAAAAGAAACCAGAACGTGCTCGAGTACCAGATCGGCCAGGATTCGATTTTTAACGAGCGCGACCGGGTAAAGCGCATCAACGTGCCCAAACCGCAGGGCGCGCGGGCGTTCGAAGTGGTGGGCATTCCGCTGAAGAAGCCCGGCTTCTACGTCGTCGAACTGGCGAGCCCGCGTCTGGGCGCATCGCTGCTTGGCGCCCGTAACAAGCCTTACTACGTGCAATCTGCTGCCCTTGTCACCAATCTCGCGGTCCATTTCAAGTGGGGCCGGGAAGGTTCGCTGGTCTGGGTCACGGCGCTCGATACCGGCGCTGCCGTCGCCAGGGCGCAGGTCGCCGTCCAGGATTGCGGGGGCAAGGTCTATTTCCGTGGCGAAACCGATGCGCAGGGGCGTGCGCGGCTGGCCGCGGCCCTGCCGAAACAGGAACGCCTGCCCGCCTGCCTGACCGCTTACGACCGGCAACTCGTCGTGTCGGCCCGCCTCGGCGAGGACCTGTCGTTCGTGCTGACGGAGTGGAACGAAGGCATTTCCCGCTGGCGCTTCAACCTGCGCAGCGCTGCGTGGCACGGTCCCACCATTGCCGCGACCGTGTTCGACCGTTCGTTGCTGCGCGCCGGCGAAACCGTGGGCATGAAGCACTACTATCGGCGGCACGGCATCAAGGGATTCTCGTTCCTGCCGACGGACAGCCTGCCGAAGAAAGTCGTGATCCAGCATCAGGGCTCGGAAGAAAAATACGAACTGGCCGTGAACTGGGACAGCCGCAGCAGCGCGGAGACCAGATGGAAGATCCCGGAGGGCGCGAAGAAGGGCACCTATACGGTGATGATGACCGACACGCTCGAATCGCAGCCGGGCTCGCGCGGCACCACACGGGTCAGCGGCAGCTTTCGCGTGGAGGAATTCCGCGTGCCGCTGATGAAGGCGGAGATCGCCGCGCCCAAGGCGGTCCAGGTCAATCCAAAAAGCGTCGCGCTCGACCTCAACCTGCGCTATCTCTCCGGCGGCGGCGCCGGCCATGCACCGGTCAGGGTGCGCAGCGTGTTGAGGCCTAAGACCGTGGCTTTTCCGGATTACGACGGCTTCACGTTTGCCAACGGCAAGGTCGTGGAAGGCGTCGAGCAACAGGGCGACAGCCGCTGGTTGGCCGGCGAGTATGAATTCGAGGACGCGCAAGGCGGCGAGCCGGCACCGCCGGCGCTTCCTGGCATCAAGCCGCTGAAAATCATAAACCTGGAACTCGGCCCCTCGGGGACCGCGCGGGTGACAGTGCCGGGGCTGCCGGCCGCGGACAGTCCGCAGGAGCTCAACGCCGAATTCGAATACGCGGATCCCAATGGCGAGATGCTGACGATTTCGACTCGCGTGCCGCTCTGGCCCTCACGCGTCATTCTCGGCATCAAGCCCGACTCCTGGGCCGCGTCCCAGGATCAACTGAAGTTCCAGGTGCTCGCATTGGACCTGGCCGGGAAGCCGGTCAAGGGCCAGCAAGTGAGGACGCAGCTCTACGTGCGTGAAATGTTCTCCCATCGCAAGCGCCTGGTCGGCGGTTTCTACGGCTACGAAAGCGGCGCCGAGGTCAAAAAACTCGAAACCGTCTGCGAAGGCGTAACGGATGAGCGCGGCCGGCTGAACTGCTCGGTGAAGCCGCCGGTCTCGGGCAACATCCTGATGGCGGCTGAGACCAGGGATCGGGACGGCAATGCCTCCTGGGCCAACGGCTCCGCCTGGGTAGCCGGCAAGGACGCATGGTGGTTCGACCAGAGCAATGACGACCGTATGGACGTGATTCCGGAGCGCAAGCGCTACGAGCCCGGCGAGACCGCCCTGTTTCAGGTGCGGATGCCGTTCCGCGAGGCCACCGCGCTGGTCACCGTGGAACGCGAGGGCGTCATCGAATCCTTCGTGCAGCCCTTGTCGGGCACCGCGCCGGTGGTCAAGGTTCCGATCAAGGGCGGCCACGCGCCCAACGTCTTTGTCTCCGTCCTCGCGGTTCGGGGACGGGTATCCGGCGTGCAGCCGACCGCGCTGGTCGATCTCGGCAAACCGGCCTTCAGGATGGGAGTGGCCGAGATCAGCGTCGGCTGGAAGGCGCACGAACTGGGCGTCAAGGTCAGCGCGGACAAGAAAACCTACAAGATCCGGGAAACGGCACGCGTCACCGTGCAGGTCACGCAGCGCGCGGGCGGCAAGCCGCCGAAATCGGGTGAAGTGGCGATCGCGGCTGTGGACGAAGGCCTGCTGGAACTGCTGCCCAACGATTCCTGGAAACTGCTCGATGCAATGATGCAGCCGCGTGGCATCGAGGTCGACACGTCGACCGCATCCATGCAGGTCGTTGGCAAGCGCCACTATGGCCGCAAAGCGCTGCCACAGGGCGGAGGAGGAGGCCGCGAAACCAGCCGCGAACTGTTCGACACCTTGCTGCTGTGGAAGGGCAGGGTCGCCCTGGATGCGAAGGGCAGGGCGACGGTGGAGATCCCGCTCAACGATTCGCTGACCGCCTTCCGCATCATCGCTGTCGCGGACTCCGGTAACGGCCTGTTCGGTACCGGACAAACATCGATCCGCGCCACTCAGGACCTGATGCTGCTCTCCGGCGTGCCACCGCTGGTACGCGAAGGCGATCGCTTCGAGGCCCGCTTCACGGTGCGCAACGCCTCGGCGAGGCAGATGGAGGTGGAAGTCAATGGCAATGTCGAAGGCCAGGCGCTGCCGGCGGTGCGGCTGGCGCTCGCCGCCGGGGAAGCGCGCGACGCGAAGTGGGAGGTGACGGTTCCGGTGAATGCCGGACAGTTGCGCTGGGAAGTCGTGACCGCGGAAGTGAGCGCATCCGGTCAGAGCCAGGCCGACCGCCTGAAGGTCCGCCAGAAAGTGATCGCCGCGGTTCCGGTGCGGATATTCCAGGCCACGCTGGCGCAACTCGAGCAACCGCTGGATCTCCTGGTAAAAATTGCGGACGATGCGGTGCCGGGACGCGGCGGCGTGCGGCTGAGCCTGCTGCCCAGACTCGGTGATGAGTTGGCCGGAGTGCGCGAATTCATGGGTGAGTATCCGTACATCTGCCTCGAGCAGCGCGCTTCCCGTGCAATCGCGTTGCGTGATGCGGCGTTATGGGATCACGTGATGAACGATCTGCCGTCCTATCTCGATCGCGATGGATTTGTCCGCTACTTCCCTTCGGAGCGCGAGGGTAGCGACACGCTGACGGCCTATCTGCTGGCGATAGGCAGCGAGGCGGGCTGGCGCATACCGGACGGCGCGCTGGCGCGCATGCAGGGCGCCTTGCGAATGTTCGTCAGCGGCCGGGCTGACCGCGACTCGCCCATGCCGAGCGCCGACCTGACCATTCGCAAACTCGCGGCGCTGGACGCGCTTTCCCGCTACGGTCCGATCGAACCGAACCTGCTGGATTCCATCGAGATCGCCCCCAACCTCTGGCCCACGTCGGCCGTGCTGGACTGGCATGGCCTGCTGGCGCGCAGCGATTCCATCAGGGACCGCGAGCAACTCCTGGCTGAGGCCGGGCAGATCGTGCGATCGCGCCTGAATTTCCAGGGCACGACAATGGGATTCTCCACCGAACGCCTGGATTACCTGTGGTGGCTGATGATTTCCGGCGACGTCAACGCCAACCGCGTGCTGCTGGCGTTCCTGAATGACGCCAGTTGGCAGCAAGACATCCCGCGTCTGGTGCGCGGCACGCTCGGCCGCCAAAAGCGCGGCCACTGGAACACGACGGTGGCGAATGCGTGGGGTGTGCTGGCGATGGAAAAATTCTCCGCGAAGTTCGAATCGGAGCCGGTAACCGGACAGGCGCACGCGCAACTCGAGGGCCAGCAAGGGTCGATCGACTGGAGCAAGCCGGAAAAGGGCGGGAGGATCCTCGACTTCAAGTGGCCCGTGGCCGGCGCGCCGCTGTCCGTGCGTCAGCAAGGGTCGGGCAAGCCCTGGGTCACGGTGCAAAGCCGGGCAGCTATTCCGCTCAGGCAGCCGCTGTCTTCCGGTTTCCAGATCAAACGCACCATCACGCCGGTGGAAGTGAAGGTGCCCGGCGAACTGCGTCGCGGCGATACTGTGCGCATCAGGCTGGAGATCGAGGCGCAGTCCGACATGGCCTGGGTGGTGGTCGATGATCCGGTGCCGGCGGGCTCCGCCATTCTCGGCAGCGGCCTGGGTAAGGATTCGCAAATACTGTCGAGCGGCGAGCAGAGGCGCGGGTTCGTCTGGCCCGCCTTCGAGGAGCGCGGTTTCGACGCGTTCCGCGCCTATTATCGATTCGTCCCCAAGGGTATCTGGGCGGTGGAATATACGATCCGGCTGAACAATCCCGGTAGCTTCGAGCTACCGCCTACGCGCGTCGAGGCCATGTACGCGCCGGAGATGTTCGGCGAAATGCCGAATGGTCCTGTAACGGTAAACCCCTAGAACCCAATGAATACTTCTTCAAACCTGAACCCCGGATACCCTCGCGTAGCGTGGAGTACCCTTTTAGGGCACGGAGAAGAACTCAAGGCTACATTTTGCCATTCGTACGAAAACTGTCACGTTTGTACTGCGAAAAATCCGAACTGGTTTTCCTCCGTGTTCTCCGTGTTCTCCGTGGTGAAAGGTCTTGTCTTAGCCCTAGCCTTGTTCGCGCAAGCGGCAATCGCGGACATTCCTTCCTTCGATGAGGTGAAGAACCGCTGGACTTCCACCGAAGGGGTCCTGCTCGACCGCCACGGCGCGGTGATTCACGAGTTGCGCGTAGTGGAGCAGGGCAGGCGGCTGGCATGGACCAGACTGGAGGATATTTCTCCCGCGGCGCTGGCGACCATCGTGCGCGCGGAGGACAAGCGCTTCTACCGGCATGAAGGCGTGGACTGGCTTGCATTGTCGGATGCCGCGCTGGATACGTTGCTGTTTTCCCGGCCGCGTGGTGCCTCGACCATTTCCATGCAAGTCGCCGCGCAGCTCGAGCCGGAACTGCGCGCAAGCCGGCGCAAGCGAACGGTGTCGCAGAAGTGGGAGCAGATCAAGGCCGCGCAGGCGCTGGAAGAACGCTGGAACAAACGCCAGATCCTCGAGGCCTACCTGAACCTGTCCACCTTTCGCGGCGAATTGCAGGGCATCGGTGCGGCGGCCCGCGGACTCTTTGGCAAGTTGCCCAGCGGCCTGGATGAGCGTGAATCCCTGCTGCTTGCCGTGCTCTTGCGCGGACCGAACGCGAAGTCCGAGATCGCGGCCGTGCGAGCTTGCACGCTGGGCCGTGACATGCGACTGGAGTCCGCCTGCCAGGATCTCGAAGCGCTGGCACGCGGTGCGCTGCTTGCAGAGCCGGCCATCGAAGCTTCGAGGACACTCGCGCCCCATGTGGCGCGCGAGCTGCTGACATCCGCGCAACCGCGCCTGCAATCCACGCTGGATGGCGAACTGCAGGCGCATGCGAACGATGCTTTGCAACAGCAGTTGGCGTCGCTTGCTGGCAGGCATGTCGCCGACGGCGCCGTGCTGGTGGTGGACAACGGGAGCGGGGAAGTGCTGGCCTATGTCGGCAATGGCGGCAACACCGCCAGCGCTTTTTACGTCGACGGCGTGAAAGCGCCGCGCCAGGCCGGCTCCACGCTCAAGCCTTTCCTGTATGCGATGGCGATCGAACAGCGATTGCTTACCGCGGCATCGCTCACCGACGATTCGCCGATCAGCCTGGTCACGCCCACGGGCCTGTATGTGCCGCAGAATTACGACCGTGACTTCAGGGGCCTCACCAGCGTGCGAACGGCCTTGTCCTCGTCCCTCAACGTGCCGGCGGTGCGCACGCTGATGGTGGTAGGCGCCGATGCTTTCGTCGAGCGCCTGCGCGATCTGGGATTCGAGTCCGTAGTCGGGGACGGCGACTTCTACGGTTATTCGCTGGCGCTGGGATCGGCGGAAGTCAGCCTGTGGGAGCTGGCCAACGCCTATCGAACGCTGGCGAACGGCGGCCGCGGCTCCCCACTCAGCCTGCAACCTGGCGGGAAGACAGTCGCGCAAGCAGTGGTAGATGGCGGGGCCGCCTACATCGTCGCCGACATCCTCTCCGATCCGCTGGCACGCAGCGTCACATTCGGCCTGGAGAATCCGCTTTCATCCCGGCACTGGGCGGCGGTCAAGACCGGAACCAGCAAGGACATGCGCGATAACTGGTGCGTCGGATTCACCGATCGCTATACCGTAGCCGTATGGGTGGGAAATTTCGACGGCAGTGCCATGCGCGATGTTTCCGGTGTAACCGGCGCGGCGCCGGTCTGGCTGGAACTCGTCAATTACCTGCACCGGCGCTCCGCGTCGCTCGAGCCGGAGCTACCGCAAGGCTTGTTGCGGACTTCCGTCGACTACGACGCTGACGTCGAACCGGCAAGGAGCGAGCTGTTTCTGGCGGGAACGCAGACGTCGCATGTTGCCGCGAAGTCCGCCGCAGCGAACCGCGCGAACATCTCCTACCCGGGCAATGGAACCATCATTGCACTCGATCCGGATATTCCGGACGCCGTGCAACGCGTACGTTTCCTGGCGTCCGACGGGGCGGCGGGTTATCGCTGGCGCCTGGACGGGGAGGACGCCGGCAGCGCCGGCCGGGCGGTATTCTGGAGCCCGCGGCCGGGCCATCACGAGTTGGGCCTCGTCGATCGCGACGGGGTCGAGATCGACCGGGTTCGATTCGAGGTCCGGGGCGCGGGCAGACAATCCCTGGCGCCATAGTGTGCGCGGCGTGTCCGCCCTTCCAGGCGCGAGATTGGGCCGGGTTCGCCTGGCGGCCCCGCGGGCTTTTTTTTCGCGCCGGGCTGCGCATGGATTTTTTCGCGCCGGGCTGCGCATTGATCTGGGTCAAGGGCCGCAGCCATGCCTGCGCCTAGGATGGCATGGTTGAAACCCAATCCATTCCAGGGAGCCGGCTATGAATCCAAACGTAGGCAATACCGACCGCATCATCCGCATCGTTGCAGGCATCCTCCTCCTGAGCGCACTCGTATTCATCGAGGGAAATCTGCGCTGGCTCGGCATCATCGGACTGGTGCCGTTGCTGACCGGCATTTTCCGCTGGTGTCCGGCCTATGCGCTCCTGGGTGCTAGCACCTGTACTACCGCCCGCAAGCCGGGTTGAATTCGATTTGACTGGGATGAGGGGAGCATCGACGGAAGGCGGATCCTGGCCCGGCCCGCCCGCAGTCCGGTGGACCCGGGTTCACGAGAATGCCCCTCTGCCCGCGAAGTTGCCGGGCACGCTGCCGAGGCCGGCCACCTGCTATCACTGCGGGCAACTGCTGCCGTCCGGCGGAAGAATCCAGACCTGCATCGACGGCGCGCAGCGGGCAATGTGCTGTCCCGGTTGCGCCGCGGTGGCGCAGGCGATCGTCGACAACGGTCTCGGCGACTACTACGAAAAGCGGGACCGGTTCCCCGACGCGCCGAGGGAGGCGGTGGCGGACATCGCTCCCGGCCTGGAGGTTTTCGACTGCGATGAAATCCAGCACGGATTCGTGAACCGCCTCACGGAGCATGAACGCGAAGCCGCGCTGATCCTCGAGGGCATCAGTTGTCCGGCCTGCATCTGGCTGAACGAAGTGCATCTTGCCCGCCAGCCCGGCATTCTTGCCGCGGAGGTCAATTACACGACGCGGCGGGCGAGGGTGCGATGGGACGAGCGCCGGACCCGGCTCTCCTACATCCTCGCGGCAATCCAGGCGATCGGCTACCGCGCCTACCCTTACGACCCCGGTGCGATGGAAGCCAGCCGCATCCGCGAGCGCCGGGACGCCTTGCTCAGGCTGGCGGTCGCCGGGCTCGGCATGATGCAGGTCATGATGTACGCGTTTCCCGCCTACGTTTCCGCAAGCGGGGAGATCCCGCTCGATGCCGCGACGCTGATGCGCTGGGCCAGCCTGATCCTTACGTTCCCGGTGGTGGCCTACTCCTCGATGCCCTTTTTCCGCGGCGCGTTGCGCGACCTGCGCCAGCGTCGTGCGGGCATGGACGTGCCGGTGGCGCTGGGCATCGGCACAGCATTCGCCGCCAGCGTGGCGGCGACCTGGACCGGCGGCGCAGGCGACGTTTACTTCGACTCGGTGACGATGTTCGTATTCTTCCTGCTGGGCGGCCGGTATCTCGAACTGATCGCCCGTCACCGCGCCGCCGAGTACCTGGAATTCCTGTCGCGCGCCATGCCCGCGGTGGCCAATCGCTTCGCGGATTTCGCCCATTCCCAGGCTACCGAAGCGGTGGCGGCAGCCTCACTGTGGCGGGCGACCGGGTACTGGTGCGACCCGGAGAAAGTTTCCCGGCGGACGGGTGCATCGAGAGGGGGACCACAGAGGTCGACGAAGCACTGCTGACGGGGGAGAGCCGGCCTCTGGCGAAGCAGCCCGGCGACAGCATCATCGGCGGTTCGATCAATCGCGCCCATGCCGTCGCGGTACGGGTCGACCGCGTTGGGGCCGAGGCCATGCTGTCGGCCATCGTGCGCCTCATGGAGCGGACAGCGTTGGACCGGCCACGAATCCAGGCGCTGACTGATTGGATCGCCGCCCGCTTTGTCGGTTTCGTGCTGCTGGCCGCAGCCGGTGCCGGCCTGTACTGGGGCCTGATGGATCCGACGAAGGCACTGCCCGTAATGGTTGCCGTGCTCGTCGTCACTTGCCCCTGCGCGCTGTCTCTTGCCACGCCGATGGCCATGGCCGTCGCGACTTCCGCGATGGCGCGGCTCGGCATGATCGTCACCCGGGGTCGCGCCCTGGAAACGCTGGCGCGGGCAACGCATTTCGTGTTCGACAAGACCGGCACGCTTACGCATGGCACGCTGCAGGTGAGCGAAGTGCGCGTACTTGGCGAAATCGGCCGCGACCGGGTGCTGGCGCTCGCCGCCGCGCTGGAAGCGCAGTCCGAGCATCCGCTGGGAAAAGCGATTGCGGCAGCCGGTGCATCGCCTCTGCCCGAGGCCGCGGAAGTGCGGAATTATCCTGGAAAAGGCATCGAGGGCGTGGTCGAAGGCCGGCGCGTGCGCATAGGGCAGAAAGCCTTCGTGGCGGAACTCTGCGGCACCGTGGACGGATCCGGGCCAGCCCCCGCGCATTCGACGACCGTATGGATGGGGGATGCGTGCGGTCCAATCGCGCAAATCCACCTCGAAGACCGGGTGCGCGACGATGCCCGGGAACTGGTGTCGGATTTGCGGGCGGCGGGTCGGCTGGTGATGCTGCTTTCGGGCGACGGTTCGCGAGCCGTGCGGGGCGCGGCCGCGCATGCCGGCATCCTCTACCACCGTTCGCGCATGTCGCCGGACCAGAAGCAGGTGGCGGTCCGGGAGTTGCAGGACAAGGGCGCGATCGTGGCCATGATCGGAGACGGGGTGAACGACGCGCCGGTCCTGGCTCAGGCGCAAGTCTCGATTGCCATGGGCTCCGGCGCAGCGCTTGCGCAGGGTGCCGCTGACATGGTCCTGGTGTCGCCACGCCTGTCGGACCTGGCCGGCGCCATCCGGCTGGCGCGAAAGACGCTGCGCATCGTTCGCCAGAATCTGGCCTGGGCGTTCGCCTACAACATCGTTGCGCTTCCCCTGGCGATGAGCGGATGGCTCACGCCCTGGATGGCGGGAATTGGCATGTCGGCCAGTTCGCTGCTGGTGGTGCTGAATGCGCTGCGCGTGCGCACCGTGGCTGCGCCAGGAAAAAAAGCGGGGACGAGAGAAAAGGTAAAAGAGAAAAGATAAATGGAAATCCTCTACCTCCTGATCCCGCTGTCCGTCGTGCTCGTGTTCGTAATCGGCGGCGCATTCTGGTGGAGCGTGTACAGCGGCCAGTTCGACGACCTCGACGGTCCCTCGCAGCGCATTCTTCAGGACGAGGATTCCCGGAACTGAACAGCCCGGCTGCAGCGGATCCGGGAGGCTTGACCCAGGTCAACGGCTTCCCGGCCAGCGCCGTGGAGAATGGCACGAACAACAACGGAACAACGGAGCGTCCAAGGATGATCGGCCCCAGGCCCCGGAAGTACCTTATCGCGACCGACGGTTCCGTCCATGCCACCCGCGCTGCAGAATATATCGCGCGCCGCGCCGCAAAGCTCGGTCCCTGCGAGGTCCACCTGCTGCATGTGCACACGGCGGTTATCGCAGGGTCGCCGGAGCACCAGGACCTGGCGCTGCGGGCCGCCACGCACACCGCCTCGGCGCGCGCGATGCTCGACGCTGCCGGGGTTGCCTGTCAGGTCCATGGCGAACTGGGCGATCCGGTTCGCCGCATCCTTGAGCAGGTTCACGCACAAAACTGCGACGAAGTCGTGGCCGGCAGCCGAGGCATGGGCGCATTGGGGAATTTCGCGCTCGGATCGGTGGCCTACAAAATCGTGCATCTCTCGACGGTACCCGTCACCGTGGTGCCGAACCCGTTCGGCGCCGCGGCGCTCGACCTCGAGGACGCGGAGGACGTACACCGGATCCTGCTGGCGGTCGACGGCTCGGAACCGTCGGCAAGGGCGGTCGAATACGTTTGCGCCCTGCGCCAGTCCGCGGTTCCCGTTCAGGTTCGCCTTCTCAATGTGCAGATCTTCATGGCTTCCGCAAACGTGCGGCGCTTCATCTCCCAGGAGGACATTGATGCGTACTGCCAGGCCGAAGGCGAAACCGCACTCGCCCCGGCAAGAAAGGCATTGCAGGCGGCTGGCCTGTATGGCGACGAACTGGTTGTGACCGGCCATGTTGCGCGGACCATCGTGAAAGAAGCGATGCAGTCGGGATGCACCCGCATCGTGATGGGCACGCGCGGCCACGGCGCGATCGCGAATATTCTCGTCGGCTCGTCGGCCCTGCAGGTCATTCATCTGTCGGAAATACCCGTCACGCTGGTCAAGTGAGTTCGCCGGCGGCTATTCCTTTGCCCGCTAACGGGCTCGGCGAAAGCGACGCGCTGCGGCTCCTCAAGGTCCATGGGCCGAACGAGATTCCGCCCGCCGCGCGCCGCCAGACCCTTGCGATATTCCTGGGGGTGTTGCGCGAACCGATGTTCCTGCTGCGCATTTCCGCAGCGAAATCAACTTTGTCCCGGGCATTCGTGCCGGCACGCCTGTTGATCCAGATCAACCGCTTGCGCGACCGATGTCGCTAGCATTTGTGCGGACCGGAACTGGACAACGGCACGGGTCGGCAATGGACAGTGCGCTTTCGGGCGATTGCTGACTTGAGAAAAGGGGCACGCATGCAACAGGAATTGGCTTACAACTACACGGTGGTGCGGCAGTTCGCCATCATGACCGTGGTGTGGGGGATCGTAGGCATGACGGTGGGGGTGCTGCTCGCCGCGCAGTTGATGTTCCCGGATCTGACGGAAGGCATCTCGTGGCTTTCCTACGGCCGCCTGCGGCCCCTCCATACCAATGCGGTGATATTCGCATTCGGCGGCAGCGCACTGTTTGCGACGTCGTATTACGTGGTTCAGCGCACCAGTCATGTGCGCTTGTTCTGCGGCCCTCTGGCCGCCTTCACGTTCTGGGGCTGGCAGGCGGTAATCGTCCTGGCGGCGATCACCTTGCCGCTGGGCATCACCACCAGCAAGGAGTACGCGGAACTCGAATGGCCCATCGATGTGCTGATCACGCTGGTCTGGGTTTCGTATGCGGTGGTGTTTTTCGGCACGCTCGCAAAGCGCAGGATCAAGCACATCTACGTGGCCAACTGGTTCTACGGCTCGTTCATTCTGACCGTGGCCTTGCTGCACTTGGTGAACAGCGCCGCGATGCCGGTCACGTTCTGGAAGTCCTACTCCGTCTACGCTGGCGTCCAGGATGCGATGGTGCAGTGGTGGTACGGGCACAATGCCGTGGGCTTTTTCCTGACTGCGGGTTTCCTCGGGATGATGTATTACTTCGTGCCGAAGCAGGCCGACCGGCCGGTCTATTCCTATCGCCTGTCCGTAGTGCACTTCTGGGCCCTGATCTTCACTTACATGTGGGCGGGACCCCATCATCTGCATTACACGGCGCTGCCCGACTGGACCCAGTCGCTGGGTATGGTGTTCTCGCTGATCCTCCTGGCGCCGTCCTGGGGCGGCATGATCAACGGCATCATGACCCTGTCGGGTGCCTGGCACAAAC
>CAYODB010000122.1:0-1579 GCA_964402495.1 uncultured Bordetella sp.
CACCCCAGCCGACCACGCCGATGCCGTTGATCATGGTCGTGTGCGAATCGGTGCCGACCAGGGTATCCGGGTAGTAGATCCCGTTCTTCTTGTGCACGCCGCGCGCCAGGTATTCGAGGTTGACCTGGTGCACGATGCCCACGCCCGGGGGCACGACCTTGAAAGTGTCGAAGGCCTGCATGCCCCATTTCATGAACTGGTAGCGCTCGCGGTTACGCTGGAACTCCAGCTTCATGTTCAGATCCAGCGATTCGCGCGTGCCGTAGTGGTCGATCTGCACGGAATGGTCGACGACCAGGTCCACCGGAACCAGCGGTTCGATGACCTTCGGGTTTTTGCCCATCCTCGCTGCGACGCCACGCATGGCAGCCAGGTCGGCCAGCAGCGGCACGCCGGTGAAATCCTGCAAAACGATGCGCGCGACCACAAAGGGGATTTCCGCGGTGCGTGGGGTGTTTGGCTGCCATGCGGCGAGTTGGCGCACATGCTCCTCAGCGACTTTCTTGCCGTCAAAATTGCGCAATACCGCTTCGAGGACGATGCGGATCGACACCGGCAATCGCGAGATCTTGCCAATGCCGGCTTTTTCCAGCGCGGGCAGCGAATAGAACTTCGCTTTTTTTCCGGCAGAGGGGGAGAAGTCCTGCAGCGTATTGAACAAATTGTGAGCCATGATGCCTCCAGGATAAAAACCGGTCAGTCAGTTAGCGCAAGGGCCGAGCCGCAGGCCGTTGATGATGTCCAATATGGGAGAGGCCATGGTTTCGCCTTCCGTCCTTACATTCTGCGTGTCCGAGTAGGTGCCGGAGGCGGCCACAATGCGGCCGCGGACCTCCACGGCCTTCCCGCCAATGGTGCAGGAACCCGAGTACTGTGCCCGCTCGCCTTGCCATTCGATCCCCCAGTCCCTGCAGCCATTTTTCTCTTCGCGTGAGAGAAATCCGTTCACCGGCGACTTCGGGTCGGCAATATCGGCCGCCGTTATGCAGAAGCGGCCGATCAGGTTCGCCGCCATGCCGCCCGAGCGCGTGAACTCCCAGGTTCCCGGTTGCATCGGATTTGAATCCGCGTGCACCGGCAGCGTGCAGAGAAGACCAAGCAAAATCGGAACCGCGTGCTTCATGGCTATTAGCGGCCGGGTCGCCGTCAGATAACCATCAGGTCGACGAACTCGTTGACCGGGGTCGCGGCCAGCTTTATCGGGTCCATGAACAGGTCGAGGATGGCTTTCTGCTGCTTGGCCGGGAAGCGGCGCGCGAGGTTGGTCTTGAATTTCTCGACCAGAACCGGCATGCCTTCCTTGCGGCGGCGCTTGTGACCGATCGGGTATTCCACTTCGATCTCCTTGAGTTTCTTGCCATCGCTGAATTCCACGGTGAGCGCATTGGCGATCGAACGCTTTTCCGGGTCGTGATAGTCCTTCGTGAACTGTTTGTCTTCGACGCAGACGATCTTGTCGCGCAGCTTGTCGATGCGCGGATCGGAGGCGACCGCGTCTTCGTAGTCGCCGGCGGTGAGCCGTCCGAAAATGATCGGCACCGCCACCATGTACTGGATGCAGTGGTCGCGGTCGGCAGGA
>CAYODB010000122.1:1589-12102 GCA_964402495.1 uncultured Bordetella sp.
TTCTGCAATTCCTTGTTGATCGTCATCGCGGCTTCCACGGCGGTCTGGGAATGGAATTCGGCCGGGAAGGAAATCTTGAACAGCACGTTTTCCATCACGTAACTGCCATACGGGCGCTGGAACTTGAATTCGTTGCCCTTGAACAGCACGTCGTAGAAGCCCCAGGTCTTGGCGCTCAGCACGGAGGGATAGCCCATTTCTCCGGTCTTCGCGATCAGCGCCAGCCGCACAGCCCGGCTGGTGGCATCACCGGCCGCCCAACTCTTGCGCGAACCGGTGTTTGGCGAATGGCGATAGGTGCGCAGGCTCTGGCCGTCGACCCAGGCCAGCGACACGGCGTTGATGATCTCTTCGCGCGAAAGGCCGAGCATTTCAGCGACCACCGCGGTCGACGCCACCTTCACCAGCACAACGTGGTCAAGACCCACCTTGTTGAAGCTGTTCTCGATTGCGATGCAGCCCTGGATTTCGTGCGCTTTGATCATCGCCGTGAGGACATCCTGCACGGTCAAAGGCTTTTTTCCGCTGGCGATGGCATTGCGCGACAGCCAGTCCGCCGTGGCAAGAATGCCGCCAAGATTGTCTGACGGATGGCCCCATTCTGCGGCCAGCCATGTGTCGTTGAAGTCGAGCCAGCGGATCATCGCGCCGATATTGAAAGCGGCCTGGATCGGATCGAGCTGGAACGGCGTGCCTGGAACCCTGGCGCCGTTCGGGACGATTGTCCCCGCTACGACGGGTCCGAGGAGTTTGGTGCAGGCCGGAAATTCGAGTGCCTCGAATCCGCAGCCCAGGGTATCCATCAGGCAATAGCGCGCGGTCTCGTACGCTTGCTTGCTGGTGATTTTGTATTTGGCAACGTAGTCGACGATGTCGACCAGCACCTTGTCGGGTTTCGGGCGGACGTTGGAGATGTGTGCGGACATTTTCCTGATTCCAGTTGTAAGGTCGAATTAACCCCAGAGGCACAGAGGCGCAGAGAACTGCAAACCCAATCGCGGCTCAGAACGTCAAACAATCCATTATCTGGTCCTGATAAAAATTTGCCGGATTGTGCCCGGTTTTCCCTGCGTCTCTGTGCCTCTGTGGTGAAAGTACTTAAGTTACTTGCGCTTGTCGATCGGAACCCACGTGAGGTTCTCGGGACCGGTGTAGTTGGCGCTGGGGCGGATGATCTTGCCGTCGATCCGTTGTTCGATCACGTGTGCAGCCCAGCCGGAGGCGCGGCTGATCACGAAGATCGGCGTGAACATCGCGGTGGGAACTCCCATCATGTGGTAGCTGGTGGCGCTGTACCAGTCCAGGTTCGGGAACATTTTCTTTTCCCGCCACATGACTTTCTCGACCCGCGCGGAAATATCGAACAGCTTCATGTCTCCGCCATCCTTCGACAGGCGCCGGGCGACTTCCTTGATGACCTGGTTGCGCGGATCGCCGGTGGTATACACCGGATGGCCGAATCCGATGATGATCTGCTTTTCCGCGACCCGCCTGACGATGTCGGTCTCGGCTTCATCGGGCGTGTCGTAACGGCCGATGGTATCGAAAGCAAACTCGTTGGCGCCGCCGTGCTTGGGGCCCTTGAGGGCGCCGATCGCACCGCCGATCGCCGAGTACATATCCGAACCGGTGCCGGCAATGACCCGGGCGGCAAATGTGGACGCATTGAACTCGTGCTCGGCGTAAAGGATGAGCGAAGTGTGCATTGCCCGTTCCCTCAGCATGGAAGGCTTGTGCCCGTGCAGCAGATGCAGGAAATGCCCACCGATCGAGTCGTCGTCGGTTTCGACTTCGATGCGCCGGCCGGAGTGGGAGAAGTGGTACCAGTACAGCAGCATCGAGCCAAAGCTCGCCATCATCCGGTCGGCGATATTTCTGGCTTCGGTAATCTTGTGCTCCTGCGGTTCGGGCAAAACCGCGCCGAGCGCCGAGCAGCCGGTACGCAGTACGTCCATCGGGTGGGTATTGGCGGGGATGCACTCCAGGATGTCCTGGACCGATGCCGGAAGGCCCCGAAGCGCCTTCAGTTTGCGCTTGTAAGCCACGAATTCCGCCACGGACGGCAGTTTTCCATGAACCAGCAGGAAAGCAATCTCCTCGAACTCTGCAATCTCGGCGAAATCGAGAATGTCGTAACCCCGGTAGTGCAGGTCATTGCCGGTCAGGCCGACGGTGCACAGCGCGGTGTTGCCTGCCGGGACCCCGGACAAGGCGACCGATTTTTTCGGCTTGGGGGTGTTGGGACTGGTTTCGCTCATTTGCCTTTTTCCTTTGCAAACAGTTCGTCGAGTTTCGTCTCGAACTGGTGGTAATCGAGGTAGTCATAGAGATCGTTACGGGTTTGCATGATTTCGACCACGTTCTTTTGCGTGCCATCCCTGCGCACCGCCTGATAGACGTTGAGCGCTGCCTGGTTCATCGCACGGAATGCCGACAGCGGGTAGAGCACGATGCTGGCGTTGGCCGAGCGCAGTTCATCGACGGTAAACAACGGAGTCGAGCCGAATTCGGTGATGTTGGCGAGTACTGGTACCTTCACGGCGTCGGCGAATTTTTTGTACATCGAAAGCTCGGTCATGGCTTCGGGAAAAATCATGTCGGCCCCGGCCTCGACACAGGCTCGCGCGCGGTCGATCGCCGCCTCGAGGCCTTCGACGGCCAGCGCGTCAGTACGTGCCATGATGACGAAATCGGGGTCGGTTCGCGCGTCAACCGCCGCCTTGATGCGATCGACCATTTCCTCGCGCGTGACGATCTCCTTGTTGGGGCGGTGGCCGCAGCGCTTGGCCTGCACCTGGTCTTCGATGTGCATGGCGCCGGCGCCGAACTTGATCAGGGACTTCACGGTGCGGGCGATGTTGAAGGCTCCGCCGAATCCGGTGTCGACGTCCACCAGCAATGGCAGGCCGCAAACATCGGTAATGCGGCGAATGTCGATCAGCACGTCGTCCAGGGTGGAGATGCCCAGGTCCGGCAAGCCGAGCGATCCGGCGGCAACACCACCGCCGGAGAGATAAATCGCCTTGTAACCCACGCGTTCGGCGAGACGGGCATGGTAGGCATTGATCGCGCCGATGACCTGGAGCGGTTTTTCCGCCGCAACTGCGGCACGGAATTTCTTACCTGCTGAATCTGGCATTCCTGTTCTCCGTTGGCGGTCAGGCCGCCTTTGCGAAAAAGCTGCGTTCTGCGTCTTCCGGGAGGCTGACGCCGGTGGTGTGGGCACGCTTGAGCAGATCCCAGAAAAAACGGTAGCTGGCGCGGTCGTGCATTTCCCCGTCGTGACGGACCGGACCCCAGTCCGCGGTCTGGGCGGCAATGAGGATTTCCGAGGCCTGGCGCACATCCTCGTCGGCGGGACGCATGGCTTCGACTATCGGCAGTATTTGCGCAGGATGGATGCTGTACATGCGCAGGAAGCCAAATTCGTGGCGGGCCCGGCGTGCGTCGTTGCCTGGCGCCAGAGCGTTATTCAGGTCGAGGCAGGGGTTGTGTGTGGGTACCAGGCCATTGACCAGCGCGGCGGCGGCAATTTCCGCCTTGGCCCTGGCGACCAGCCTGTGCTCGAACTGGCCCGGCGAGCGCATCGCGGTAGCCGGGACGGCGCCGCGATGATCGGAGACGAAATCGAGCAGGCCGAAATCCAGGGCCTCGAGGCCGGGCAGGGTGGCGATGCGGAAGACATCGCGAAGTGCGCTTTGCGTTTCCACGATGACGTGAAGCGGCGGACAAGTTCTCAGGCCCGCCTGCGATGCGCGGTTGCGGATGTAGTCGAAAGCCTGCGCGGCCTGATCGTAAGACGTGGGTTTGGGCACCGTCAGGTAGGCGACGCTGGCGCCGGCTTCGGCAACCAGGATATCCACATCCTGGCGGAAGGCGGCATGGCCGGGATCGTGCAGTCGGACGCCGGCACGCTTGAACCTGTTGTCCGGGGAATTGATCAGCGTGCCAACCAGTAACGCGTGTTCGCGTTCGGTACCCGATGCCGCGCCGTCCTCGCAATCGCAGGTGAGGTCGAACACCGGACCCAGTTCGGCCTGCAGCGCGAAAGCTTTGCGGATGAATTTCTCATTGCCGGCATAGTGCTCGCACGCGGGCAGGGCGGGAAAACTCCGCTCGCCCTGAAACAGCACTTCCTCCGGATGGGTCATTGGCAGCGCGCAGCCGGTGTACTTACTTCAGCAGGTGGCTGACACCGGCGCGTTCTTCCTCGAGTTCCTTTAGCGTCGCATCCATTTTCGAGCGGCTGAACGCATCGATTTCGAGGCCTTTGACCATCTGGTATCTGGCGCCGGCCGTGGTGACGGGAAATCCGTAAATGACGCCATCCGGTATCCCGTAGGAACCGTCGGAAGGAATGCCCATGGTCACCCACTTGCCGTTGCTGCCCAGCACCCAGTCACGCACATGATCGATGGCCGCGTTGGCGGCGGAAGCGGCGGAAGACAGGCCGCGTGCCTCGATGATCGCCGCGCCACGCTTGCCGACGGTCGGGATGAAGGTTTCGCGATACCAGGTTTCATCGTTGATGACCTTGGCTGCCGGCTGGCCGCCGATGGTCGTGAAACGGTAGTCCGGATACATGGTCGGGGAGTGGTTGCCCCAAACGATGAGTTTCTCGATCGCATCGACCGGCTTCCCGCTCCTGGCGGCGAGTTGCGACAACGCACGGTTGTGATCAAGGCGCAGCATTGCCGTGAAGTTCTGGCGCGGCAGGTCTGGGGCGCTCCTCATGGCAATGTACGCATTCGTATTGGCGGGATTGCCGACCACCAGCACCTTGACGCTGCGCTTGGCAACGTCATTCAGGGTGCGGCCCTGCCCGGTGAAGATTGCGCCATTGGCTTCCAGCAGATCCTTGCGTTCCATGCCTTTGGCACGGGGGCGGGCGCCGACCAGCAGCGCGTAATCGATGTCCTTGAAGGCCACTTTCGGATCCGCAGCGGCGCTCATGCCGGCGAGCAACGGGAAAGCGCAATCATCCAGCTCCATCATCACGCCCTTCAATGCCGCCTGGGCCTTCTCGTCGGCGATTTCCAGCAGTTGCAGGATGACCGGCTGGTCCTTGCCGAGCATTTCGCCGCTGGCGATGCGGAAAAGGAGGCTGTAACCGATCTGGCCGGCGGCGCCGGTAACTGCGACTCGGGCGGGTGCTTTCATGGGCAAGGACTCCTGCGTGCGAAGGGATCGTTATTGTCTTGGTGAAGCCGTTGATATCGGCAAAAACAAGGGATTATCGCGCTTCCGGATGTCCTGCGGCCGTCTTCGGGAACGCGGATTTTGCCCCGCATCATAGCCAAGCGGATTCGACAGTGTCAAACAAGTCTTGTATATTATAAAAGACATCTCTTGGCATGGACGCTTTTGCTGAAACTGTGCTAAAAACGCGCCGCAAAATGAAGCCTTCCACCAATGCGCCTGCTTTCCAGCCGCTGTACCGGCAGATCAAGACATTGATCACCCAAAGCCTGGTATCGGGGGAGTGGCGTCCCGGCGATCTGATTCCCAGCGAGATCGAACTGGCCAGCCGTTTCAGCGTCAGCCAGGGCACGGTACGCAAGGCGATCGGTGAACTGGCAGGCGAGAACCTGCTGGTGCGCCAGCAGGGCAAAGGCACCTTCGTCGCCTCGCATTCCGAAGAGCGCAGCCTGTTTCCCTACCTGAGCATTACCCCCGACCGTTCCGGTCTCGAATCCCTGTCCGCCTCCCTTGTGGAGTGCCGCAAGCTCAAGCTCGATGCGGCGTCGGCGAAACGTCTGGGGCTGGCCACCGGAGCAGGGGGCTTCCTGATCGTGCGCACGCTGTCGATCTCCGGTGAAAAAGTCATATACGAGGAAATCCGCCTGCCGGCGACCCCGTTCCGCGGTCTGTCGCTGGAAACCATCGAACGCCACCATTGCATGCTCTACAGCATGTACGAATCGGAATTCGACGTTCGCATTCTGCATGTCGATGAACAGATCAAGGCGGTGGCCGCGACCGGCGCGGCGCTTGAGCACCTGAACATCAAACCGGGCGACCCGTTATTGACCATTGAACGCGTGGCCTATACTTACGCCGAAAAGCCGGTCGAACTTCGCCGCAGCATGTGCAATACCAGGGAGCATCATTACCGCAACAAGATTGTCTGACCGCTGGCGCATGCCAAGAGGCTGCGTCGCCGGACCTTACCAAAGCGTGACCCACTGATGATTGCCAGCCAACGACCGAAATACCTCGATCTCGCCAAAATCCGGTTGCCCGTCCCGGCTTTGGTTTCCATCCTCCACCGCATCGCCGGCGCCGCGTTGTTCCTGTTCGCCGGCGTGCTGCTCTACCTGTTCCAGGAAAGCCTGCAGTCGCCCGAGAGTTATGTCAGGTTCCGGGCGCTCGCCGACCAGTGGTGGATGAAACTGTTCCTGATCGGCATGCTCTGGGCACTGCTGCATCATTTTTTCGCGGGCCTGCGTTTCCTGCTCCTGGACATCCATGTCTTCGGTGACCTCAAACAGGCGCGCGCGACGAGCTGGGCCGTGCTCGGCATCAGCGTGTTGCTGACCGTGATCCTGGGGGTCCGCATATGGTGAGGCGCATCGTCGTCGGGGCGCACTACGGGCTCAAGGACTGGTTGGCGCAGCGCCTCACCGCGGTGGTGATGGCGGCCTACATCTTCGTCCTGGTCGGCATCCTGCTGGTCTGTCCGCCGCAGCACTACGGAGACTGGCGCGCGCTGTTCCAGAACCAGTTCATGCGCATCGCCACGTTCGTGTTTTTCATCAGTCTGTTCTGGCATGCGTGGGTCGGCGTGCGCGACATTTTCATGGACTACATCCAGCCGACGGCGATACGCCTCGGACTGGAAGTGGCGGCAATACTCGTCCTGGTGGCCTATGCCGGCTGGGCGACACAGATTCTCTGGAGCCTCTGAACAACATGGCGATCCCCGTAAGAAAATTCGATGCAGTGATCGTGGGCGCCGGAGGTGCGGGCATGCGCGCTTCCTTGCAGCTCGCCGAGGCCGGTTACAAAGTTGCGGTGTTGTCAAAGGTCTTCCCGACCCGTTCGCACACGGTCGCGGCGCAGGGCGGCATCGGCGCCGCGCTCGGCAACATGGGCGAGGACAACTGGCTGTGGCACATGTACGACACCATCAAGGGATCCGACTATCTCGGCGACCAGGATGCAATCGAATTCCTGTGCCGCGAAGCGCCCAAGGTGGTCATCGAGCTCGAGCATTTCGGCATGCCTTTCGACCGCAATGATAACGGCACCGTTTACCAGCGGCCCTTCGGCGGGCATTCGCAGAACTTCGGCGAACGGCCGGTGCAGCGCAGTTGTTGTGCGGCGGACCGCACGGGTCACGCGATGCTGCATACCCTGTACCAGCGCAACGTCCGGTCGAATACCCAGTTCTTCGTCGAATGGATGGCGCTCGACCTGATACGCGATGCCTCAGGGCAGGTGCTGGGTGTGACCGCCATGGAAATGGAAACCGGCGAAGTGTCCATCTTCCATGGGCGCGCGGTGTTATTCGCTACGGGCGGTGCGGGTCGTATCTACGCGGCGAGCACCAATGCCTTCATCAATACCGGGGACGGCCTGGGCATCGCGGCACGGGCAGGCATTCCCCTCGAAGACATGGAGTTCTGGCAGTTCCATCCCACCGGCGTGGCCGGCGCTGGCGTTCTGATTACCGAAGGTGTGCGCGGCGAAGGCGGTTATCTGCTGAACAAGAACGGCGAGCGCTTCATGGAACGCTACGCGCCGACCATGAAGGATCTCGCTTCCCGCGACGTGGTATCGCGGGCCATGGCGACCGAAATCAAGGAAGGGCGGGGCGCGGGACCGGACGGCGACTACATTCTGCTCAAGCTCGATCATCTGGGTGTGGACGTCGTGGAAAAGCGCCTGCCCGGCATCCGCGAGATTGCCAAGAAATTCGCCAACGTCGACCCGGTCAAGGATCCGATACCGGTGGTGCCAACCTGTCATTACCAGATGGGCGGTATTCCTACCAATTTCCACGGCGAAGTCGTGGTGCCGAAGAATGGAAATCCCGAATCGGTGGTGCCCGGTTTCTACGCCGCCGGCGAGTGCGCCTGCGCATCGGTGCATGGCGCCAACCGCCTCGGCACCAATTCCCTGACGGACCTGCTGGTGTTCGGCAAGGCCTCCGGGGACAGCACAATCCGTTTCCTGAAGGAAAATCCGGTCCACAAGGACCTTCCGAAGGACGCCGCTGACATGACCATGGCGCGTTTGGCGCGCCTGGACAGCCAGACCAATGGCGAGAGCGTCTACGAAGTCGGCGCTGAGATGCGCCGGACCATGCAGGCGCATTGCGGCGTGTTCCGTTTTCCGGACATGCTGGTCGAGGGCGTCAGCAAGATCAAAGCCACCGCTGAGCGCGTCCAGCGCACCATGATCAAGGACAAGAGCAAGGTGTTCAACACGGCGCGCGTTGAGGCGCTGGAGCTGGATAACCTCATCGAAGTAGCGCTGGCCACCTTGATATCGGCCGAGGCGCGCAAGGAAAGCCGCGGCGCGCACGACCGTGCCGACCATGGTGATACGCTGGAGCATCCGAACGGCCGCGACGACGAGAAGTGGCTGAAACACTCACTCTGGTACAAGCAGGGCAACCGGATGGACTACAAGCCGGTGCACCTGAAGCCGCTTACCGCGCAGGCATTCGAACCGAAGAAGAGAACTTATTGAGGACCAGGCAGAAATGAAATTCAGCATCTACCGCTTCGATCCCGACCAGGACAGCAAGCCGCGCATGCAGGACTACGACATTGAGCTGCAGCCTTCCGACCGCATGCTGCTCGATGCGCTGATCCGCATCAAGGCCGTGGACGACTCTCTGTCGCTGCGCCGCTCGTGCCGGGAAGGCGTCTGCGGTTCCGACGCGATGAACATCAACGGCAAGAACGGCCTGGCCTGCATCACGCCAGTGGTGGAGCTGAAGGAACCGGTGGTGCTGAAGCCGCTGCCGGGCCTGCCCGTGATCCGCGACCTGATCGTGGACATGTCGCAATTCTTCAAGCAGTACCACTCGGTCAAGCCCTACCTGGTCAACAATGACCCGGCTCCGGAGAAGGAGCGCATGCAGTCGCCCGCCGAACGCGCCGAACTCGATGGCCTCTATGAATGCATCCTGTGCGCGTGCTGCTCGACGGCCTGTCCGTCGTTCTGGTGGAATCCCGATAAATTCGTCGGGCCGGCGGGCCTGCTTCAAGCCTACCGTTTTCTTGCCGATACACGGGATCAGGCCACGCCCGAGCGCCTCGACAACCTTGAGGATCCCTACCGGCTGTTCCGTTGCCATTCGATCATGAATTGCGTGGATGTTTGTCCGAAAGGACTCAATCCGACGCGGGCGATCGGCAGGATCAAAGACCTCATGGTCAAGCGAACCGTATAGCCCGATGTCCGTCGAGGACGAAAGGATCCGCTGGCACTGCCGGCGGGGTCTATTGGAGCTGGATTTAGTACTGTCGAAATTTCTGGATAAACATTATCCAGATCTGTCGATTTCACAACGAATTGTTTTTAAGAATATTTTGGACTATCCGGACAACGATCTCTGGGATCTCCTGAGTGGCAGGACCGGGACTTCCGAGCCGGAAATAAAAAAGTTAGTCGAATTATTCGAATAGAGGCATATTGCACTGCGTTTTTCGGTGCTGAATTACATAAGAAGCTGTTAGACTTGACTCTTTCCTGAGTCTGAAAAGCGAGCGAGGGCATGGATAACAAGCGCAGCGCAACAATCTCCTTCAGCGACGGTACCGCCCCCGTCGAATTTCCGGTCCTCGGTGGCACCATTGGTCCTGAGGTGGTGGATATCCGGACGATGCTGGGCAAGGCCGGAAAATTCACGTACGACCCCGGCTTTCTTTCCACCGCGAGCTGCCGCTCGGCGATTACCTACATCGACGGCGACGAGGGCGTCCTGCTGTACCGCGGCTATCCCATCGAACAACTGGCCGAGCACTGCGACTTCCTCGAAGTCTGCTACCTGCTGATCTACGGCGAGTTGCCGAACCAGGAAGAGAAAACCCAGTTCGTCAACATCGTCACGCGGCATACGATGGTGCACGACCAGCTGAACAACTTCTTCCGCGGCTTCCGCCGCGATGCGCATCCGATGGCCGTCATGGTCGGCACCGTGGGCGCACTGTCCGCCTTCTATCACGACTCGCTGGACCTGAACGATCCCGCGCACCGCCAGATCTCCGCTTTCCGGCTGATCGCCAAGATGCCGACCATCACGGCCATGGCGTACAAGTACACGATGGGCCAGCCTTTCGTCTATCCGCTCAATTCCCTGTCCTACTCCGCCAACTTCATGCGCATGATGTTCGCGGTGCCGGCCGAGGACTACAAGGTCAACGACGTCCTGGTGCGCGCGCTGGACCGCATTTTCATCCTGCATGCGGATCACGAGCAGAACGCCTCGACATCCACCGTGCGGCTTGCCGGCTCCTCGGGTGCAAATCCGTTCGCATGCGTGGCCGCCGGGATCGCC
>CAYODB010000123.1:0-11822 GCA_964402495.1 uncultured Bordetella sp.
CTTCACGCCTTCACCCTTCCCCCTTCACGCCTTGACCCTTCCCCCCTTTACGCTCTTGAAGCGATCGCTTCGATCTCAACCAAAATCTCCGGCTTCACCAGCCCCGGCACCACCAGCAGCATCGACGCCGGCCGGGCATCGCCGAGATAGCGCGCGCGGACCGCGACGTAATCCTTGATGTCTTCGTCGCGCACTAGGTAGTGCGTGACTTTCACCAGGTCCTTCACGCCCATCCCGGCCTCCGCGAGGATCGCCAGGATGTTCTTCCACGCCTGCTCGGCTTGCGCAGTAACGCCTTTGGGATAGGTGCCGTCGGGCAGCAGGCCCGGCGTCCCGGCGGTGAAGACCCATTTCACATTGCCGGAAACTTCCACGCCGTCGCTGTAAGTGCCGATCTTCTGCGCCACGCCGATGTTGAGCATGCGGTTCATTTTTTCCTCCAGGAGTGCTGCCGACTATAATGAAAAAAAACAGCAAGTGCAGATGCACTTGCCGTTTCTGTTTGAGCCGAGGTGTACCGGCAACCGTTTACAGTTCCTTGTGGGGAGCGTGAATGGCGCCACTGCCGCCGGGGGTCGGTCGCATCGCTTCCTCGATGTCGGCTTCGGAGCGCACTTTTCGCACCAGCAGCGTGTAGATGGCCGGGATCACAAACAACGTCAGCAACGTACCCAGCAGCATTCCGCCCACAATCACCCAGCCGATGGCGCTGCGCGCCTCGGCTCCCGCGCCCTTGGAGAACGCGAGCGGCACGGCGCCGAGGACCATGGCCGCCGTGGTCATCAGGATCGGGCGCAAGCGCAGCGTGGAGGATTCAATGATCGCCTCGGTCTTCTCCATTCCCTTGACGCGAAGCTGGTTGGCAAACTCGACGATCAGGATGCCGTGTTTGGTGATCAGTCCGACCAGCATCACCAGGCCGATCTGGCTGTAGACGTTAAGCGTCCCCCCGTTGCCGAACTTGGCGGTGAGATACATCGCCAGCAATGCGCCGGTCATGGCCAGAGGCACCGTGAACATGATGACGAACGGGCCGACGAAGCTCTCGAACTGCGCGGCCAGCACCAGGTAAATGAATACCAGTGCCAGCACGAACGTCACGTACAGCTCGACGCCGGTTTCGCGGAACTCCCGGGATTCGCCATCGAGATCCGTGGCCTGACCGGAGGGCAGTTCCTCCTTCGCCGTGGCTTCCACCTGGTCCAGGACCTCGCCCAGGCTGTAGCCCTCTGCCACGTTGCCGTTGATGATGGCGGCACGCTGCTTGTTGTAGTGATTCAGTTCCTTCGGCGCCACGGTCTCGCGCACGGCAACCAGGTTCGACAACTGGTTGAGTTCGCCGCCATTGCCGCGCACGTAGACCGACGTCAGGTCCGAAGGCTGGCGGCGCTTGTCGTCCTCTACCTGGACGACGACGTCATATTGCTTGCCATCGCGTTTGTAGCGGGTGACGTCGCGCCCGCCCATCAGCGTCTCCAGCGTATGGCCGATGGTTGCCATCGACACGCCGAGCGCGGCGGCTTTCTCGCGGTCGATGTCCACCTTCAGTTGCGGCTTGTTGAGCTTGAGGTCCGTGTCGAGGCCGGTGATGCCTTTGTACTGGCTCAGCTTGCCCATCATTTTGGCAACCTTGCCGGACAGTTCCTCGTAAGAGGTGCCGTAGATCACGAAATTGAGTTTCTTGTCGAGGAAACCGCCGCCCAGGGACGGCGGGTCCTTGGTGAAGGAAATGACGCCGGGCAGCCCGCCGAGCTTGGGCGTTAACTCCTTGGTGATCTGCATCTGGGAGCGCTTGCGCTCGTCCCACGGCTTGAGCACCGAGAACCCGATCCCGACATTGACCGGATTGGGCCTCTCCAGCCCGGGCGCGACAACCGCGAAGATGGTCGAGATCTCGGGCACGGTCTTGGCGATTTCCTCGACCGCGAACATGTAGCGGTCGGTGTACTGCATGGTCGAGCCTTCCGGCGCGATCGCGAACATCATGAACATGCCGCGGTCTTCAGTGGGCGAAAGTTCGGACTTCAGCTGCAACGCCAGGAATGCTCCCCCGCCGAGAACAACCGCCCAGACCAGGATCGCCGCCCAGCGCATGCGCAGCGTCACTTTCAGCGCGGCTCGATAGGCGGAGTTCATGCCGACGAAGAACCGCTCGGTGAGGTTGTAGAGCCGACCATGCGATTCGTGGCCCTTGAGCAGCCTGGAGCACATCATCGGCGTCAAGGTCAGTGCGACAAAGCCCGACACCAAGACCGCCGCCGCGACAGTCATCGCGAACTCGGTAAACAACTGACCGGTGCGGCCGGTCATGAACACCAGCGGCGTGAACACGGCGACAAGCGTAATGGTCATCGCGATGACCGCGAAACCGATTTCCCTGGCTCCCTGGATCGCGGCCTGGAACGGCGACATGCCCTCTTCGATGTGGCGGTGGATGTTCTCCAGCACGACGATCGCATCGTCGACGACCAGGCCCACCGCCAGAACGATGCCGAGCATGGTCAGCACGTTGATGGAGAACCCCATGAGGTAGACGAAGAAGAACGCGCCGACGAGGGACACCGGGATGGTCACGGCCGGAATCAGGGTGGCGCGAACGCTGCGAAGGAACAGGAAAATCACCAGCACGACCAGCACCAGTGCCTCTATCAGGGTTCGGTAAACGGCATTGATCGAGGCTTCCACGAACTGCGAGGTATCGACCGCCGTCCACATCCTCATGCCGTCGGGCAACCCGCCCTCGAGGCGCGGCAGGATTTTCTTGATCCCGCGCGCAACTTCAAGTGTGTTTGCGGTGGACTGCTTGACCACGCCGAGGGCGATCCCGTTGGTGCCGTTGATGCGGATGATCTTGCGGTTTTCATACGGCCCAGCCCGGGCGAACCCCACATCCTTGAGCTTGATCTGGTAGCCACGCACCTCGGAGATGATCATCTCGTTGAACTGCTCGGCGCTCTTGAGGTCGGTTTCGGCAAGCACGGTGAACTCGCGGTCGGTGCTCTCGATGCGGCCGCCCGGCGAATCCAGGTTCTGCCGGCGCAGCGCGTCCTCGACATCCTGAGCGGTGAGGCTCTGCGAGGCCAGCCGTTCGCGATCCAGCCACACGCGCATGGCGTACTTGCGCTCGCCGCCGATGATCACGGTTGCCACCCCCGGCATCGCCTTCATGGGATCCGTCAGGTAGCGATCGGCGTAGTCCGTCAGCTCCATCGGTGTGTGTTTGTCGCTGACCAGGGCCAGCCACATCATCGGGAACGCGTCGGCTTCGATCTTTGCCACGACCGGGTCGAGCGCCGCTTCCGGAAGCAGGTACTGAACACGGGCAACACGGTCTCTCACGTCTGCAGCCGCCGCATCCACATCGCGCCCGGTTACGAACGTGACCGTGATCTGGCTGACTTCCTCGCGGCTTTGCGACTTGATGGTCTTGATGCCTTCGATGCCGGACAGGGAATCCTCGATCGGCGTGGTGAGCACGCTCTCGACGACCTGGGCCGTGGCGCCCTTGTATACGGTGCGAACCGATACGGTGGGGGGATCGATTGCCGGATATTCGCGCACCGCCAGCCGCTGGAAGCACATCGCCCCGATGAGCACGATCATCAGGCTCATCACCGTGGCCAGCACCGGCCGCTTGATCGAGATATCTGAGAGAATCATGGCAAGTCTCCTTGGCGGCAGGCGCCGATCAGCCGGCCTTCTTCTGTTGCTGCGCCGGCGGCGTGGCAGCAGGGGGCGGGGCCGCGGCGGCGGCCGGTTCGGGCAGGACCATCACCGGCGCGCCGTCGCGGAGCTTGATCTGCCCTTCGGTAACCACTATGTCATTCGGCGCAAGTCCCGACATCACCTCGACCTGGCCGGGATGGCGATTGCCGATCTCGATCTTGGTCAATGCGGCCTTTCCTTCGATGACACGGAAGACGAACGTGTCGCGGCCCTGCGGCCAGATCGATTGCTCGGGAACGATGATGGCATTGGGCCTGCTGGCCAGCGTGACCGCGACGCGGACGAACATGCCGGGCTTCAGCTTGTTGCTCTTGTTCGGAATCCGGGCGCGCATCAGCACGGTCCGGGTTCTATCGTCCACTACCGGCTCCACGGCGTAGACGCGTCCACTGAATTCCTCGCCCGGGTAGGCATCCAGCCGCAGCAAGACTTCCTGGCCGGGGTGAATCTTGGACATGAACAGTTCAGGAACACGGAAATCGGCCTTGATCGAACCGATGCTCTCCAGGCGGACAATGTCCTCGCCGGCTTTGACATAGGCCCCCGGACTGACCATGCGCAGTCCAACGGTACCCGAGAAGGGCGCCCGGATCTGGGTCTTTGCCACCCGGGAATCGGCCTCCGCCAGGCGCGCCTTGAGGCGGTCGACGTTGCCGAGCTGGACATCCAGCGCGTCCTTGCTGATGAAGTTCTGCTGGTGCAGTTCCCTGGTGCGGGAGAGCCGTTGTTCCTCGGTCTTCAGATCGGCGCGCACGGCGGCCGATTGCGCTTCGTATTCGGAATTGTCCAGGGTCACCAGCCGCGTGCCGGCGGCCACCGCCTGGCCTTCCTGGAAATTCAGGCCGACGATGCGGCCGTCGATTTCGGAGCGGATGATCACTGATTCATCGGCCAGCAGTGTTCCGACGGCGGTTACCTCGTCCGAGACCTTGCCGACTTTTACCGCGACAGCCTTGACCGGCAACCCCGCCGGTTTCGCGGCCGCGCCGGGAGCCTGCTGTCCTGCAGCGGAGAGTTTGGCGGCATCCGATTTGTTCCCGGCGGTGGCATCACTCTTCGAACCGCAACCGGCACCGAGTGCTGCAATGACCAGCGCGGCGAGAATCGTTACATTACGAAGGTTCGGCGTATTCACAAACTACCTCTACACTCTCGTCGGTAGTCCACCTGTGGCTACTGGCGGGCTGCAGACTGTTAAAAAAATTCGCCAGCGGACTGTCTCGCGCTGGCTATCGGACCGTCGAACTGATGTTTTTGCAATTGCGCCGGCGGCGGCTTTTTATTGCTGACCGGAGAGTCAGTTATTTTCGGATCATGATAACCGAGTTTATATACCGTCACCATGAGAATTTCGCTCGACGCCTTGCTGGTCCTGGATTCCATCTCCCGTAACGGCAGCTTTGCCGCAGCGGGCGAGGAACTGCACCGCGTACCCTCGGCCATCACTTACACCATCCAGAAGTTGGAGCAGGACCTGGAGGTGAAGCTGTTCGACCGCAGCGGGCATCGCGCGAAGCTCACCGAAGCCGGCGAGGAACTGCTGCGGGAGGGACGGCACCTGCTGCGGTCCGCCACGGACCTCGAGTGCCGGGTCAAGCGCGCGGCCACGGGCTGGGAAACCGAGCTGCGCATCGCCCTCGACGACATCATTCCCACCGAGCGCCTGTTCCCCCTTTTGAAGGATTTTTACAAGGAAGGTTCCGGCACCCGGATAAAGCTCACGGCCGAAATACTTGGAGGGTGCTGGGATGCCCTGCTAAGCGGACGAGCCGACATGGTGATCGCAGCGCCGGGAGACGCGCCGCCGGAAGGCTCGCTCGCAATCGAATCAATGGGACAGTTCGAATTCGTATTCGTGGTCGCGCCGGACCACCCGCTGGCCGGCGCGACTGAGCCGCTCTCGGTCCAGGACCTGTTGCAGCACCGGGCCGTCACCGCCGCGGACACGTCACGCAACCTGCCGCCGCGCAGTTCCGGAACTCTCAACAGCCAGGACAACCTGAGCGTCCCCAGCATGCGCGCCAAGATGGCGGCACATATCGCCGGCATTGGCGTCGGTTACCTGCCGCAGCTCTGGGCCGCGCCGCACATCGCCGCCGGCCGCCTGCTCAGGAAGGAAGTGGAGGGCAGCAAGCCACTGACCAATGTGTATCTGGCGTGGCATCCGCGCCAGGCCGGCAAGGCCCTGAAGTGGTTCCTGCAGCGCCTGCGCGATCGCAAGGTGCAGGAATACGTGCTGGGGGAATCGGGCAACTATCCCGGCGCCGAGAAGCAGGCGCCGTAAGATCCGGTCAGGGCGGAAACTTGCCGCGCCGGGCAGTCGGACAGACGCGATGAGTGGCAAGCGCGGCACGCGCCGCGCGCTCCTGTTCGATCTCGGCGTGGGCCTGCGCCATATCCAGCGCCGCGACACGGTCGAGAAGCTGGGTTATGTGTCCGGCGGCGGGAATCCCGGGCTCGAGATAGACCACGATGCGCTGGCGGAAGATCGCCAGCGCGCTGCCATTCAATCCGAACATCCCCAACAGGACGCGGCTGTCGCTGCCCACCGTGGCAAATGCCGCATCGGGATGCCGGGCCAGCGCCTGTCCGGCCCCCGCGGAAAAGATCGCGGCATCCCCGCCGTCCGCGCCCAGGAAACCCACCACTGCGAGTTCGTTGCCGGAGACGAAGTCGTCGAAGTTCTCAGCATCCAGGACCTGCGGAGTCATGGCAGTCGCGCCGCGATCAGGACTTTCCGGAGCCGGCTGTCGCGGCCTGCGCTTCTTCTTCGGCGATCTGGCGATGCACTTCGGCCATATCGATTTCCTGCGTTTTGGTCACCACCGTATCCAGCGCCGAAGCCGGCAGCGCGCCCGGCTGCGATAACAGGATCACCTTCTCGCGAAATACCATCAGCGTAGGGATCGAGCGGATGTTGAAGCTGCCCGCGAGTTCAGGCTCTTCCTCGGTGTTCACCTTGGCGAAAACCACCTTCGGATGCTTCTCCGATGCAGCCTCGAAGGTCGGCGCGAAGCTGCGGCAGGGCCCGCACCACGGGGCCCAGAAATCGACGATCACCGTGTCGCTGCCGGTCACCACCTGCTCGAAGTTGTCTTTGGTCAATGTCACTGTTGCCATGGAAAAATCTCCTTGCGGGCTGCGCTAGCCCGGGGTGTACGCGCGCGGCACGAAGCGGCCGAAGTGTAACAATATTGCAGGCAGGACCAGCAAATTCAAGAGCGTCGAGGTCACCAGGCCGCCGACGATGATGGTGGCCATTGGGCCCTCGATTTCCCGCCCTGGCTCACCACTGCCGAGGGCCAGCGGCATCAGCCCCAACGCGGTGACGAGCGCCGTCATCAGGATGGAGGGCAATCGCTCGCTCGCACCCCGGAGCGCGGTATCCAGGTCCCACGGCAGGCCTTCGACTTCGACGAGATGCTGGTAGTGGGAAACCAGCATGATCGAGTTGCGCAGCGTGATCCCGAACAGCGTGACGAAGCCCACCAGCGAACCGAGCGACATCCAGCCGCCGCTCGCGAACACCGCAATGACTCCGCCGATCAGGGCGAATGGCAGGTTCACGAAAGTGATCAGCAAATTGTGCAGGTTGTTGAAGGCGATGTAGAGCAGCAGGAAAATGCCGACGCCGGCAAGCGCCGAATGCACCAGCAGGTCGGTTAGCGCCTCCGCCTGCGCCCGCGCCGTGCCCTCATACGTCACGTAGTTGCCCCCGGAAAACTTCACCGCGGCGGCGACGCGCGAACGCGCGTCGCGCTCGAACTGCGCCAGGTCGCGGCCTTCCACGTTGGCTGTCACGGTCTGAATGCGGCGGCCCTCGGAATGCAGGATCTTGTAGCGCCCGCTGCCGACTTCGATGTCGGCAACATCGGAGAGCTTCAGCAAACGCCCGTCGGGATTGCGCAGCGGTAGAGCGCCGACCTCGGTAACCTTGCCGCGCTGTCGCGGATCGAGAACCACGACCAGGTCCGTGACCTGGCCGTTGCCGAAGATCTGCCCCACTTGCACGCCCTCGTAAGCGGCTTGAACGGCTTCGAGCACGGTCAGCGGCTGCAGGCCAAGCGCCGCCACCCGCTCGTGGCGCAGGCGCACGGTTAATTGCGGCGTGCCGGGCGGTGCCTGGATCTGCACGTCGCGCGCCCCCGGCACCGCGGCCAGCGCGGCCGCTACCGCCAGCGCGTCACGGTCCAGCATATCCAGCGACGAGCCGTAGAGGTTGGCGACAAATGGCGCGGCATAGCCGGTGATGGTTTCCTCGATGCGCTCGGTGAGGAAAGTGTTCACCGCGAAAGTCACGCCCGGATAAGCGCCGCCACGTTCGCCGGCGAGGGTTTCGCGGATTTCGCGCAGGATGCGCGCCTGTTCCTTGCCCGGCAACGGGCCGATCTCCACTTCGAATTCGCTGTAGTGTGTGCCGAAGGTATCGGCGCCGTTCTTCGAGCGGCCCACCCATTGTGCAACGGATTGCACGCCCTTGATCGAGCCGATCGCTGCGGACACTTTTTTGCCGATGCGCAGCGATTCCTCTTCCGAAGTGCCCGGCACGGCGGACATGTGCATGATGTAGTGGCCCTCGCGTAATGCCGGGATGAACTCTCCCGAGAACAGCGGCAGCAGGCCGATGCCGGCGACGATGATCACTCCGGTCACGCCGATGACGCGGCCGGGAAAGCGCTCGATGCGATTGAGGACACCGAGGTATCGGGGCTTTAACCAGCGCACGAAAGGCGGGTCTTCTGCGCTGAGTTCAGCGCGCGCCAGCAGCAGGTAACACAGCGCCGGTGTCAGGGTCACCGCGACGACCAGCGAAGCCATGATGGCAAAAATGTAAGCGAGCCCCAGCGGCGCGAACAACTTGCCGGCGACGCCACCCAGGGTCAGCAGCGGCACGAACACCAGGGCGACGATGAACGTCGCGTAGACCACGGAACTGCGCACCTCCACCGACGCGCCCAGCACCACGTCTTCCACCGGCAGCGGCCGCAGCGAAGCTCGGTTAAGCCGCAGCCGCCGGAAAATGTTCTCGGTATCGATGATGGCATCGTCCACCACTTCGCCAAGCGCGATGGCCAGTCCGCCCATCACCATGATGTTCAGGCTGACGCCGAAATAATCCAGCACCAGCACCGCCGCCAGCAGCGAAACCGGAATCGCGGTGGCGCAGATGAACGCGGTGCGGCTGTTGAACAGGAACAGGAACAGCACGACGACCACCAGCGCCGAACCGATGAGGATGTCGCGCTGCACGTTGCGCACCGCGGTTTCGATGAAGTTGGCGGGCCGGAACAGGCTGGGATGCAGTTGAACCTGTGCCTTTTCGAGCAGCGGTTTCAGTTCGGCGAGCGCCTCCTCGAGATCCTGCGTCACCGCGTGCGTGTTGGAACCGAACTGGCCCTGCACCATCATGAATACGCCGGGCTTGCCGTTGATGGCAGCCGCGCCGATCGACGGGGCCGCGTCTTCCACCACGGCCGCAACGTCGTTGATGCGGATCGCCCGGCCCTCGCGGTAAGTCAGCAATCCGCGTCCTACATCCTGCGGCGAATGCGGCTGCGCATCGGTCTGCACCAGAATGTGCTGGTTCGGGGTCTTGACGAATCCGGTGCCGGCCACGCCGGTTGCCTTGCGCGCCGCGGCCACCACGTCTTCCAGCGCCAGGCCGTAGCGGCGCAGCTTCTCCGCGTCGGCCTGGATCTGCCACTGGCGGATGTCGCCGCCGAACACGTTGACGTCCGCCACGCCATGCACCGCCAGCAGGTGCGGACGGATTGTCCAGTCCACCAGGGCGCGCAATTCCATCTGGCTGCGCGTTTCCGACGTCACGCCGACACCCAGCACCGTGCTGGCTGATGACGTCAGCGGCGTAATGGCGGGCACGATGCCCCTGGGCAATTGGTTCGGCAGCGCGGCGAGGCGCTCCGCCGCGACCTGACGGTTGCGGTAGACGTCCGATCCCTCGGGGAAAAAAACATGCACCACCGAGAGCCCGGGGATCGATTGCGAACGCAGGCTTTCGAGGCCGGGCAATCCGGCAAGCGCGTTCTCGATCGGCTGGGAGACCTGCGATTCCACCAGCTCGGCGGAAAGTCCCGGCGCTTCGGTCTGGATCACCACCTGCGCGGGGGAGAATTCCGGGAACACGTCCAGGTGCGCGCGCGACAGCGTGAACAGTCCATAGGCGACGATGGTCAGTGCCAGCGCGACGATCACGCCCGGGTAACGGATGGACTGGCGGACGATGAAGGAGATCAAGGCCTACACCAATCCATTAACCGCAGAGGCGCGGAGGCGCAGAGGCGCAGAGGCCACGCAGAGGCATACTTTCAACTCGAAAGCGGAAATGCCTGCAGAGGTCACCGGATAGGTTTCTGCCCGAACCTGTTCTTCTCCGCGAACCTCTGCGCCTCTGCGGTGAAGGTCTAATCTTCATTTTCATTCCGGATCTGGTACTTCAGTTCCTCGGAAAGAAGCAGTTGCGCGCCGCTGACGACGACTTCGCTATCGGCGCCGAAATCGCCAGCGTTGAACCAGCCGCCGTCGAGTTCCTGCGCGGTGGACACTTCGTGGCGGGCGAAGGTCTGCTCATCGTCCTTCACGTAAACCCAGGCCTTTCCTGCATGCCACACCACCGCGACAGGCGGCACGATCGCGCCGGAGACGGCGGCGCCGCCGAGGCCGATGCGGGCCAGCACGCGCATGCCGGCGCGCAGGCTGCCGCCGTCCACCATGTAAAAGTAAGTCTCTCCGGGCAACGCGGAATCGACCTGGGGAGAATCTGCGACGAAGCGCGCGGGCCGCGTGTTCTCGTGCGAGACCGCCGGCGCTACGGATATCTTGCCGCGTACCGCGCTGCGCGGCAGGTCGTAAGGCAGCACGAGCTGCACCAGGAAAGCGGACTGCTGCAGCAGCGACCGCATCACCGTCGAATCGGGGTTGGTCGTCCAGCCGGTGACGGTATCGCCCCAGGTGCTGCGGATGGAATCTCGGATGCTCGAGGCGGCTTGCTCGGCAGCCAGTTGGCGCGCCTGCTCGGATCGATAGCGTCCCTCCGCCGCCCTCACCGCCTGTTCGGAGACGTTGCGGTCGTCCTGGAACAGCAGCTCCATGCGTCGGAACTCGGATTCGGATGCCGCCACCACCGCCCGCAGGGCGCGGGCTTCCGCCGCCGCCGTCAGGTAACGACCACGCACTTCGGCGAGCGGCTGCAGGTTCATCACCGTGCCATAAGCCTCGACAGCGGCTTCGCTCTTACCGGGCCGCAATCGATCCACGGCGATGCCGCTTGCCTTCTGGCTTTCCGGTGACACGCGCACGACGGCGCGCCCTTCCTCGACGCCTGCGGTCGAAGCGGTTTCGATGGCTTCCTCACGTTCCTCAGGTGTGGCGCCAAACTCGTCGCGCGCGTAATAGATCAGCGCCCAGATGAGCACGGCGATTACAACCGCCATGGCGCCGACGACGGCATGGCTTCGGGTAGGTTTCATGGTCAGGTCACGATCCCGTTCTTTTTATCTGGGAATCTGCTGATACTTTGCCAAGCGCATGTCGGGAATCCGGGCGAAATCGCCGAACAACGGCCGCTGGTCGGCGTCTTCGAGACGGGCCAGAGCCTGCCTCGATTCGGTTTGGGCAAGCTGCACCGCGCCCCCGGCGGCGAGGGATCCGACGCGAGCCATCGCGCGCTGCAACCGGTCGGCGCTGCCCGCATCGAACTGTCGGACGATGCGGGCTTCCTGCTCCTGCTGCAATGCCAGCTGGCGCCTGGCTCCGGCCAGGCGGTCGAGTGCCGAACGATATCCCGCGGCGGCAGCTTCGGCCGATGCGATTGCCGCCATCTGGGTCGCCAGGAATTGCTGGGCGGCGACTTCGCGCTGCGCCTCGCTCTCGCGTATCTGCGCCCTGGCGCGGGCGCCGGATGGCAGCGAGAATCCGACGGCAAGCGACCAGACGCTGTCACCCCGGTCCCAGGCGTAGCCCGGACCGAGGGTGATGTCCGGGTTCTGCAAGGCGACCGCCAGCTTGACCTCTGCATCCGCGGCGCCGAACTCGAGCAGCTTGCGGTGGACGTCGAGGCGATTGCCCAGCGCCAGCCG
>CAYODB010000124.1:0-11729 GCA_964402495.1 uncultured Bordetella sp.
CTCGATGCCGGGCCCGGCATCGAGCGGCTGCGTAAATTTTCGCTGATCCTCTGGTACACCGGCGCCAGCTACGGCGGCAATCCAGACAACACGGCGGTCCTGGGCATCGAGGATGAAAGGACCGTGCGCCGTTACCTCGAAGAAGTGGGCGGGGTGGTGGTGCTGTTTTCGCCCGGCTATGCGAGCAAGGTGCTCGGCGCCGACGGCAGCTGGGAGAAAGCGAAGTGGCCGTTCTTGTCGGAGGTGCTCGGCATCCGCGGCGGCCAGGGCCTGGCGCAGCGATTCGTGGCCGGCCCGGTCAAGACTCCCGAGGGCGCGACGTACAACGTGGGCACGGGCAGCGCCGCGGTGGAAACCCAGTTCAGCATCGTCAATCCGGAGGGTGCCGCGGTCCTGTTCACCACCAAGCTGGCCGCAGCGAAGGGCGATCCGACGACACCGGTCGCCACCATCCATGCCTACGGCCGCGGACGCATCGTCTATGTCGGTTTCACGTTCGAGAATCTCGCCGAGCCGGAACTCACGCCCGCATTCAATTACCTGCTGGGCGCAACCGGGCTTTCCTCCAAGCTCGGTCCGATCGCCCGTCCCGCTGGTCCGACTAAAAAGACCGCCGCTGTGCCGGAAGCGGTGAGGGTGTACGTCAAGGGCACGCCGACGACGGCGGAGGTCAGTTGGATCCTGCCGCCGGCGACGGGCCAGACGATTGTCGTGCCCGGCACCGCGACGACCGCGCGCAGGGCAACGTCCGCGCAGGCCCCGGCACCGGGCCCCTCGGTGACCGTCGAAAGGCTGGCGCCGAATGTTGCGGCGGTGCGGCTGGCCAATGTGTCGGCCGCCGACATGAAGGCCACCGATCCCGGCCCGCTGACGCCGGGCCTGGCGCTGACTTACCGCGTCACCGTGACCGATTCGAACGGCGTTGCTGCGTCGAAGGAAGCGACGTTCACGCCACCGCTGCCGAAGGACCCGGACAGCCTGACGGCAAGTCTGCAAGCTGACAACAGCGTGATATTGACCTGGCCGGAAGTGCCGGGGGTGACGAGCTACCAGATCACCGACACGCACATGAACCCGGAAATCGCACCCGTAATCGTGCGAAGGGCCACTGAATGGCGTAGCCCCAAGCTCAAAAGCTGGATCTCGCAATGGGCCGTCGCTTCGGTCTATGAACCGGGCGGGACGCTCACGCCATCGCATACATGGCCGAGGGCGGTAGCCAAGGGCCCCTCGAATGCCGGCCTGCCGACCCCCACGAAGCCGTTCCTGAGTTTGCCCAACGGCGCAGGCAGCCATGCTGACGCGCAGGCGCATTACCGCACCCGTTGTACCGACGCGCTGATGCCCGGCAGCCTGTGCAAGGCGGCCGGCTTCCTCGGCGATTCCACCAACTGGGAAGAGGCCTGGCATGCTGCCGGCGCAAACCAGGCATGGCCTGTCGCGCGGTTCGACAACCTTCTCGATCTCGGTACCGGACGCCGGGTGAACTGCGCGCCGCGAAAGAACGGCGCCACGGTGTGCTGGGCTACCAGCCACGGCTCGATCTCGTCCCCGCACACGCCGAAGTCCCTCACGGTCATCATCATGGCCGACGACAAGGCCTTCTTCGGCAACTGGGAGTACGAAGGCGACGAACTGCCGAAGGATCAAGACTTCTTCAGTGAAGGAGGGTGGACGAACAACTGGCTGGACTTCGAGCACGCCTTTGCCAAACACGCCGAACTGACCAGCGGCGCTGCGCTCGACAGCCAGGGCCGCAAGGGGGTGCCGCACGCCTGCCTGAGTTGCCATGGCGGATACTACAATCCGTTGTCCAAACAAGTGATCGGCTCGAGCCTGTTGCCGGTGGTGCCGGGGCGGGCGCGGTTCGTGGGAAACAACCGGGGCGCGGAGGAAGAATCGATCCGGCGCATCAACCAGATTGTTCTTCAATCGAATCCCGCCCCGGCGATCGTCGACCAGATCAATGCGATGTACAACGGCTCGCCCAGCACGGCGGGCGCGACCGCGAATGATGCCGCTGTGCCTTCGGGCTGGAGCCAGCAGGCGGGGCTCTACCGCCAGGTCGTCGGGCCGTATTGCGCGTCATGCCACTTCGCCCAGCGTGGCCCGTTTAATTTCCGCAGTTGGGGCAACATGCTGCAGAACAAGAATGCCGTGCAGCGCACCGTCTGCCAGGAATTCACCATGCCGCATTCGGAAATCCTGTTCCGCAAGTTCTGGACAGAGGGCAATCCCGGTTCGCTGCCCGGACTGCTGTCGACTTCGCTCGGCTTTGCGACGTGCCGGCAATAGACACGGGGAGCTTGGACGACACCGTCGGGTTCCTGGCTTCGTTCAAGCTGAAGCGGCCCTTTCTTGAATCAGAAGAATGTCAAAAGGGCTGACTCGCGTCAGCCCTTTTGATTTGGAATGGTCCCCGGAAAGGCTGGAGACCTTGCCTCGCTTGCGCCTACGATCTCACATCGAGGTTGTTCACGACGGACTTGACGCCATTGATCTGGCCGGCAACCCGGACTGCTTTATCGGCTTCCGCCTGGCTGCTTGCCTTGCCGCTCAACGTAACGACGCCATCGACAGTCTTCACGCTTATATTCATGGCACTGACGTCTTTCTCGACAGCCAGGTCGCTCTTCACCTTCGTGGTGATCCAGGAGTCACTGACGACTTCTCCCGTCGAGTCCATACCGCGTCTGTTCGAATCGCTGGCACAACCTGTGATGCCTGCCACGAATACGGACATAACAAGGGCAATAGCAACATTTGACCACGTCTTCATGCTCGTTCTCCTTATGACATAGTAGGGGGGACCATATGACCATGCCGGCGTACAGAGCTACGCCGTGGACATATACGACGGTCATATGCAAAGGCTGTGCCTCAATCAGGGACAGACGCAGATCATTGATTTGTCGAGGTTGCCGGATGGCGATGCACTTTTGGCCAGAAGTTTTCCGTAAGTCTTACCTGTCGGTCGGGTAAGAAATTCAATGCTGTCGTAAACGGGGAACGGTGAGCGGGGAACGGGCAGGGCGAAGGGCGCGCTCCGCGATCGAGACGCCGTCCCTTGCGGCGCCGGCCATCAGCAGCAGGAGTTGCTCGCCACCAGTTGCTCGCCGCCAGTGCTCGCCACTATGGCGCGCGAGCGTGCAGGGCATCCGGTTCACCCGCGCCGCAAGGCTATAATCGGACGTGAGTCCACCCTCCCAGTTCGTCCCGGATGAAATTCAGCATTTTTTTCGCGCGCGTCATCGTCGGCGGCTTCCGCAGATTTGCCGAGCGCATGGCGCGCCTGCTAAGGAATAATTTCTATCTTTACCTGGCTGCCGTCTTCAGCATCCTGATTGTGGTGGATGTGTACGCGCTGCACTCGGTGGTGGACATGCGCCAGAAGGCGTACGACCTGATGGTGCGCTATCGGGTCGTGAAGCCGCCGGCCGACAACCAGATCGTGATTATCGACATCAACGAAGCCAGCCTGGCGGCAATGGCCCCGGACTACGGGCGCTGGCCGTGGCCACGGCAGGTACTGGGCGAATTCGTGCAGCACCTGGAAACGCAGCAACCGCGGGCCGTTGTGTTCGACATCCTGTTCTCGGACCCGGACGTCTACAACGCCGACAGCGACACCTACTTCAACGACGCCATCGCGGCAACCGGCAACACCTACTTTCCGTGGCTGCGCCTGCCTCCCGCGAGCGACAAGCTCTCCGCGCTGAAACCGCCGATGATTCCGGGCGCGAAGCGCCTGGAGGCTATGCCGGAGACGGACGGAACCATTGCCGCTGTGCTGCCGGTCTTCAAGGCGGTGCGCGACGGCGGCCGCATCGGCACCCACAATGTTTATCCGGATGCCGACGGCGTCGTGCGCAGCTACCGCCTGTTCCACGATGTGCACGGCTGGCGGCTGCCCTCCCTGCCCCTTCGAGTGGGCGCGGACCTCGGATTCGCCCAGCCCCCCCATGCCAATATGCTGCTCAACTGGCGCGGCGGTCCGTTTACGTATCGGTACGCCACGTTCAGCGACGTGTTCCGGGACATGCAAAGCAAGGAGCACGCGCGCCCGCAGGATGAATTCAGCGGCAAGATCGTCATCGTCGGCTCGACCGCGCCCAGCCTGTTCGACATCAAGCCGACTTCGACGGCGCGGGAATTCCCGGGCGTGGAGATCCTCGCCACCGCCATCGACAACCTCAAGCATGACGATTACATTCGCTCGCCCGCTTCCAGCGTACCGAACCTGATCGTGGCTTTGCTCATCGTCTGGGCCACGGCGATCTCGCTCTACCGCGATCCGGATTCCGACCGCTTCAACCAGGTGTTCGGCCTGGCGCAGTTCGGGTTGCTGGGCTTTTCCTACGCCATGATCAACGTCACCCACTACCATCTGAACCTCGCCGGACCGGTGTTTATCGGATTCATTTATTTTTCGGTGGCGAAGGTCTACTCCGCGGCCACTGCGCGGACACTGGAGAAGAGCACGGTGGCCACGACCGTGCGCGACGGGCATGTTAACGGAGCTACGCTGGCGGTGTTCCAATTCGCTGGAGGCGCCGATCCGGTCAGCGCGATGTTCCTCAAGCGCCTGCGAATGCAGGTGCTCGGGCTCTCCCGCGAACCGATGGACGTGGATATCGTCAAAGGCAGACAGCGGGGGCTCTGGGGCCTGTTTGAAGCGACGGTGACGGTGTCGTGGGCCTATCCGCTGGAGGAAGTGGCGCGCCGGGAGCGCGTGGAGCAGGACCTGCAGCGGGTGCGTGATGCGATGCCGGGGCTGGTGGAGAGCCTGCGCGTGCAGAATGAAAAGCTGGCGGGCGTGGCCGTGCGTTCGGGCTCGGTCGGCGCGGCAGGTACCGAGGCGGCGCGGGCGGAGTGGCGCGCCTTGTTCGCGGCTGCGCTCGAAGCGGCCAGCCAGGGCAGGAAGTGACGCGCCACCCTGCGCACATACCGTGCGCACATGGTGTTTTTTGTGAGGTGAATGCGATGCGAAAGATTTTGTTTTTGGCGATGTGCCTGATGTTGCCGCTGGGCGCCGGGACCGCTCAGGCGCAGGATAGAGGGGTTGCCCTCAAGGCCGACAAGCTCGTGGCGGAGCCGTTTGCCGACGCGAAGAAGGTCGGCTCGCTGGCCAAAGGGGATGCCGTGACCATCCTCAAGAAGACCGGCGGCTGGTACCTGGTGAAAGGCAAGGGCCCGCAAGGCTGGGTACGCATGCTCTCGGTGCGCCGGGGCGAAGCGGGCAAGAGCAGCGCCGCGAAGGACGTCGCCGCCCTTTCCACCGGGCGCACCGGCACCGGGCAAATTGTCTCGACCACTGGCGTAAGGGGGCTCTCCGAGGAGGAACTCAAGGCGGCCAAATACGATGAGAAAGAGCTGATGAAGGCCGAGTCCTTCGTCGTTTCGAAGGCCGATGCCGGCAAGTTCGCGCAGAAGGGCAAACTGCTGGCGCGTGCGTTCAATTATCTCGAGCCGATCAAGGGGCGCCCATGAAAAGATGCCTGCTGCTTGCGGTGCTCGCCGCGATGGCCACGGAATCGGGCGCCATCGACCTCGACAAATTGAAGAAACTCGAAGACAAGATAAGGAATCCGACGGGGCAGTCTAGCCCCGCGCCGCAGGCGCCGGCCGCCGCGCAGGACTCACCGTCCGCAGCGGAACCGTCGTCCCCGCAGGCTCCGGCGATCCCGCCGTTCGGCAATGTGCCCGAGGCGGACGAGGTCAAGATCGGCCGGCAGATCGCCGGCAATCTGCTGGGCGCGGCACCGCTGGTGAATAGCCCGGCATTGCAGGGCTACGTCAATCGTGTCGGCCGCTGGGTGGCCAGCGCGAGCGAGCGGCCCGACCTGAAGTGGACGTTCGGCGTGATCGAGTCTGACGACGTCAATGCGTTCGCCGCGCCCGGCGGTTATGTCTTCCTAACGAGCGGCCTTTACCGGCTGCTTCGCGACGAAGCCGAACTGGCCGGCATGCTCGGGCATGAAATTGCCCACGTGGTGAAGAAACATCACCTCAAGGTGCTGCAGAAAAGCCAGGCGATCGACGCTGGCAGCACCCTGCTCAAGAAACAGATCGGCGACCAGAAGGTGGCAAAGACGCTGATCGGCAGCGGCGCTGAAATCCTGGCGCGCGGTCTGGACAAGGACGCCGAATTCGAGGCCGATCGCATGGGCGTGGTGCTGGCCGCACGGGCCGGGTACGAACCGTTCGGCCTGCCCGCCGTACTGCAGGAGATCGGCGCCGCATCGGCTGACTCGTCGAGCGTGGCCCTGTTGTTCAAGACCCATCCGCATCCCGACGAGCGGCTGGCGCGCCTGGGCGCGGCGATGGGTGCGAACTTCGACAAACTGAAAAACTCGAAAACCCATCAGGAAAGGCTGGTCAGGCTGCCTTAGGGGTGAACGGTGAAGAGCGAACGGCGAACGGGGAACAGTGAACGGCGAACAAAGATGAATGGCGACAGAGAATAATGTGAGATTTTCAGTTTCAGCAGCGGATGGCGAGTGGGCGCTGGACTGACAGTGCCTGTCTGATCAAGTCGCGCCTTCAGCCCGCCACAACGCCTGTCCACATCATCTAGCGCGGAAACGATAGAGGCGGAAAAGGGAAAGGGGAAAGGGGAAAGGCGTGAAGGGTGCCCCCCTCCGGGTGACAACCGGTGAACAGGCGCACCAGCAATCCTCACCGCCACTTCACAGTGGTCTTCCGCGTTCCCTATCGCAAGGACAATTCCTCAGTCCCCGAGCCGGCCTTGGCGGCACATTTCCACTGTGTCTTCCACTGGGTCATTCCCGAATCACAGTTGTCGGGGGTGGTCGGACGGCGATAGCAGAGCCTGTCCGGCTTTGTTATCGACCAGTTTTTCGGCACATCGGCATGGACCTCGATCGGCGTACCGTTCGGCGCGTCCACACCCCAGGTGATGTCCACAGCGCAGACGTTGTCCAGGGTGTCTGACACGAGTTTGACGTCGCCCGCCCGGGCCTGCGCCATGGAGCCCAGAGCCAGCAGGCAGGCGAATATTCCGGGAAGACATCCGGTCTTCTTCAGCATGGCGGTTTCCTTTGTGTATCAATGGTCATGGTGTTTGCAACTGTACTTTCTCCAACGGTGACCAGGTAGTGGGGAAAAGTATATGTGAACCCTGGCATGGGCCCCGGTAAATCCGACAGCCGGATAAGAATTGCCGCTGGCGGCTATACTCGTGACATCCACTTCGCTCGCCGGTCGCCATGTACCAACAATACTTTGGCCTTGCCGAAGCGCCGTTCTCCATTGCACCGGACCCGCGCTATCTTTACCTGAGCCAGCGCCACCAGGAGGCGCTCGCGCATCTGCTCTATGGCGTAAACAGCGATGGCGGGTTCGTGCTGCTGACGGGCGACGTGGGAGCCGGCAAGACGACGGTATGCCGCTGCCTGCTGCAGCAGATCCCCGCGTCCTGCAATGTGGCCTACATCTTCAATCCCCAACTGACGGTGGGGGAGCTGCTCTCGACCATCTGCGTCGAATTCGGCATCGCCTGCCCACCCGGCAATGTCAGCGCCAAGGTGTTCGTGGATTGCATCAACGCTTACCTGCTCGACGCCCATGCCAGGGACAGGCATACGGTGCTGATCATCGACGAGGCGCAGAATCTTTCGGCCGTCGTACTGGAGCAGATGCGCTTGCTTACCAATCTGGAAACGAACCAGCGCAAGCTGCTGCAGATCGTCCTGCTCGGTCAGCCCGAACTGGCATTGATGCTGGAGCGGCCGGAGTTGCGACAGTTGCGCCAGCGCATCGTCGCGCGCTATCACCTGGGGCCGCTGACCAGGCCGGAAGTCGCAGCCTATGTGCGGCATCGGCTCGAGGTATCGGGCGCGCAGCGGCAACTGTTTCCGGCCCGCCTGATGGACCGTGTGTACCGCTTGAGCGGCGGGGTTCCCCGGATCATCAACGTGCTGTGCGACCGTGCGCTGCTTGGCACCTACGTGCAAGGCAAGGAGCGTGTCGATCGCGCGACGCTCGCCCAGGCCGCGCGCGAGGTATTCCACCAGGTGCCGCGACGCAGCCTGGTGGGGCCTTTGCTGATGCTCCTGGTTTTTGTGCTCGGTGTTGCCCTGGCGACGGCGCTGAATAGGCTGCAAGTGCACAAAACGGCAACAGCGACGATTGCGGCGACCACGGCAAACCCCGCCACGCCGGCACAGACCGCGGCGCCGGGCAAACAGGCTCCGGCTAAGGCAACCGGGCCGGCAGCGGCGTTGCCGGATAAGCTGGAATGGCCGGCGAACGAAGCGCGCTCGCGTAGCGAAGAGATGGCCTACGCCGCACTGTTCCGCGCATGGGGCGCGAACCATGAAGGGACGGACGCGTGCCTGCAGGCTGAAGGTCTGGGTCTGCGCTGTCGCAGCGCGCGCGGCGGATTGGATGAACTGCGTAGTGTGAACCGGCCCGCGGTGCTACTGATGCGCGACGACCAGGGCCAGGCGTTTCATGCCTTGCTGACTGCCCTCGAAGACAAGGCCGCCACCTTCTCGATCGGCGTCGAAACCAGGAAAGTTGCGCTTGACGCCCTGGCGGCGCAATGGGCGGGGCAGTACACGTTGCTCTGGCGTGTGCCGCCTGATGCGCGAGAGAACATCCGCTGGGGGGAGCGTGGACCCGCCGTGCAATGGCTGATCGGCCAACTCGCGCAGGCGCGGGGCCGGATTGCCGAACCCGGCAAGGCTCCGCTGTTCGATGAAGTTCTGCAGCGTCAGGTGAAGCAGTTTCAACTCGCCCAGGGATTGGTTCCGGACGGTCTCGTCGGCCCCGAGACTGTGATGCGCCTCGCCGCCGTGGGCGATCGATCGGCGCCGGAATTGCTGCCCCGTCAAGGGGGGCGCTAGCCATGTCCTATATCCTCGACGCATTAAGGAAATCCGATCAGCAGCGCCAGCGCGGCACAGCGCCGACACTGCTGGCAGTGCAGGAAAAGGCGACAGCGCCCGGACAGCCCGCGTTGCTGGCGTACGGCTTGCTCGCGGCGGTCCTGGTCGGCGTGGGCGTAGTGATCGGCTGGCTACGCCCGTGGCAATCGGAGCAAACGGCTCCCGCCACACCGGAGTTTGTCGCTGCCAGGCCGCTCCAAGCGACCCCGCTCAAAGTGACGCCGCTCGAATCGACGCCGCTCGAATCGACATCGGGCGAACCGGCGCCCCCGCCATCTGAAACGGCGCCGCAGCCCCAGCCCGAATCGGCGTTGCAGTCGACGCCAGCAGAGACCGAGCCGTCTGAATTAGCGCCGCGGCCGAAGCCGAAACGGCCCGCGCGCGCCACGGTCGATGAAGAAGGCCCACCGCGCGAAGCGGAAGCGGCCGCGACAGAGCGCGATGCGGCGCTGGCGCCACCTGTTGACCTGGCCGGGGCCGATGGCGCGAGCGGACAAGCGGTGATTGAGATGGGGAATCTTCCGGTTCAGGTCCAGCAGACGCTTCCGGCGATGGCGATTTCGTTTCATGCCTATTCCGACACACCCGACGGCCGCCTGGTCGGCATCAACAACCGGATACGACGGGAGGGCGACTATATCGTCCCCGGTCTCCTGCTGGAGCAGATCACGGAGGATGGAATGATATTCGGCTACCAGGGATACAGATTCCGCCGCGGCGTGAAGTAGGGAGGCGACTCCCAGGCACGGTACCGTACAGTGCATGCATCAGAAAATGCGCGTCATCGCAGAAGGTTCTCCGCCGCCGTGAAGTAGAAGCGAGCTGAAGTAGAAGCGAGCATCCCGCGCAGACATCAGGCCGAATCGCCCTCGGCGTGTCAACCACGCACAAGTCCGTTCGCCGGCAGGCGAATGCCAATAAGGTCGTCAAGATGAGGTAAGCAGTGAGAAAGCTGCACGAGGCATGACCTACTGCATAAGCGTATTGCTCGACAAGGGGATGATTTTCGCCTCGGACTCCCGTACCAATGCCGGCGTCGACAACTTTGCCAAGTTCTGCAAGATGACGGTGTTCGAGCGTCCCGGAGACCGCGCCATCGTCTTGTTGAGCTCGGGAAATCTCGCCGGCACGCAGGCCGTGATCAGCTTGCTGGACCAGCGCTGCGCAGACGGCGCCGCGGGTCCCAACCTCTGGGGCGCGCGATCGATGTTCGAGGTTGCGACGCTGGTCTCGGATGCAATGCGCCAGGTCGAGCGGCGCGACGGAGAGTACCTGCAGGAGAGCGAGATCGGCTTCAATGCCTCGTTTATCGTCGGTGGGCAGATCGGCGGTGAGGGGTTGCGGCTGTTCCGGATCTATGCCGAGGGCAATTTCATCGAAGCCGGGGTCGAAACGACCTATTTTCAGACTGGCGAAACCAAGTACGGCAAACCCGTCATCGACCGCGTGATCACGCGCGCCACCGACCTTGCGGACGCCACGAAGTGCGTGCTGGTGTCGTTCGATTCGACCATGCGCAGCAATTTGTCGGTGGGCATGCCGATCGACCTCATTTTCTACGTGCAGGACAGCTTGCAGTTGCAGAGGCGCCGCCGGTTCGACGAAGGGGACGCCTATTTCACCGAACTAACCAGGGCGTGGGTCGACGGCACACGCCAGGTGTTCCGCCAGTTGCCCGACCTGCGCTGGTGACCGGCCGCAGTGGTCGACGCGTTCCTCATCACCTGTGAACACGGCGGCAACCGGATTCCCCTGCCTTATCGAGAGTTGTTCCGAGGATACCGGGCGCTGCTGGATTCCCATCGCGGCTACGATCCCGGTGCGCTGGTCCTGGCCAGGGCAATTGCCGCGGCCCTGAGGGGTTTGCTCCTGACCTCGACCGTCAGCCGCCTGCTTGTCGACCTCAATCGATCGATCGTTCACCCGCGCGTGTTCTCGGCCGCTACGCGCGGCGCGCCGGCGAAGCTGCAGTTAGACCTCGCGACGCTGTGATCCGGACGGCATAGTCCGGTCTGCACGGGCGCCGCTCCCGGATGCAACGCCGGGGCAAGGAACTTGTCGAACCTCCTTATTCAAGGAGATTTCCATGCGCAGACTTCTGATTGCCGCTTGCCTCGCCGCCACGGTGCTGGTTCCGGGTTGTGCCACAGTCGAAAACCCCGTCACCGGAAAAAAAGAGCGCACGGTCATGGACGAGCGCTCCGAGATGGCCGAAGGCGCGAAGGCGCACCCGCAGATCCTCGCGCAGTTCGGTGAATACAAGGATCCGAAGGTCCAGGCCTACGTCAACGAAGTCGGCCAGCGCCTCGCCAAGGCCTCGCATCGGCCCGAGCTTGACTGGCACTTCACGGTTCTCGACAGCCCCGACGTCAATGCCTTCGCATTGCCCGGCGGCTACGTGTATGTCACGCGCGGCATCATGGCTTACATGGATAGCGAGGCCGACCTGGCGGGTGTCGTCGGACATGAGATCGGGCACGTCACGGCGCGGCACGGCTCGCAGCGCGCCACTCGCCAGCAGAGCGCGGGCATCGGTGTCATGGCAGCTACAATCCTTGGCGTGGTGCTCGAGAGCCAGGGAGTGCGAGGTGCCGCCAATGCGGCATCGCAAGCCTCGCAGGGAATCGCCGCCGGCTATGTCGCGAAATACAGCCGCGGCCAGGAATCGCAGGCGGACAAGCTCGGCGCCGAATATCTCAACGGGCTCAACTACGATCCCCACAACATGGTCGATGTGATCAAGGTGCTGGAGAGCCAGGAGCGTTTCGCCGCCGACCAGGCGAAGGCCGAAGGGCGCGCACCCCGGGAAGGATCGGA
>CAYODB010000125.1:0-10309 GCA_964402495.1 uncultured Bordetella sp.
ACGCACGAGTACTTCCACAACTGGACGGGAAACCGCGTCACCTGCCGCGACTGGTTCCAGCTTTCGCTCAAGGAAGGGCTGACGGTTTTCCGCGACCAGGAGTACGGCGCAGACAGCTACTCACGCCCGGTGCAGCGCATCCAGGAAGTCCGTTCCCTGCGCGGCGCCCAGTTCTCCGAGGATGCCGGTCCGATGGCGCACGCGGTGCGTCCGTCGTCGTACATGGAGATCAGCAACTTCTACACCGCCACGGTCTACGAGAAGGGCGCGGAGGTGGTGCGCATGATCCACACGCTGATCGGTGCGAAGAATTTCCGCAAGGGCATGGACCTGTATTTCCAGCGGCACGACGGCCAGGCGGTGCGGACCGAGGAGTTCGCGCAGGCGATGCAGGACGCCTCGGGTGTCGACCTTGGCCAGTGCCGCCGCTGGTACGACCAGGCCGGCACGCCGATGATTGATGCGACCGGCAGCTACGACGCGAAACAGCGACGTTACACATTGAAGCTGCGCCAGACCTGCCTGCCCTCGCCGGGCCAGCCGGAGAAACTTCCGTTTCACATTCCCGTCGCGGTGGGGCTGCTCGATCCAAACGGCCGGGACGTGCCGCTGCAGATGGAAGGCGAAGGCGGCGCAAGCGGCGGCACGCGCGTCCTGTCGCTGACGAAAGCGGAACAAAGCTTCACGTTCATCAACGTGCCGGAGGAACCGTTACCCTCGCTGCTGCGCGGCTTCTCCGCGCCGGTCAACCTGCGTTTCGACTACGGCGAAACCGGCCTGGCGATGCTGATGGCGCACGATTCCGACGCCTTCAATCGCTGGGAAGCAGGCCAGCGGCTGGCGCTGAACCTGATGCTGCGCGGCGTCGACGAACTGCGCTCGGGCAAGACACTGAAATTCCCGGATTCCTTCGTCGACGCATTCCGTCGGACATTGCAAAACGCAGGGGAAGATCCCGCATTTGCGGCGGAGGCGCTGGGCCTGCCTTCGGAGGCTTATGTCGCCGAGCAGATGGAAGTGGTGGATCCGGATGCCATCCACGCCGGCCGGGTCGGGCTGCGCAGGCATCTCGCGACGTCCCTGAAAACGGAGTTGCTCGCCGCGTATCACGAATTCACGACACCCGGCGTCTATAGCCCCGACGCGAAATCCGCCGGACGGCGCGCGCTGCGCAATCTCTGCCTCGGCTACCTGATGGAACTAGACGACGCCGAAATCCGCGCCTTGTGCGTCCGGCAGTTCGAGTCGGCCGACAACATGACCGACGCAATGGCGGCGCTCACGGCATTTGCCAACACCGGGTGTGCCGAGCGCGCGACGGTCATCGAGAAGTTCTACGCAAAGTGGAAGGATGAACCGCTGGTCGTGGACAAATGGTTCGCGGTGCAGGCGACGTCGCGGCTTCCGGGAACGCTTGAGGAAGTAAAGCGGCTGATGCAACACCCCGCGTTCATCATCAAGAATCCGAACCGCGCGCGTTCGGTCATCGGCAGTTTTTGCAACGCCAATCAGGTGCGCTTCCATGCCGCAGACGGTTCCGGCTACGCATTCGCCGCCGACCAGGTGATTGCGCTGGATGCGCTCAATCCGCAGGTAGCGGCGCGGCTGGCGCGTTCGTTCGACCGCTGGAGGAAGTTCGATCCGGTCCGCCAGCAGCATGCGCAACAGGCCGTCGAGCGTATTCGCGGGACGGCGGCATTGTCGAAAGACACGATGGAAGTCGTCACCAAATCCCTGGCCGGCTAGCGGTCCCGCGTCAGACGATGAAAAGCGCCTACACCATTTACCACAACCCGCGCTGCGGCAAGAGCCGGGACACGCTTTCGATCCTGCGGGACAAAGGCATCGAGCCGGAGATCGTCGAATACCTGAAGGTGCCGCCCTCCAAAGAAGAGCTGCGCGGCATCCTGAAAAAGCTCGGCATGAAACCGGAGCAGATCGTGCGCAAGGGCGAGGACGTCTACAAGCAGAAATTCGCCGGTAAAACCCTGAAGGACGACCAATGGCTGGATGCGCTGGCGAAGAATCCCATCCTGATCGAGCGCCCGATTGTAGTGAAAGGCAGCCAGGCCGTCATCGGAAGGCCGCCGGAGAATGTGCTCGCCCTGTTGGCGAGCAAGCCCTAGGCACGAGGCACTAGGCACGAGGCACGAGGCGCTAGGCTCTCTAATACCCCGAGAACGAGAAACTCGTGCCTGGTGCATAGAGCCCTCGTGCCTGTCGCGCCGCTAACGGCTGCGGCTGCGCGAAGGCACCTTGCTGCGCCCCGATTTGCGCGCGTGGTCCTGGAAAAACTTCGCCAGCAGGTCGACTTCGCCGCGGCGAGAACCGGATGGCCGCGTCATGAGCGCGATGGTCCGCGAAGGCACATTGGTGGCGAACGGCCTGGCAACGAGCCGGGTACCGTTCAGGATGCCAGCCTTCAGCGTGATCTCGGGCAGCAAGGTCACGCCGAACCCGCCCTCCACCATCTGGATCAGCGTATTCAGGCTGGTTGCTTCCACCATCGACTGGGATTTCGGGCCTCGTGCTCCGCAGGCGGCGATGGCATGGTCGCGCAGGCAATGCCCCTCTTCCAGCAGCAGCACGCTGCCGGGTTCGAGTTCGCGCACCAGCACTTCCTTCTTCTTCGCGTGGGGATCGTCTTCCCGCGCCACGAACCAGAATTCGTCCCTGAACAGCGGCAGGGCCCTGAGTTCGCCGGTGTCGAACGGCAAGGCGATCAGTGCCGCATCGAGATCGCCGCTGCGCAGTTTCTCCACCAACCGTTCGGTCAGGTCTTCGCGCAGATAGAGTTTGAGCTGCGGATAGGTTTCGCGCAGTTCCGGGAGCGCCACCGGAAGCAGAAACGGTGCCACCGTGGGAATGACGCCGAGGCGGAACGGTCCCGATAGCGGGGCACCTGCGCCCTTCGCGGTTTCCACCAGATCCTGGGCGGCGGCAAGCATGAGTTTCGCGCGCTGCACGACATCCTCCCCTGCCGTCGTCAGACGGACGCCGCGCGGATCGCGCTCGACCAGTTCCACGCCCAACTGGGTTTCCAGCTCCTTGATTCCGGACGACAAGGTGGACTGGGTGACGAAGCAGACTTCGGCGGCGGCGCGGAAGTTAAGTTTCGCGCCGACCTCCACCAGATAACGCAGTTGACGCAATGACGGCATCGCAGACATGGGAATCCTTTTGATCGATATTTCCGATCAGTTTAACAGTTATTTCCCGTTGGATCGATCGCCCCGGAAGCGGCAAAGTACCGTTCGTAAGAAAATTCACCGTTAAAAGGAGACCCGAAAAATGCTGACCATTGGCGACCGCCTGCCCGATTTCGACCTGACTTCCGTCGTTTCCCTCGAGCAGGACAAGGCCTTTACCCAGATCACGCAGGCGTCGAATCCCGGCAAGTGGAGGATCATTTTCTTCTGGCCCAAGGATTTCACTTTCGTATGTCCGACCGAGATTGCCGCGTTCGGCAAGCTGAACAACGAATTCAACGACCGTGACGCGGTGGTTTATGGCGTTTCGATTGACAGCGAGTTCGTGCACCTGGCCTGGCGCCGCGACCACGAAGACCTGCGCCACCTGCCGTTCCCGATGCTGGCCGACATCAAGCGCGAACTTTCCCTGGCGCTGGGCGTGCTCGACAAGAGTGCGGGTGTGGCCCTGCGCGCGACTTTTGTCGTGGACCCGGAGGGCGTGATCCGATTCGTCGCCGTGAATGACATGAACGTGGGCCGCAATCCCGCGGAGGTTTTGCGCGTGCTGGATGCGCTGCAGACCGACGAACTTTGCCCGTGCAACTGGAAGAAGGGCGACGAGTTCCTCAAAGCCGCCTGAACCGGATTCCAGGACACGATACGAAGTAATGGACCACGGAGGGCACGGAGAGCACGGAGGAAAATCGAGGAAGGAAAACTGAAGGCAGAGGCGGGGTAGTCGGTTGCAATCCTGTGCCAGATGTTCTGGCTTTGTAGCGGCATCCACCAATCGGGCAATCTCACTCTCGTTTGTATGCGCGTCCTTGCCTTTCCTCCGTGCCCTCCGTGCGCTCCGTGGTTCACAGACCCGAACTACAAATAAGGAATCAACAATGTCAATCCAGACGCTGAAAGACAGGCTGCCGGACTACGCCAGGGACCTGAAGCTCAACCTTGGCTCGCTGGCCACGGAAACCGTGCTGAACGATACGCTGAAAGCCGGTACGTTCGTAGCATCGGCCATCGCTTCCCGCAATCCGCAAGTGATTGCAGCAGTGATTGCGGAATTCGCGCCGAAGCTGGCGCCGGCGGACCTGGCCGCTGCGAAGGCCGCGGCTGCAATCATGGGCATGAACAACGTTTACTACCGTTTCCTGCACCTTGCGGAGAACGAGGAGTACACGCGCTTGCCCGCCAGGCTGCGCATGAATGTGATCGGCGTGCCGGGAACTGCCAAGGAGAATTTCGAACTCTGGTCGCTGGCCGTGTCAGCGATCAACGGCTGCGGTCTTTGCATTACCGCACACGACAAAGTCGTGCGCGCTGCCGGCATTACGACGGAGCAGGTACAGGCCGCAGTTCGCATCGCGGCGGTCGTGCATGCCGTCGCGGTCACGCTCGAAGCCGAAGCTGCGTCTGTTGAAACCGCACTGGCCGCGGCAGCCTGATCGCGCCGGAGCAATACAGAAAAAGCCGCGGCCCGTTATCATCGGTCCGCGGCTTTCTTGTTCCGTAACTTTCAGTCGTCGAATTCGATGTGCCTGATGAAGACGACCTTGCCCTTCTCGTTCTTCACGATGCTGTAGCCGTGGACGCCGTCGCCGTTGGGGTTGAAGTTGTAGGTCCCTTCGACGCCCTTCAGGCCGCGGATGCCCAGCATGGCCTTGCGCACCGCCTCCGCCTCCGTGGTCCCGGCAGCCTCGATCGCGTGTTTAAGCAGGTACATGCCGCCGTAACACCAGGCCGAGTACAGATCCGGCTCGAATCCGTACTTCTTGCGGTAGGCCGCAGCAAACCTCCGGCTTTCGTCGTTCGCTTCGACGACAAAATCCGAGATTCCATAGGTGCCCCAGAGCGCGTCTTCGGCAAGGCGGATTGCGGTTTCGGTGACGATGGAGGTCGATCCCACCCAGGGACTGGTTACTCCGAGCTGGCGCAACTGGCGCGCAAAGATGGCGACGTCGGGTGAGTTCGTGATGTAGCTGCCGATCACCTCGGCGCCGGACTTTTTGATCGCCAGTACGATCGGCGTGAAATCCTGCTGGTTGTTGGTGTAACCCTGGATCAGGACCGGTTCGATGCCCTGCGCCTTCAGCGCATCGACCAGCGCGTTCTTGCCGCCGGAGCCGAATGCATCGGTCGAATGGATGATCGCCCATTTGCGGCCCCTGAGTTCCTTGATGCCGAACTCCGCCATCACCCTCGATGAATAGAGATCGTTGGGCCGCACACGGAAGATCCACGGATTGTTGACCCGGGTCAGGCTGGGATCGCTGCCCCCGATCACCGCCGGAATTCTTGCCTTGGCAATGGTAGGTGAAGCAGCCTGGACCTGCGTACTGCGCAAAGGCCCGAGCACCGCCACGACTTTTTGCGAAACCAGCTTTGAATACGCGAGGACGGTGCCCGGATTGGTACTCTGGTTGTCCTCGATCCGGAGTTCCACCGGCCGGCCGAGGATTCCACCGGCGGCGTTGATTTCTTCCATGGCGAGCCTGGCGCCATTCGCAGTTAACACGCCCGCCTCGGCCTGCGGACCGGTCACTTCGTCGACCAGTCCGAAGACAATCGGGTCGGCGGCGCCGGCCGATGCCGCTGTGGAAAGAGCGATAACAAAAGATGCGACGAGGCTGGTGGAAAAACTGGGCATGACGCTCCTCCTTCTCTTTTTGTGGTTTGCCGCCTTCTCGCGAAGCGGCGATGCTACCTACGGACGGCTGCAGGCATTCTGCCTGCAAAACGGCGAGACCTGAGAGACCCGCCCGGCCCGTTCATGCCGCGGCGAGAGCGTCGGGCTTGAAGCCGACTTCCTTCATGTATAGGGCGAGAACGTGGTCCATGCTGGTGGCGTGGGTCGCGAACCATTCCGCAACGGCGCGCGCCAACACCGGGCCGAACCGGGTTTCGCCCGCCGCAGCACGTTTGCGCACCACCAGGGCGACCTGCAGCACGCCCTGGTGGTCGTTGACATGACACTCCGTGGGCGGGAAGGACATCTGTTCCATCCAGCGTTGTTCCTGGCTGAAATGTGCCTCGGTGTGGGCAATGAACTCGTCGAGCACGGCAAGCACCTGGGTCTCGGGCGCATCGGCCAGGCGATTCAGCAACTCTATGAACTCACGATGGGTCTCATCCATGACGCCCCGGTCGAGCATCAGGGTTTCGTTCCATTCCATCACCGGCATGGTTATTACCCAGGATAAATCGATGCCCGCATTGTACCTGCCGCCCGGCTGGCGTCGGACCAGGGTTTGACATCGGTCAAACCGGCATCTGACGACATGCCTAGACTGAATCCATTGTCCAAAGGAGCAACATATGAAGTCCTACACCCAGATAACGGCCGACATCAACAAAGGCATTGCCAAGCTCAAGGAAGGCGCTCCCGATGCGATGGCCGGCTTCGGCGCCCTCGCCAGGAGCGCCATGAAGGCCGGAACGCTGGCAGTCGAGCAAAAGGAACTTATCGCCCTCGCCATCGGCGTGGCCGGACACTGCGATGGTTGCATCGGTTTTCACGCCAAGGCGCTGGCCCGCCTGGGTTGCTCCCGCGATCACGTCATGGAAGCACTGGCGGTCGCGGTCTATATGGGCGGCGGCCCCGCGCTCATGTACGCCGCCGATGCGATGCACGCTTTCGACGAATTCCTGACCGACTCGATTAGCCATCAGGCAACTTCCGCTGCCTGATCCGTGGATTGCGGGGCGGCGGACCTGGCCGACGAATGCAGCCGGAACCGGATCCACTCCCAGCGCATTGCGCAGGATCGCCCAATGCATTGCCTCGTCACCGAGAATGCTGGCCGCCGCCCGCGACAGGTCGCGATTGTCGAAAGCGGGGACCGCGCCAAAATAAGCACTGACGGCGCCCTGTTCCAGTTGCGCCGCTAAGCGCAGCACGTCGGCCTGGCTTTTCAGTTTCTCGACCGGAAAGCTGTACTTCGATTTCGCCTCCACCGGATGCCCGCCGAGTTTCGACACGCCGCGACAAATAAAAAACGGAGGAAGGTTTGCCCTTCCCCCGACCGGAGCGCATTCACTGCTCGGGAGAAAGTGCCTTTGCGCATCCGTATAGCAGAAGCCGGCTGGAACTCGCTGCCTATGATCCCCGTTCTGCGCAACCCTTCCGTTTCCACGCCGGCGCGATCGCGCACTAGTGCGTGGCAACCGGAAGCAGGTCGCCGTTATCTTACCGGTCCATTCCGGCCGCCGCCGTTAGCGCGGTCGTTTCGGCCCCGGCCTGAGGCAGGCAGCGCACCATGGGAGCACCGCTGTAGAACGTGATGTGAAGCAATTCGCCGCTGACCGACAGGCCGGCGGGCAGGACGATCGGCTCCATGTCGTTGCCTGCCGCAGCGTCCGACCGCTTTGCCAATCTCGCCACGGTCCCGGTCGGCCCAGACAGTCTGCCCGCTGCCAAACTCTCCGGACTGCATCGACCACTGGATGTAGCCGAGTTCGCGCTTGGCGCAGGCGAAGCTGTAGAGCATGACCTTCGAGCGATGCTGGTACATGTCACCCAGGCTTTCGACCTGGTGGTAGCCGTGGACGACCCACGGGTGCACGTCGCCGTCGTAGGCGTGGACGCTGTCGCGATCGAGCAGGACGGTCTGCGAATTGGTGCTGGCAACGGCATTCCAGTCGACGGCTGCCGCAGGCAGGCTTGCCAGGGCAAGCGCGGCGAAGGTGGAACCCAGGACCAGCTTGCACATATCGAGTTTGGCTGATTTCATGATCGTCTCCTGTCAGGTTGAGGTTGAGGTTGAGGTTGCGGTTTCGTTCATCCGGGGAAGAGCACGCTACCCTTCGCACGATTCCAGAATAGGCCGACCCCTTTTCTTTCTGTTAGCCGTGCCGCAGGAAGGATGTGAGAAATTCACTGCCTTCCGGGAACGAAGCAAAAAAAAACCGGCCCCGAGGGCCGGCTGGCAATACGCGCTGTTTTGGTGAATTCTATTATTCAGCGGCTCGCACGGGCTTCGCCTTTGTTGGCCGCACTGTCAGGTCACGCACGCTTGCAGGATGCCTCCACCACGCGTTTGACGCCGCCCGGTTCCTTGACGTCGATCGCATAGGTGAAGCCGCTGCCCTTCTTGTTGATGACGATGTTGACGCCATCGTTCTCCCAGACCCAGGTCTCGCCATTCCAGCCACTCGAAGTGGCTGCATTGCGCTCGCCCGAGTTGTCGATTCCATTGCGGACCCAGCGCCCCGACGCCGGGTCGTAGGACATGATGAAAATGCCGTTCCAGGGATTCGGATGATCCGCGCTTTTGGCTTCGACATACCTCTCCATGTAGGTGTGGCCGTCGAACTCGGCCGTCTTTTCGACGGTGGTCTTGAAGGACTTTCCCGAGCCGGTTTCCATGGCCTCGCATTTGAACTTCCCGAGGCTGGGCTTGTAGGCCGCGAGCTCCTTCATGGGTTCCGCAAACGCGGTGGTGATGGAAGATGCCAGCAACAGTGTTCCGGTGATACCGATCGCTTGATACAACTTCATTGTTGTTCTCCTAATGAGAGTCAGTCATGGTGCCAAAGTCTGCTATCCCGCCCTTTGCAACGCCGGTCGGGATGCAGGCCACATTGCAGCTTTACGGATCGGTTCCGCTCGCGGAAAAAAAAGAATCTGGAACTCCCGCGGACCTCCGGCCCTGTCCGTATACCGCAGGCAAATTGTCGATCACCCGTGCCGGACGTTCTGCTAACTATCACCGTCAACTCTGTGAGGAATTCACAATCCGACATGCCGGGCGCAACCCCGCCGCCGTGCCGTTGGCCCGACCGGGATGCCAACGTCAGCCCGGAAAAGTGGTCAGGCCGGAAAAGTGACTTTTCGCACATTTCCCGTGTGCGATAAGTCAAAGAGTTGTGCGCTGCAACGGCGCAGACTTCAATGGTCCAAAGCCGGGGGGATGAGTTCCCCTCCGGGGACAATCGTGCCCAAAAAACTCTCAGCCGGATGCCCGTCATGATCAACAAGACCGTCGCAATCACCGATGTCCTCTATGACTACATGGTGGAAAATTCCCTGCGGGAGCCCGAAGTCCTTGAACAGCTCCGGGCAGCGAACGTCGGCCAGCTCCGCGCGGATTTCCAGATTCCGCCGGAGCAGGGACAATTCATGCAGCTCCTGACGCGGGCAATGGGTTTCAAGCGCGCCATAGAAGTCGGGGTGTTCACCGGCTATTCCAGTCTGTCGGTGGCCCTCGCCATGCCGCATGACGGCCGCATTGTCGCCTGCGATCTCAACGAAGAATACACGTCGATCGCGCGCTGTTTCTGGGAACGCGCCGGCGTGTCCCACAAGATCGAATTGCGTCTTGGCCCGGCCCTGGCAACCCTCGATTCGATGATCTCCGCCGGCGAATCGGGCCGATACGATTTCGTATTCATCGATGCCGACAAAATGAATTACGCGGCTTATTACGAACGGGCCGTAGTCCTGGTAAGGCCCGGCGGCCTGATCGCGGTCGACAACACGCTGTGGTACGGCTATGTCGCGGATCCGACCCGGCAGGATGCCGATACCAGGGCGATCCGCGGACTCAACCGGCGCATCCTCGAGGACGACCGGGTGCACGCTTCGCTCCTGCCCATAGCGGACGGCCTGACCCTGGCCCTGAAGCTGGGATGAATGCGGGCCGCGCAGGCGGGTCACCGGCTACCTGGGATAGGCGCCGCGCTTCGCCGCCCAGGACGCGTAGGCGGCGCGTTGCCGGTCGATTCCGATCCTCTCCGTAGCCTGGTCCCAGCGGCGCGCCACTTCGTCGAGGATTTTCTGCGGATCTTCCCCGCCCCAAAGGCGGCTCAGTCCGTCGCGCAAGGCCTCTTCATACTTCTCGGTCTGGATCAGCGACAGATCGATCAGGCCCCGTTCGGACGCCGATTTCAGCGTGGCGAGATATTCTTTCGCATCGGGCCATCTCGACATGTATTCGGCACTGCGGAAGTGGGAGGTACGGAACGGATCGCGCAGCGTGTAAGGCAGTTGGACGCGCTTGAGGCTCATCTCCTCGCTGTTCAGCCACTGGATGAAGAGCCAGGCCAGCTCCTTGTTGCGGCTGGCAGAAGCCACCGCGAGTGAATGGCCGATTGCAAGTTCCGGCCGGCCCAGCGGC
>CAYODB010000125.1:10409-11549 GCA_964402495.1 uncultured Bordetella sp.
CGGCCCAGCGGCCAACCGGCGGCCAGGAGACGGTCATCGCGGCATTGCCCGCGAGGAACACGGCAAGGTTGTCGACGAAGTTCAGTTGCTCGACGCCGCGCGGCATGAACCGGTTGTCGGCGCGCATGCCGGCAAAGACCTGGGCGCCGATTGTGGAGTTGACCGTCGCCTTCATGGTCGCCGGATCGAAAAACTTTCCGCCTTCGTTGCGGAAGCGCTCCTGGAAAAGATAGCCGGCGAAAACCGGTTCGCGCGCCAGGGTCGCGCCGTAGATGCCTTCCGCGGCGAGCGTTTCCGTTATGTATCCGCCGATCTCGGAAAACTGTTTCCAGTCCGATGGCGGCGCCAGCTCGTAACCGAACTTCTCACGGAAACCCTTCCTGATCTCCGGCCGCGCGAAAATGTCCTTGCGGTAGTACAGCAGGAGGACGTCGCCATCGTCGAAAATCGAGTAGATGCGGCCATCGACCGTCATGTAGTCCCGGAATGCAGGGGCAATACCGGACAATTCCTCGCGAAAGCCGAACCGGTCGATGAAGGGGTCGAGCGGCTCCAGCGCCCCCATGCGAACCAGATCGGGAGTCCAGGCCGGGACGACATCGACGACGTCGAATGTTCCGGTACCTGCGCGATGCTCGATCACGATCTTGGAGAAAACCTCATTGATCGGTATTTCGACGACCTTGATTTTCACGCCCGTCAACTGCTCCCAAAGCGGCCCGGAGTAGTTCAGAAGGTCGAGGGATTGCAGGCCGGCCTGCCATTCGACAGTCAGCGTGGCGCCGGCGAATTTCTTCGCCTGTTCGACCGCGCGTTGTGCCGCCCCCGGGCTCTGGGCGTGGGCGAACTGGACAGCCAGAAGGGCCGGCAACAGCAGGCCCGAAGCACCTAAGCGTCTGATCAAGCATGAGGAAAGCAGCGAACCGAACCCCTGCATGTTGTCCCCCCGTGAGTCTTGCGATCCCGAACGAAAACCGGTTGACCGGGCGCCGCTATCTTAAGCCAGGGACCTCGCCACATGGCAAGAGCATGTTACGAATTCCCTGGTCCCGCTCTTGCCGATGCCCCACATGCCGCCATTCGACCCCATCCCGTTGACATTGAAACCCGGGTTCGCTACAAAGACGGCATTCAGCCGCG
>CAYODB010000126.1:0-9776 GCA_964402495.1 uncultured Bordetella sp.
ATAAAGTAAAGAACTGACCCTCTACTTTCCTCCTGACCCTCTACTTTCCTCTACTTTCCTCTAAAGAACTGACCCTCTACTTTCTTTCCCCTGTGCTTCGAAAAGCACTTCTAGTTTTGGGGGGGTGGTTGTTCAGGATCCGCGGCAGGCGCGGCGGCTTCCGCGGCAGGCTTGGGTTTCTTCGCCGGCAGCAGCGGAGCGATCGGGGTTGAAGGATAACCGGCGGCATCGAGTGCGCCATTCCAGGCGCCTTCCTCGAAACCTTTCAGAACCCGCCGTCCGACCAGGAGCACGGGCGCCACTTCGTCGTCGCCGGTGGCCTTCTTCAGTTCTTCGCGGATCGCCGCATCCAGCGGATCCTTGGCCGAGTGCGGAATACCCCGCTTGGCCAGTAACGCCGCCGCCCTGATGCATCCATCCCCGCAATCGTAGGAAAACAGCGTGACCGGAAAATTCTTCATGGCCTGCTGCAACGAGTACGGCAGGGACGGAGCCGAGGGCTTGTCCGTCAGCTTCTTTTTTTCCGTTTTCCTGGCGTTGGCGGGCGGCGGCTTGTCGCTGTAGTGGACCTTGCCTTCGGCATCGGTCCATTTGTAGAGCTCTGCGCCCGCCGGCGCGAAGGCGAGGGTGGCAATCAGCATCAGAATCCAGCGAATCATGGAGATGTCCTCCTGCATTGAACCGCAATCATGCCACGGCCATCCCGTTATGGCGCAGGAGCGCGTCGATCCGGGGTTCCCGGCCGCGGAAAGCAACAAAGGATTCGAGCGCCGGCCGGCTGCCGCCCGCCGCAAGAATCTGAGCGCGGAAACGGTCCCCGACCTCGGGATTAAGCACGCCATTCTCCTCGAACATGCTGTAGGCGTCGGCTGACAGGACTTCCGCCCATTTGTAGCTGTAATACCCGGCCGCGTAACCGCCGCCGAATATATGAGAGAAGCTGTTTGGAAAACGGTTGTAGGCGGGCGGGATCAGCACGGCAACGCGGTCGCGCACTTGCGCCAGCAGGTCCAGCGGCGTCGCGCTGCCCGCGGGATCGAAGTCGTGGTGCAGGTGCATGTCGAACATTGCGAACTCGATCTGCCGCACCGTCTGCATGCCACTCTGGAAATTCTTCGCCGCCACCATCTTGTCGAACAGCTCGCGGGGAATCGCCTTGCGGGATTCGACATGCCGCGTCATGTCCTTCAGGACATCCCATTCCCAGCAGAAATTTTCCATGAACTGGCTGGGCAATTCGACGGCGTCCCATTCGACGCCATTGATGCCGGAGACTCCCAGCACCTCGACCTGGGTGAGCAAGTGATGCAGGCCGTGGCCGAACTCATGGAACAGCGTGATCACCTCATCGTGTGTGAACAGGGCGGGCTTGCCGCCGATCGGCGCCGAGAAGTTGCAGTTAAGATAGGCAACGGGCGTCTGCAGATTACGGCCCTTGCGGCGCCGGGTGACGGCGTCATCCATCCACGCACCGCCGCGTTTGGACGGCCGCGCGTACAGGTCCAGATAGAACTGACCCACCAGCGCATTGTCTTTGTTGCGGATCGAGAAAAAGCGCACGTCGTCGTTCCAGCATGGCGCCTCGTCGGGCCGGATGTTCAATCCATAGAGCGTCTCGACCACCCGGAACATGCCCGAAAGCACCACGTCCTCGGGAAAGTACTGCTTGACCTCCAGGTCGGAGAACGCATAGCGCGCGACCCGCAGTTTTTCCGATACAAACGCCGCATCCCAAAGCTGGAGATCGGCGATCCCCAACTGCTGCCGGGCAAACTGCTTCAGTTCGACCAGGTCGCGTTCGGCGTAAGGCGTGGCTTTGACTGCCAGTTCCTGCAGGAAGGCCAGCACCTGCGTCGGCGAATCCGCCATCTTCGGTTGCAGCGACAATTCGGCGAAACTGCCCAGGCCCAGAAGGCGGGCCAGTTCGCGGCGCAGCGCCAGGATCTCGCGGATGACTGCGGTGTTATCCCATTTCGATTCGCCGAACTCCGCCGCGCGGGTGGCATACGCGTGATACATCTGCTCGCGCAATTCGCGGTCTTCGACGTACTGCATCAATGGCAGATAGGAAGGCATGTGCAGCGTGAACTTCCAGCCGGACTTGCCGGCTTCGCCGGCGGCCTGCTGCGCCGCCTGCAGCACATCTTCCGGAATACCCGCGAGACGCGCGCCATCCTCCACGATATGTTCGAAGGCGTTGGTGGCATCGAGCACGTTGTCGTTGAACTTCGAAGACAACTTTGCGAGCTGTTCGCTGACCTCCTTGAAGCGCTTCTTCTTGTCCTCGGGAAGCTCGGCGCCGCCGAGGCGAAAGTCGCGCAGCTCGTTTTCGATCACCTTCTTCTGCGCCGCGGACAGGCGCGCGAAACCGGCACCCGCCTTGATCGCCTTGAACTTGCGGAACAGGGCCTCGTTCTGCGATAGCCCGGTGAAGTACTCCGTGATGCGCGGCAGGTTGCCGTTGTAGGCCTCGCGCAACAGCGGGCTGTTCATCACGGCGTTCATGTGGGAGACCTGCCCCCACGCGCGGCGCAACCGTTCGTTGGCATCATCCAGCGGCGCCACGAAGTTGTCCCAGTCGGGTGCATCCGTAGCCGATTCAAGTCGTGCGATCAGCGTCCGGTTTTCGTCCAGCAACTGATCGAGCGCCGGCGCGACGTACTCCGGTGTGAATTCCGCGAAGCGCGGCAATCCGGAAAAATCTAGTAGGGGATTCATAAAATCAGTGATCGGTGATCGCTAGTTGGTGATTGGTCAGGAATCAGATCGGAGGGTCTGCCTGATCCTGCACTTGGTGGCAAGCCGCCGGATTTTCAACCCTCGAAGACGACGTGGCCTCCGACCAGGGTGTAACGCACCCGGCCCTTGAGTTCGTAGCCCGAGAATGGCGTGTTCCGGCCCTGACTCTTCAACTTGGCCGGCTCCACCTTCCAGCGCAGGCCGGGATCGAATATGCAGATATCGGCATCGTCGCCTGCAGCCATCCTGCCGGTATCGATGCCGAGTATGCGGGCCGGCGCGCTGGTAACCCTCGCCAGCGCCGCCTGCAGTGGCACGCGGCTCTCGTCCGCCCATTTCAGGATCAGAGCGAGCAGGAGTTCCAGTCCGGTCGCGCCCGCTTCGGATTCGCCGAACGGGAGCTGCTTGGCGTCGTCGTCGACGGGCGTATGGTCGGAGCAAATGGCATCGATGGTACCGTCCTCGATGCCGCGCCTGAGTCCGTCGCGATCGCGCTGGCTGCGCAACGGCGGGACGAGGTGGCAGTTGGAATCGAAATAGCCGATGTCGGTTTCGCTCAGGTGAACGTGATTGGCCGAGACGTCGCAGGTCACGTTGATACCGAACGACTTGGCCTGGCGGACCATTTCCACACCTTCCGCGCTCGACAGCCGGCACAGGTGGACGCGGGCGCCCGTTTCGCGGGCAAGCAAAAGGATGGTCGACAGGGCTACCGTTTCGGCGACAACCGGGATCGGTGGCAGGCCCAGGCGCGTCGCGACCTGACCATCGTGCGCAACGCCGCCGCCGGCCAGGCCGGCGTCCCGAGGACGCAGCCAGACGGGATAGCCGAAAGTCGTCGCGTACTGAAGCGCCCGGAACAACACCTGATTGTCGTTGAGGGGGACATCCGCCTGAGAAAAAGCCACGCAGCCGGCGTCGAACAGCTCGGCCATTTCCGTCAGGCGCTCGCCCTTGAGGCCCTGGGTCAGCGCGCCGAGCGGATATACATGCGCCTGGTTGAGGTTGCGCGCCCGGTGCTTGAGCATTTCCACCAGGCCCGGTTCGTCCAGCGGCGGATCCGTATCCGGCGGACATACCAGGGAAGTCACGCCACCGGCCACCGCAGCGGCCATCTCGCTTTCCAGGGTGGCCTTGTACTCGTAGCCGGGTTCGCGCAAGCGCACCGAGAGGTCCACCAGCCCCGGGCAGACAACCATGCCGGCTGCGTCGATGACGCGGTTGGCGTGAAACCCTTCGGGCGCCTTGCCGACTGCGGCAACTTTGCCGGCGGTGATGAACACATCCTGGACCTTGTCGGTGCCGCTTGCGGGATCGACCACCCGGCCGCCCTTGATCTGGATTTTCATGTGTTGCCCGCCAGGATCGACATCACCGCCATGCGCACCGCGATGCCGAAAGTGACTTGGGGCAGTATCACCGACTGCCGTCCGTCGGCCACGCTGGAATCGATTTCAACGCCCCGGTTCATCGGCCCGGGATGCATGACGATCGCCCCCGGTTTGGCCAGCGCCAGTTTTTCCGGCGTCAAGCCGTAGTACTTGAAGAACTCCTGCGCGGACGGCAGCAGGGCACCGTTCATGCGCTCATTCTGCAGGCGCAGCATGATGACCACGTCCACGTCCTTCAGCCCCTGCGCCATGTCGTGGTAGACCTGCACGCCGAGCTCGGAAACGTTTGTCGGCAGCAATGTGCGCGGCCCGATGACCCGTACTTCCGGCACGCCGAGCGTGGTCAGCGCGTGGATCTGCGAGCGCGCGACACGGGAATGCAGGACGTCGCCGACCACCGCAACGCGGAGGTTCGAGAATTCCTTCTTGTAGTGGCGGATGGTGAACATGTCGAGCAGGCCCTGCGTCGGATGTGCATGGCGGCCGTCGCCGGCATTGATCACGTGGATGTAAGGCGCGACGTGCCGGGCAATGAGGTGGGCGGCGCCGCTTTGCGCATGCCGGACCACGAACATGTCGGCATGCATTGCCGAAAGATTCGCAACGGTGTCGAGCAGGGTTTCGCCCTTGCTCTGCGAGGACGTGCCAACGTTGAGGTTTATCACGTCGGCGGAAAGGCGCTTGGCCGCGATCTCGAATGTCGTGCGGGTGCGCGTCGAAGACTCGAAGAACAGGTTGAAAACCGATTTGCCCCGGAGCAGGGGAACCTTCTTGACCTCGCGCTCCGCGACGGAGAGGAAAGAGTGAGCCGTGTCGAGGATGCTGACTATGATTTCGCGCGGCAGGCCTTCAATGGTCAGCAGATGCTGCAGTTCGCCGTTGGCGTTGAGCTGCGGGTTGTAGGCCATCAGCCGGCCCCCGGCGACGGAGTCACGACCAGGTTCAGCCGGCCGTCGGCGGCTTTCCTCAATTCGATCTGCTCGTCCTCGCGCACGCTGACCTCGGCGCCGACGAACTGCGCTGCCATCGGCAATTCCCTGCCCCCGCGATCCACCAGGGCGGCGAGCCTCACCCGGCGCGGCCTGCCATAGTCGAACAACTCGTTCAGTGCCGCGCGGATGGTGCGGCCCGTGAACAGGACGTCATCCACCAGGACCACGTCCGCATCGGCGATTTCAAAAGGAATCTCGGAAGGTTTGACCCGTGGATGCAGGCCGCGGCTGCTGTAGTCGTCGCGGTAGAACGACACGTCGATCGTTCCCAGGGGCTGGCTCAGGCCCAGGGACTCGTGCAGCCGCTGCGCCAGCCACACCCCACCGGTATGAATGCCGACCAGCAGGGTGTCGGAACTGACTGCCGGCCGCATCTGTTCGGTCAGCGCGGCAAGCAGGACTTCGGCATCAGGCAATGGCATTTTCGTCAAAGAAAGTTTCCAGGATAAGTTTTGCGGCGAGGGCGTCCACGTGCTTCTTCGCTTCGCGGCCATCCAGCCCGCTTTCGTGCGCCGCGTGCTGCGCTTCCACCGAGGTCAGCCGTTCGTCCACCAGGCGGACTGGCAGGCCGAACCGCCCGTTGAGCCGCTGGGAAAATTTGCGCGCCAGTTCGCTCAGGCGGTGCTCCGTTCCGTCCAGCGCCAGCGGCAAGCCGACCACCAGCACGACCGGATGCCATTCCTCGATCAACGCCGAAATCCGCTCGAAACGGACTTCGTTGGCAATGGCATCGATGGTCTCCAGCGGGTGCGCGATGCCCAGCCCCATTTCGCCAACGGCCACGCCGATGCGGCGCTCGCCGAAGTCGAAGGCAAGCACGGTGCCGGATTTCAAAGGGTCGATGCTGCCTGAAGCTTGCGGAAGGGCGTCCGGGCTTTGTATGCGAGTCACTCAACGGCCCCGCTCAGGCATGACCGGCTTGCTCGGACAGGCTGGCCGGGTCGACACCCAGCAGCTCCATTGCGGCATCGAAGCGTTGCGCGGCCGGACGTTCGAATATCACGGAAGGGGTGGCCTCCACGGTCAGCCAGGCGTTCTGCCCCAGTTCCTGTTCGAGCTGCCCCGGAGCCCAGCCGGCATAGCCCAGCGAAACCAGGATATTGCCGGGACCGGGGCCATCGCCGCTGCCCAGCGCCTGGAGGATGTCCCGGGACGTCGTCAGGCCGACTTCGCCGTTGACCGAGAGCGTCGACTGCCAGCCGCCTATCGGGCGATGCAGGACGAATCCGCGGTCGACCTGCACCGGGCCGCCAAAGTAGACCGGCAGCTTGCCGACGATCTGGTCCTGCAGGGGAATCTCGATCTGCTCGAACAGGGCGCCCAGCGTCATGTCGGTGGGGCGGTTGACCACCACTCCCAGTGCCCCCTGGTCGTTGTGTTCACAGATGAAAGTCAGCGACCTGGAAAAATGCGGGTCGGCCATGTTGGGCATGGCGATCAGGAAGTGATTAGTGAGATTCACGCTTTGCATCGATTCGCCTTCGCCATTTTAACCGCGACGGTGCCCGGGCCACAAACAAAGCTGGTGGCCTCCCCGTATAATCCGCCTCGGGAACCGGCCCGGGAAAGCTGCGGCCGGCGATGTCCGGACCGGTCTTGCACCCCGCAGGCCATCCACGCAGGCGCGGGCGCGGGCCCCGACCCGCAGCGCAAATCGAGAGGCTTCATCTGGCAACCCAACAGGAACTGGCGGCTTTCCTCGCCGAGGTGGAGCGGCGTGCGTTCAAGCAGGCGATGTTCGCGGTGCGCGACCAGCATGTTGCCCTCGATGTCGTCCAGGATGCCATGCTGAAGCTCACGGACAAGTACTCCGGGCGCCCCGCCGCCGAATTGCCGCTGCTGTTCCAGCGCATATTGCAGAATACGATCCGCGACTTCTACCGGCGGCAGAAAGTGAGGTCGCTGTGGACGACCCTGTTCTCGTCCTTCCAGCCGCAGGACGCGGGCGAAGACTATGACCCGCTGGAGACCATGCAGACCGAAGGGCCCGGCGGCAAGGGCGACAGCCCTGCCGACCGGCTCGAGCGGTCCCAGGTCGCGGGCCTGATCGAGCAGGGTTTGAAGCAGTTGCCGCCCCGTCAACGTGAGGCGTTCATACTGCGTTACTGGGAAGAGTTTGACGTGGCGGAGACCGCTGCGGCCATGGGTTGTTCCCAAGGCAGCGTCAAAACCCACTGTTCACGCGCCAACCACGCGCTTGCTGCATTCCTGAAGCAGAAAGGTATCGAACCATGAATGAAGACGATCTGGCCAGGCGGATCGTTGGGCAGCTCAACCGCAGCCTGGACGAGCTGCCGGCGCTCACGACCCGGAAACTGCAGGCGGCCAGAATGGCCGCCCTGGCGCATTATCGCGGCGATTCCCCGCAGGGTCGCTCGCGGGCGTTCGCGCTGCCGGGCTGGAGTTCCGGCCGGCGCCTCACGATGCGCCTGGTGCTACCCGTGGCCATCGTCTTCGCCAGCATTACCGGCCTGCTGTTCTGGCAAATGTCGGCTCCACACGAGGATGAACTCGATTCCGGCATGCTTGCCGGCGAACTGCCGATTCACGCCTATATCGATCCGGGTTTCGACACTTGGCTAAAGCATACGTCGCATACGCCGCAGCAATAGCGCTGGCCGTCATGCTCGCGCCGGGCGCGCCTGTGGTAGCGGCGCAGGCGCAGGCCCAGGCCGCGGTTCCGGCCTGGGCGCAACTGCCGCCGGAACACAAAACCCTCCTCGCCCCCCTGGAAAGGGAATGGGACACGCTGGAGCCGGAAAGGCGCAAGCGCTGGCTCGGCCTGGCCGCACGGTACCCCAAATTCAGTCCCGACCAGCAGCACCGTTTCCACCAACGCATCCAGGAATGGTCCAAGCTCACGCCCGAGCAACGCGGCCAGGCGCGCGAGCGCTACAACCAGTTGAAAAATCTGCCTCCGGAACGGCGCCAGGAATTGCGGCAACGCTGGCACGAGTACCAGCAGTTGCCGGAAGAAAAGCGCCAGCGGTTGCGGGAGCAGCGCCCGCCGGCGCCGGACGGCAAGGGCGACTCGCAGCCGCCGCGCTGACATCCCGGCAACCGCCACGATGGTGCCCGGCGCGGCCCTGCCGCTCGCCCCCTTGCGCGTCAGACTGCTCAGCCTGTTCTACGAAGCGGTGCTGCTGTTCGCCATCGTCTTCGTGGCATCCTACCTGTTCGTCAGCCTGGCGCGGGATGCCCAGTCCGGCCTGCCACGGTTCATATTTCAGGTCTACCTGCTCGCGGTCTGCGGCGCCTATTTCATGGTCTGCTGGGTGCGCAGCGGACAGACGCTGCCGATGAAAACCTGGCGCCTGCGCCTGGTCACGAACTCGGGCGACGCCGTCCCCATTGCCACCGCATGCAGGCGTTACCTGATTGCAGTTCCCGCCATGCTTTCCGGCATCGGGATCCTGTGGGCCCTGCTCGACCGGGAACGCCTGTTTTTGCAGGACCGGATTGCGGGCACCCGCATTGTGCGGGTGAGCAGCGAACAGTGAACGGTTTCGGCCTATTCCTGTTTACAGTTTACTGATCCTTGTTCGCCGTTCACCGTTCACTGTTCGCTGCCCGTTGTTCACCGTCTTTCGACGCGCCACATCATCCATACCGCCGCGCCGAGGAAGGCGACAGTTGGAAATATGGCTGTGAAGAATGGCGGCCAGGCATTGAGCAGGCCAAGATGGCCGAACAGCCGGTTGGAAAGATGGAAGCCCAGGCCGAGCATGATGCCGGTGAAAATCTTGCCGCTAACCCCACCCTCCCGCACCTGAAAATAGGCGAACGGCAGCGCCAGCACCATCATCACCAGCACCGCGAACGGATAGATGATTTTCGACCACAGCACGATCCGGTAGCGGGCTGTCTCCTGGTGATTCTCCGACAAATGGCCGATGTAGGACCACAGGTCCCACAGGGACATCTGTTCCGGCACGACCATCAGGACATTGAGTACGGCGGGATTCAGGACGGAGCGCCAGAAAGCTTCCGGGATCCGGCTGACTGTGGTGCGGTTCTCCTCGAAACGGGTCTGCACCACGTCCTGCAGGCGCCACAGGTTTTCGCGCTGAAACTCGCCCGACTTGGCGCGGCTGATGGCGCGCAACCGGTAATCGGAATCGAACTCGTAGATCTTGACATCGTGGATCACCGTTTCCGGGAATATGCGGGCCACGTTGACGAAGCTGGTGTCGTCCTTGATCCACAAGCCGGAACGGAACGCCTGCGCGATCACGTTGCTGCTGGTGGCTTTCAATCGCAGTTTCTGTGCCGCCTGTTCGCTCGCGGGTGCAACGAACTCCCCGACCAGGAAGGTGACAATCGACAGCGCCGCGCCGATCTGCACCAGCGTCAGCGCCATGCTGAGGATCGAGACACCCGACACGCGCATCACCGTGTACTCGGAATGCGCCGCCATCTGCGCCAGCGCGAACAGGGTGCCGATCAGGGCCGCGACGGGAAGGATTTCGTAAGCCCGGCCCGGCAGGCTCAGGACGACGTAGACCGCGGCAAGCTGCAGCCGGTAGCTGCCACGCCCGAGGTCGCCGAGTTCCTGGATAAAATCGAAGAAGCCGAACAGCAGCAGCAGCGCCGCGAAGACCAGCGCGGTGCTCCAGAAGATCTGGGTTGCAATGTAGCGGCGCAGGGTCTTCAT
>CAYODB010000126.1:9876-11346 GCA_964402495.1 uncultured Bordetella sp.
GTCCTCATCGGCGCAGCATGCGCAACGGGCGCACCGACAAGCGCATATAGAACAGGGCGACGACTGCCGCCAGCATCACCACGTGGACCGACCACATGCCGAGGAAGGGACTGATCCGCTGTTGCGCGACCCAGGCCTGGAAGATGGAAAGCAGATTGCTGTAGACCATGTACAACAGCGCCGCCAGCATCAGGTTCAGCGAGCGGCCGGCACGGGGATTGACGAAGCTCATGGGGATCGCCAGAAGGCAGAGCACGAAAGCGCTGATCGGCAGGCCGGTGCGCCAGATCAGTTCGGCGGTCGCCTCAGCCGATTTCTCCTTCATGAGGTCGGCGGTCGACCTCGACTTCACGGAAGGCAGGGATTCCCCGGCTTCACTGGATTCAATGCGCAGGGAGTATTTCTCGAACTCGATGATGCGAAACTCCGCGGAACCCGGAGGGCCGATGTAGCGCCGTCCGTTCTGCAGGACCAGGAAGCGGTCGCCGTTGGGCGCGGTCTCCTGATATCCGCGCTTGGCAACCGTGGTGCCGATCTGGCCGTCCTCTTCCGAGTGGACAAAAATATTCGCCACGGTCGTCAGGTTGGCCGCCAGCTTTTCGACAAAATAGACCCGCTCGGCATTGCGCGATTCCTTGAACACCCCCGGCGAGATCGCGGCGACTTCATCCCGGCTTTCGAGCTGGCGGCGGTACTCCTCCGTTTTGCCCATCGACCAGGGAGACAGGAGCAGGCTCAGCACGGCAATCACGAATACCAGTGGCGCGGCGTAAATCAGCACCGGCCGGATCCAGGCATTGAGCCCCTGGCCCGAAGTGAACCACACCACCATTTCCGAATCGCGGTAACTGCGCGTGAGCGTCATCAGCACCGAGATGAACAGGGTCAGCGACAAAAGTATCGGGAGGTAACGCAGGCTGGCGAAGCCGAGGAAAGTGAGGACTGCGTCGGTGGCAATGTTGCCGCGGGCGGCGTAGCCCAGGAACCGGATCAACTGCGTGGTGATGGTGATCGCCAGCAGGACGATGAAAGTGGCTATCCCCATGATGGCAAACTCCCGCAGCAGGGAGCGTTGGAAGATCATCTGCTGCTTTGACTTTTTCTCGGCGTGGAAGGGATAATCGGGGTTGGCCGTAAGTGATTGAATGACAAACAGCAATGGAGGAATTCCCGTGGAATTTAGCATAAAAGGCACAGCGCCGGAGAAACTATCGAGCGGCTGCATCGTGGTTCCGGTGTTTGCCTCCGGCAAACTGTCGCAGGCCGCGAAAGCGTTGGACCGCGCCTCGGGCGGCCGCGTCTCCGCGGTGTTCAAGCACAGCGGCTTCGACGCGAAGCCGGGCACAACCGTCATGCTTTTCGACCTGCCCGGCGTTGCCAGCAAGCGCGTCCTGCTTGCCGGTTTCGGCAAGCAGCAGTCGACCGACCCAAAGGAATTCCGTGACGGGGTACGCGGCGCAGTACGGGCGC
>CAYODB010000127.1:0-3193 GCA_964402495.1 uncultured Bordetella sp.
GAAGAGGGGCGAGGGGTGAGGGGTGAGGGGAAAAATGCAGTCATGCGCATTTTCAGACTACGATTATTCCCTGTTTAAAAACCCTCGCCCCTCGCCCCTCGCCCCTGACCTATGGAATCCCCCGACTTCCTGCTTGCCGCGCCCGAAATCTTCCTGCTGGGAATGGTCTCGGCGATCCTGCTGATCGACCTGTTCCTGCCGGACTCGCGCCGTGTCTGGACCTATGCGCTGAGCCAGGTTGCGCTGATCGCCACCGTCGTGATGCTTTTCGTAATGGGCGGCGACGAAGTCGCCTATACGTTCAATGGCATGTTCGTCGACGATCCGATGTCGGACGTGCTCAAGATCTCGGTCTGCCTGAGCGTGGCCGTGATGCTGGCCTACTCCCGCCGTTACATCGCGCTGCGCGGCATGTTCCGTGGCGAATTTTTCGTGCTCTCGCTGTTCGCCACGCTGGGAATGATGGTGATGATCTCGGCCAACCACTTCCTGGTGCTGTACCTCGGCCTCGAACTGATGTCGCTGTCGCTCTACGCCATGGTGGCGCTACCGCGCGATTCCGGTCCCAGCACCGAGGCGGCCATGAAGTATTTCGTGCTGGGTGCGCTGTCGTCCGGGATGCTGCTCTACGGCATGTCCATGATCTACGGCGCCACCGGTTCACTGGAGATTACCGAAGTCGCGCAGCGCATTTTTGACGGCGAGGCGATTCCGACGATCCTGGTGTTCGGCCTCGTCTTCGTCGTGGCCGGAATCGGCTTCAAGCTCGGTGCCGTTCCCTTCCACATGTGGGTCCCCGACGTCTATCACGGCGCACCCACGGCGGTCACTTTGCTGATCGGGTCGGCGCCCAAGCTGGCGGCCTTCGCTTTCATCATGCGCCTGCTGGTGGAGGCGCTGGGCATCGAACAGTTGCTCGCCGAATGGCAGCAGATGCTGGTGCTGCTTGCCGTTGCTTCGCTGGCGATCGGCAACATCACGGCGATCGCGCAGACCAACATCAAGCGCATGCTTGCCTATTCGTCGATTTCTCATATGGGCTTCCTGCTGCTGGGCGTGCTCAGCGGAACGCTGGAGGGCTTCGGCGCGGCGATGTTCTACACCATCGTCTATGTGCTCATGAGCCTGGGCACCTTCGGCATGGTGCTGCTGCTTTCCCGCGAGGGCTTCGAGGCGGACAACCTGGAGGATTTCAAGGGACTGAACCAGCGCAGTCCCTGGTACGCGTTCATCATGATGCTGCTGATGTTTTCGATGGCCGGCATTCCGCCCACCCTGGGTTTCTGGGCGAAGCTGTTCGTGCTGCAGGCCGCGTTGTCGGTGGGTTACATCTGGCTCACCATCGCGGCGGTGTTGTTCTCCCTGATCGGGGCGTTCTACTACCTGCGCATCGTCAAGCTGATGTATTTCGATGCGCCCACTGATACCGCGCCCATCGCGCCGTATGCCGATACCCGCGTGTTAATCACGCTCAACGGCATTGCCATGCTCGCGCTCGGTATCGCGCCGGCGCCGTTGCTCGCCATTTGCGAGCGCGCAATCCAGTTGTCGCTCTAGTAGTGAGTAGCGATTTCACCGAAAAGAAGCTTTCCTCGAAGACCGCGTATCGCGGCAAGATGCTGCGGGTCAACGAAGACGAGGTCGAGTTACCCGATGGCGGCCATGCCAGCAGGGAGTACGTGGTCCATCCGGGAGCGGCGCTGATCCTGCCTGTTTTCGACGACGGTTCGATCTTGCTGGAACGCCAGTTCCGCTATCCCGCGGGCGCCCACTTCTACGAATTGCCTGCCGGCAAGTTCGAGCCTGGCGAGCCCGGGCTGGAAACAGCAAAGCGCGAACTGCTGGAAGAAACCGGGTATGTCGCTGCCGAATGGCGGCCACTGGGCAAGCTGTTTCCCTGCATCGGCTACTCCGACGAGGAGATCGAATTATTTCTGGCGCGAAAGCTGGAGCTCAAGGGTGCTCAGCAACTTGACCAGGGCGAATTCCTGGAGACCCTGCGCCTGCCGCTGGCCGAAGCCCTCGACTGGGTGCGCCGCGGGCGCATCAACGACGTGAAGACCATGCTCGGCCTGCTTCTGGCCGAGAAAATCCTCAAGGAAAACTGGTAGGAATACGCTCCGGTTCGTCGTTGAAGCGGCGGACGGTCAGGCGGACTTTGCGACCTGCAGATTTTCTGCGTGCGGCAGGAACGGCTGTGGTTGCGCGAACAGGAAGCCCTGGCCGTACTGAACGCCCATCTCGATGAGGATGTTCATGACTTCTCGGTTCTCCACCCATTCCGCGATCACCTGTTTGTTAAGTCCGCGCGCCACGTCGCACAACGCGCGCACGAACAGCCGGTTGGCCTCGTCGCCGGACAGGTCACGCACGAAACTGCCGTCGATCTTCAGGTAGTCCACTTCGAAGCGCTTCAGGAAGTAGAACGAACTGAAGCCGGCGCCGAAATCGTCCAGTGCGAAGCGGCAGCCCATTTCCTTCATTCGTGCGATGAAGCCCTGGGTCACGTCGACTTCCGACATGGCCGCGGTTTCCGTTATCTCGAACACGAGCTGGCTATGGTCGATGGGCGCATCGGCGATCATGGCCTGGAATCGGCGCACCCATTGCGCATCGGACAGGCTGGTGCGAGACAGGTTGACGAAGTAGCGCACCTTGCGCTTGCGCAACTCGGGGTCCTTGAGGACATCCAGGACCTTGCCAACCACGTGCATGTCAATTTCCTGCGCCATGCCCAGCGATTCGGCGACTTCGATGAACTGCCCCGGCAGGATCAGCTTGCCATTGCGATCGACAATCCGCACCAGCACTTCGTGATGCACGGTCTTCTGGTCCGCGAGGCGCACCACCGGCTGGGAATAGAGGACGAGGCGGTCCTCGTCCAGCACTTCGCGCAATTCGCGGGCCCAGTGCACGCGCCGGTGCGTGCCGCGCAGGTCGTCGGGATTGTGGTCGTGCACGACCACGCAGTTGCGGCCGTTGTCCTTGGCCTGGTACATCGCAATATCGACGTTGGCGAGCAAGGTCGCGACCTCGCTGCCATGGAACGGATACGTCACCACTCCGATCGAGGCCGAGAGCGTCGAAAGGCAGCCCTTGCCCCCCATGGGGTATTTGTAGTGGCGCATCGCGACCAGCGCGCGTTCGGCAAGCTGGGCCGCTTCCGCGCGCAGCGCGTCCGGCAGGTGGAGGG
>CAYODB010000127.1:3203-11325 GCA_964402495.1 uncultured Bordetella sp.
CGCCGCCACCAGCCAGACGTTCCTCGTCCTGACCGTGAATTGTGCCCGATGCCACGATCACAAATTCGATCCGATCAGCCAACGCGATTATTACCGCATGCAAGCCGTGTTCGCAGGCGTCCGACCGGGTGTCCGCGATGTCGCCAAGAAGAAAGTGTATGTGGGCACGCGATCGGAACCGGGGCCGATCCATGTCTTGCGTCGCGGCCAACTCGGCAAGGAGGGCGAACTCGTCACCGCCAAGGCGGTACACCTGCGCATTACCTTCCTTGACCAGGTCCTTCAGCAGGCCGCCGATGGCCACGATCAACAGGTCGCCGGCGCGGTGGCCGAAGTTGTCGTTGATGTACTTGAAATGGTCCACGTCGAGCAGCAGCACTGAACCCTTGTCACCGTCGGCGAGCGCGGTTTCCAGCGCCTTCTGCAGCGACACGCGGTTGGGCAGTCCGGTCAGCGAATCATGGGTGGCGAGGCGTTCGATCTCGACCGCGGCGCGATGTTGTTCCGTGATGTTGCGCGCGGTGCCCCGCAGGCCGATGACCCGGCCGTCGTCGTCGTACGAAACGCGTGCATTGATCCCGACCCAGCGGTCGCCGCCGTCGCGCGAGATGAGGTGGGTGAGGTAATTTTTCACCTCGCCGTTGCTGCGCAACGCGGAGAGGAAGCGCCGGTTGGAAACATGCGACGGCCGCGCCTCGAAATCGAAGAAGCAGCGGCCGATCAGGTCCCTCTGCTGCAGGTTGAAAATGTCGACGCAGCCGTTGTTCAGGTAAGTGAAGCGGCCGAGCGAATCGGTGGTCCAGATCAGGTCGTGCGAGGTCTCCACCAAGTCGCGGTAACGCGACTCGCTTTCCAGCAGCAACTGGATGATGCGGCGTTTTTCCTTGAGGGTGCGGCGGGCGGCGGCAAGCTGGTCTTCGTACTTTCCCGACCGGGGGTTGTCGGGGCCGGCCCTGTCCGCCGGGGGGCGTTCGGCGGCATCGGGCGCCGTGCCGGTGAGTCCGTCGATGATTTCATGCGCGTAGCGGCGGTGGCCGCCGGAAGTGCGGCGAGCGACCAGCACGCCCTGGGCGTCCCAGCGGCGCAGTTTCTGCACCGGGATGCCGAGCTTGGCCGCCGCCTCCTGAATCGTGTATTCGGGCAGGTCCTGCGCCATGACTCGCTTGAGCCTCCGCTTTTGCCGGTCAGTCGGGCCGGCAGAAACGCGCTGCCGGCGCATCAGTGCAACTGCATTGCCGCGCCGGATTCGCTGTGAACCGTCGCAATGTCGGCGCCGTTCTGCCGAGGTAAATCGTTCTGGCGGGTGACCAGGCGCTGCATCAGCTTGAGGTCGCGGCTGCGCAGGTTCAGCGCTGTATCCACCCAGATCTCGACGACGTCCGCCAATTCCTCGTAGTCCAGCTTGTGCACCCTGCGCCGTGCCGCTGCGATGCCAGCCATGCCATTGCGACTGCGGGAACGCGACTTGATGAACCCGGCGACTTCGGACTCGCCCCGGCCCTGATCCACCACCATATCCACTACACCCATTGCCAGCATAGCATCGGCGCTATAGAGCTTGCCACTGCTGATTAGATCCTCGGCGGCCCTTTTTCCTATCTTGCGCTCAAGGAAGGAATAAGCCCCCATGCCCGGGAACAGATTGAACAGGATCTCGGGGAAGCCAAACCGGGCCTGGCGCTCGGCTACCAGCACGTCCGAGGACAGGGCCGCCTCGAAGCCGCCGCCCAGGCACTCGCCCTGAATCAGGGAAATCGTGGTGATCGGAAGGCCATGGCCGGTGTAATTGCGGTAAAGCACGTCCACGCAGGCCCGGCCGTAGCCCAACAGGCCCTCGCGGTCACGAGCTTCGATCAGGCGGGTAAACAGGCTCAGGTCGCCACCGAGGTTGAACACGCCCGGCACGCGAGAAGCCAGGATTGCGTATTCCACCGGCGCCTTGCCATCCGGATGCTGCGGGGATTTGCAGTCGATTTCCCCGCGGGAGTGGGCGAGGAACTGGCAGTAACGGTCGAGATCTCCGAGGAGCGACGGGTTGAAATTCGGCCGGGGACTCGGATTCCATCGTAACCACATGGCGCGCTGGTCTTTTTCATAAAACGCGGACAACTGTTCCGAAAAAAAGTACTCGGTGGCTTGATCGTCTGACCGGCTGCCGGAAATGGCGGGCGCGAGAAGCTCGCGTGGGACATTCATGTCCATTGTATTTCTCCCCCTGTGTTGATGGTTGACCTGACTGAAACTGCCGCTTGCAGCCTTCCCCCGAAGGCAGCCTGCACGTTGACTCTAGACGATGGCACAGAGCAAAAGCAAATCTAACACTTTGATAGATTTGGACTAAGAGCTTAGGACTCAATGTCTTGGATGAACTTGTCTCTCTAAAAAGACAAAAACTTCAAGAAATCTTCATCTGGCCGCTCGCCTATGACATGCGGGTAGTTCCTCAAGAACATGTTGCAAATTGTGGATTTTGTTGACGTTGTTATGCCAAACCGGTTAGAAAGTAAATTCATAACAAAAGCGCCGGCCGGCCATTCCCCATGCAAGTCCTGTTGCGTCTGTTGCTGCGCCTGCTGTTGCGCGTAAGGGTCCTCGGCGATTTGGGGGCCTTCGAAAAGGCCGACCGCCTGCTGGTCGTTGCCAACCATCATTCGGCGCTGGACGTCCTGCTGCTCGGCCTGTTCCTCCCGCGCAATCCGGTCGTCATCGTGCCGCCTGAAGAAAAGTCCGGCCGCCTGATGCGGTGGCTCCTCACCCATGTCAGGCATGAGGTGCAGGACCTGAACAATCCGCTGAGCATGAAGAGGATCCTGCGCCTGCTGCGCGCAGGCCGCCCGGTGGTGCTGTTCCCGGAAGGCCGCCTGGCGCAGAACGGGGCGGTGATGAAGGTCTACCCGGTTCCCGCGCTGATCGCGTTGCGCAGTGGGGCCGCGGTGCTGCCGGTGCATGTGGAGGCTGCCAGCCAGTGGTTCAGCCGCTCCGGATCCAGTTCGTTGCTGCGGCGCCTTTTCCCCAGGGCGGCCATACGTGTTTTCAGCCCGACCCGCATCGACAGCGGTGCGGCCGGCAGTGCCCGCCGCCGGCGCGCTTTCGCGACCCGGCGCCTGGCTTCGATCATGCAGGCGATGGCGCTCGATTCCCACGCCTGCAAGCCGCTGTTCGAGTGCTTCCTCGATGCCGTCGCCGCGCACGGCCGCAGCACCGCCCTGATCGAAGACCAGAACGAACAGCCCCATACCTATGGACAGATCCTGCGCATGAGCCTGGCGCTGGCGCGCCTGCTGAAAGCCGAAACCACGGACCGGGAAAACGTCGGCGTGCTGCTGCCCAACGTGATCACTTCCGTCGGCGTGATCCTGGCGCTGTCGGCCATCCGGCGGGTGCCGGCCATATTCAATTACACCTCCGGGCCGCTGGGCGTGGAAAGCTCGGCGGTGGCAGCCGGCGTGAAGACAGTCGTGACTTCGCGCAGGTTCATCGAGCAGGCAAAGCTGGAAGCCCTGATCGATGCCCTGCCGGGGAGCCGCATCGTCTATCTCGAGGACTTGCGGGGCCGCTTCGGCTGGCGCGACAAGCTCTGGCTGGTTGGCTTCGCGATGCGCTTCCCGAGACTGATCCCGCAGCGCCAGTCGACCCTGGACCCCGCCGTGGTGCTGTTCACTTCAGGCTCCGAAGACCGGCCAAAGGGCGTGGCGCTGTCCCATCATGCCATCATCGCCAACGTCGCCCAGATGCGCGCGGTGTTCGATTTCTCGCCGAAGGACAAGATCCTCAATCCGCTGCCGCTCTATCACGCCTACAGCTTCACCGCGGGCGTGATGCTGCCGCTGATGACCGGCACCCGGGTCTGTCTGTACATTTCGCCGTTGCGCTACCGGGCAATCCCCGAGATCGCCTACCGCCGCGACTGCACCTTCCTGTTCGGCACCAGCACCTTCCTCTCGTTCTACGCGCGCTACGCGAACCCGATGGATTTCGCCGGCCTGCGCCACGTCATATCCGGCGGCGAGAAACTGTCGCCCGAAGTGGCCAGGGTGTGGATGGAGAAATTCGGCGTGCGCATCATGGAAGGCTACGGCGCGACGGAATGCGCGCCGGTGATTTCACTGGCCACACCGGCGGCATATCGCCGCGGCGCGGTGGGCCGTTTCCTGCCCGGCGTGGAATACCGGATCGAGCCGGTCGAGGGCATCGACAAGGGTGGCCTGCTGCACATCCGCGGGCCCAACCTGATGCTCGGTTATTACCGCTATTCCAATCCCGGCGTGATCGAACCGCCGAAGTCCGCCATCGGCGAAGGCTGGTACGACACGGGCGACGTCGTCGAAGTCGACCACGATGGCATGGTCATGATCTCGGGCAGGGTGAAGCGCTTTGCAAAGATCGCGGGAGAGATGATCTCGCTGGACATGATCGAGCATGTCGCGCGCGAGGCATCGCCCGATTTCCATCACGCCGCCGTGCTCACGATGCAGGAATTCGGCGGCGAAACCACCGTGCTGTTCACCACCGACGCACATCTGAGCCGCGCTCGTCTGCTCGACGCGGCCAAGGAACTGGGCACGCACGACCTGTCGGTGGCGCGGCGCATCGTGCACCTGAAGGAAATCCCGATTCTGGCCTCGGGCAAGGTCGACTACGTGGAACTCAAGAGCCGGATCGAAGGCGACGCCGTCAAGCGCCTCCTCGCGGCCGCCATGAAATTGCCCCAGGACACCGAATCGCGTTCCGCGCAGTAAGCTTCTACGGCAAGGTCAATACCTCACCGCAGAGGCGCGGAGGCGCAGAGAAAAACACGCAGATAACAGCTGAACGGATATGGATAGTCAGCCGACAAAGCGTGATACGTATCGTCCGGTATAAGTTTTTCAGTTCCGCCCAATCAGGCTCAAATTGCCACATGCAGGGAAGGCTCGTCCCAAAGTTCTTTCGCTTTTCTCTGCGTATCCTCTGCGCCTCTGCGGTGAGAAGTAAGCAGTAGTCATTACTTGCCATAGGTGACGCGATAGACGGCGTTCGCAGTGTCATCGGAAATTAAAAGCGATCCGTCCGGCAGTTGCAGCAGGTCCACCGGCCGTCCCCAGGCGCGATCGTTGTCCAGCCAGCCTTCCGCGAACGTTTCTGATTTTTCCACGGTCCGGTTGTCGCCCTTCAGCGTGACCATGATCACCTTATAGCCGCTCTTGGTGCTGCGGTTCCAGGAGCCGTGCTGGGCGATGAAAATGCGGTTTTTGTATTCGGCGGGGAACATCTTGCCGGAGTAGAAGCGCAGGCCGTTGGGTGCCACGTGCCCGCCCTGTTTCAGCGCCGGTGGCGTGAACTCCGTGCAGGCGCGCTTATTGCCGAATTCCGGGTCCGGCGTGTCGCCCTGATGGCAGTACGGGAAACCGAAATGCATTCCGGCTTTCGGGGCGTTGTTGAGTTCGCAGGACGGCATGTCGTCGCCCATCATGTCGCGGCCATGCTCGTTAAACCACATTTCCTTCGTTTCCGGATGCCAGTCGAAGCCGACCGTGTTGCGGATGCCGCGCGCGAATGTTTCCAGCCGGGTGCCGTCCGGCTGCATACGGTGAATGGCAGCGTAGACGTCCGCATTCACCTCGCAGACGTTGCAGGGCGCACCCACAGGCACGTACAGCAGGCCGTCAGGGCCGAAAGCGATGAATTTCCAGCCGTGATGGCCGTCGCGCGGAAATTTGTCGCTGACCACCACCGGCTTGGGCGGATTCTTCAGGCTGCCCTCGATATTGTCGTAGCGCAGGATCCGGCTGATCTCGGCGACATAGAGCGAACCGTTGCGGAATGCGACGCCGTTCGGGGAATTGAGTCCCCTGGCGATGACGATGACCTCGTCGGCCCTGCCGTCGCGGTTGGCATCGGGCAGCGCGTACACCGAGCCTTCGGAGCGCGTGCTGACGAACACCGTTCCTCTGTCGCCGAGCGTGAGCGAACGGGCGTTGTCGACGTCGTCGGCGAACACGGAGATCCTGAACCCCGGCGGCAGCTTGATGCGATCGACAGGCGGCGCGGCGTGGGCGGTTGTCGCGAGGCCGGATGCAAGGGCCAGCGCCGCGGCCAGCGTTCTGAAAGGCTTGGACATTCTCATCGGATGCTCCTGTGTATCGCGCAAGTGAAAGACATCGGGTTACCCGTCCAGGTTCCGGCCGGGCCCTTGAACGCCTAAGATAGCGTCCCCAAGTGCATTTGCTGTTACAAAACGTTTAGAGGAGAGCATGGCCATGGCCGAAGCCGCCACCAAAGAGACCGCCGCCAAAGAGACTTTAGGCTTCCAGACCGAAGTCAAACAATTGCTGCAGTTGATGATCCACTCCTTGTACAGCAACAAGGAAATCTTCCTGCGCGAACTCGTTTCCAACGCGTCCGACGCCTGCGACAAGCTGCGGTTCGAGGCGCTGACCGACTCCAGCCTGTTCGAAAGCGATTCCGACCTGCGCATCCGCGTCTCTTTCGACAAGGCGGCTCGCACCGTCACCATCTCCGACAACGGTGTCGGCATGTCGCGCCAGGAGGTGATCGACCACATCGGCACCATCGCCAAGTCCGGCACCCGGGAGTTCTTCGGCAGCCTGACCGGCGACCAGGCCCGGGATGCGCACCTGATCGGGCAATTCGGCGTCGGCTTCTATTCCTCCTTCATCGTCGCCGACCGGGTCACGCTGGTCACCCGCCGGGCGGGAGCGGCCACGGACCAGGCCGTGCGCTGGGAGTCTAAAGGGGAGGGCGACTACACCATCGAAGTGGCGGAAAAAACCGGCCGCGGCACCGACGTGACCCTGCACCTGCGCGAGGGCGAGGACGATTTTGTGGACGGTTATCGACTGCGCGCCATCCTGCGCAAGTATTCCGACCACATCACGCTGCCCATCCTGATGCAGAAGGAGGAATGGGACAAGGACAAGGGCGAAAACGTCCTCCGCGACGAAGACGAGAAAATCAACCAGGCTTCCGCCCTGTGGGCGCGGCCGAAATCCGAAATCACCGACGAGCAATACCAGGAGTTCTTCAAGCATGTGGCCCATGCCTACGAGCCGCCGCTGGCCTGGACCCATGCAAAAGTCGAGGGCAAATCCGAGTACACCCAACTGCTCTACCTGCCGGCGCGGGCGCCCTTCGACCTGGGGGACCGCGAGCATCGCCATGGCGTGAAGCTATACGTGCGCCGGGTGTTCATCATGGACGATGCGGAACAATTGCTGCCCGCTTACCTGCGCTTCGTGCGCGGCATCGTCGATTCGAACGACCTGCCGCTCAACGTCTCGCGGGAAATCCTGCAGGAGTCGAAGGACGTCGAAACCATCCGCAAGGGCTGCATCAACAAGGTGCTGGGCCTGCTGGAAGACCTCGCCGAAAACACCCGGGAAAAGTACGCAGCGTTCTGGAAGGAGTTCGGCCGTGTCTTCAAGGAAGGTGCGGGTGAGGACTTTGCCAACAGGGCGCGCATCGCGAAACTGCTGCGCTTTGCGTCGACGCTCGACGATGCCGTGGAACAGAAGGTTTCACTGGCCGATTACGTCTCGCGCATGAAGGAAGGCCAGGACAAGATCTACTACATTACGGCCGAGACGTTCGCAGCGGCGAAGAACAGCCCGCACCTGGAGATCTTCCGCAAGAAGGGCCTGGAAGTGCTGCTGCTGTCCGACCGCGTGGACGAGTGGGTGGCGTCGAACCTGACCGAATTCGAAGGCAAGCCCTTCGCGTCGGTGGCCAAGGGCGACCTCGACCTGGGCAAACTCGCCGACGAGGAGAAGCAGGAGCAGGAAAAAGAGACCGGCGACTACAAGGAACTGATGGAACGCATCGGCAAGGAACTTGGCGACAAGGTGAAGGACGTGCGGGTGACGTTCCGGCTGACGTCGTCGCCGGCGTGCATCGTTGCCGAAGAGCACGGCATGAGCCAGAACCTGGAGCGCATGCTCAAGGCGGCCGGCCAGAACGTGCCGGGAAGCAAGCCGATCCTGGAAATCAATCCGCACCATCCGCTGGTGCAGCGCCTGAAGCACGAGGCGGAGGGCAAGCGCTTCGGCGACTGGAGCCATATTTTGTTCGACCAGGCTTTGCTGGCCGAAGGCGGGCAACTCGAGGATCCGGGCACGTTCGTGAA